>JAFWWU010000062.1 GCA_017523285.1 Ruminococcus sp.
CAGCTATCGGCAATCTTCAACCACGCTGTCAAGTTCTATGGCTTATCTTCAAATCCTGCCGCAAAGGTCGGTAATATGGGTAAAGCAAAATCAAAGGAAATGCAGTTCTGGACGCAAGACGAATACAAGAAGTTCTCCTATGAAATGATGGACAAACCTGTTTCATTCTATGCCTTTTCAGAAGCATAACCGTAGGTTTCAGAGTATCGCCCGAAGAATTCGAGGAGCTTAACCGTGCCGTTGCTTTATCGGGACTTCCAAAGCAGGAATACTGCTATCGCAAATGTATGAACCGTGATGTTGTTGTTCAGGGCAATCCGAGGGTTTACAAGCAACTGAAAATCAATCTTGAAATGGTGCTGTCAGAGCTGAAGCGCATTGAAAATGGTGCAAAAATTGACGCTGAACTGCTTGAAACGATACGGCTCATCAACACCACACTCTATGGCTTGAAAGGAGAATGTGAATGACCATAAAAGAAGAAATAACCACTCTCATTGCACCTGTTGGCGCAGGTGCGGAGCAGTCATCTCATATTTATAAAGATATTGGTGATAGTTCATCCTTAACATCTTTACAAAAGCGTTCATATTCTTTAGTGCTTAAATTAGTTTTTATTGAATATAGATATTCATTCAATTTTTCTCCAACTTCATTATCAACTAATATTCTGTTGTAATCAGCAATATAGTTTTCATAAATTTCATATACTTTTCTAATAAAAGCCTCTTTATATTCGGCAGGTAAATCACCCATAGCCTCATGACCTGTAAAAGGATCCATAATCTTAGGAGCATAGCATATATTCCAAGGAGCTTCAAATAGAAATACATTTTTTGTCTTACCCCAGATGTGTGAGACTTGATAATTATAAATCGTTTTATTCTTTTTTAATCCTGTAGATTTTTCAATAAGCCTTGTTGGTGCAGTATTATTACTGGGATCTTTTAATATGGATTTATTGTTGAACAAATATTTATATAGATCCAAATACAATTGTGTGCCATGTGCATCACGCCCATAACCTCGTATGTATACTGGCTTATCGTTAAAAATCCTAAACTTTAATTCTCCCCATTCCTTTTGAACTCTTTCTAAAGGTGGAAAGATAGTAGCTTTTATTCCCCAATCAAAAAAATCCTCTTTTGATATTTGAAAATACTCTAAAAATTTTTTATAAGAATCCATCTTTATTTCTCCGTTATTTTAATTTATGACAATTCCCGTGAACGCAATTACAAAAAAGCTGAATGTCAACGCAAGTCGGCTTTTTAATGAGTACGGCATTGTTTACAAGAGCAGCCGTACTCACGACGGACGCAGGATTGAACTGCACTTTCAATCGGCTGTCCGTGACAGTTCGTGACAGCTGTGACGGTTTTTATGATAGCGGCGGCGGTGTGTAAATAACCGTCACAACCGTCACCAACCGTCACGCAAAGGGAGTCCAGAGGGAACGTCTGGCGCAATGATACTTTTGATAGAAGCCCCAGCGGATGTCAAAAGTATCTTTGCGTTACTTTCGCAGAAAGTAACAAAGGCGATATTAGTTTCAATCAATAAATTGGAAATCATTACGAGAAATAGCAATAGCACCTAATTTAATTGTCTATTCTTCAAATAATATGCCATTCTCAAACGCATAAATATTCTCCATCTTAAAGCCATACGGAGAATTTGGTAAACTAATATGCGGCTCAAAAGTAAACGCTCTTACCGATGATAGTTTTATTGAGTTTCCTTTTTCAGTATAAATTCTATCGTTTTTATTCATCTCAATAGAATGTCCGAGATTACCCATAAAATCAAGATTAATATATCCTTTTTCAGCGATTATGGAATTGATGTAATAGTATAATTCTTCAAATGTCGTATCAATAGTTATAAATTCTTTCATAACTTTATGAAGATACTCTTCAACTTGCAGCCCCTCACGCCATTCGCTGTTTTGAATATCTGAAACATCTGTTGTAACTTTGCCATTTTCAATTACAATAGTACGGGCATAATCACCCCAAATATTATTGTTCTGAGGACTTAAATCAATTGTAATAATGTCATTTTCGCAAATCTCTGCATCAGAGGTTTCATATTCTCTGCCTGAAACTGATATTGCTGTGTCCTTTCCACAAAAAACAAATGCACCTACATCCCAATACCAAAAGGAATCTGCACCGTGAGAAAGTAAATATTCTTCACAGAGCTTTCTGACTTCACGAAGTTTCATTCCCGATTTTATTACTGAAGATATATATTTTATGGTATCTCTATTCAGGTTTTGCATATCGTGTATAGTCATTCAAAAACCTCCTAAATTACGATTTGACTTTTATCTATTATATCACACCCACCCACAAATTTCAATAAGAAAGGAGCAATCCCTATCGAAAAAAGAACAATCAGCGGTCGTATCAGCAAGAAGCACAGCCTGCCTCACAATAATCGTGAGTTCCTGTGTGAAAATGTTGACCCGACCAGAACAAAAGACAACATCACCATTATCAAAGACGACATCGGACAGGTCTATCACGAGCTGTTCGACAAGGCTCTCGCCGAGTACAACGCCAAGCAAAAACGCAAGGACAGGATTATTAAGGATTATCACGAGCATATCCGCCACAGCCGTCAGGAACAGGAGTACCACGAGGTCATTTTCCAAATCGGCAATCAGGACGATACGTCTGTCGGCTCTGATATGGGCAAGGTCGCAACCGAGCTTCTTCGGGAGTTCACCGAGAAATTTCAGGCACGAAATCCGCACTTACGTGTATTCAATGCGGTTATTCATCTTGACGAAGCAACACCGCATATTCACATCGACTTCGTTCCCTTTGCAACGGAGCAGAAACGTGGACTTTCCACAAGAGTGTCGCTGACAAAGGCTCTGGAACAGCAAGGCTTCAAAGGCGAGGGGAAATTCAACACTGCCTGCAAGCTGTGGATTGACAGCGAAAAGGAATGCCTTGCACAGCTTATGCGTTCCCGAAATATCGAGTGGGAACAACTCGGCACGCACAATGAGCATTTATCCGTGCTGGATTTAAAAAAGCAACAGCGTACCAAAGAGGTAGCACGACTTGAAAATAAAATTGAATGTACGGACAAGCAGTTAAAACATCGTCAGCAGCTACTGGATGAAGTCGAGGACACAATTGACAAGCTTGACAGCGAGTATCAGGAAAAGAAAGAGGCTGTCGGTCAGCTTGATGAGGATATTGCCGAAAAGGAAGCTACGCTTGCGGAGAGTACGGCTCTTCTTGCAACAGCGACGAAGAAAACAAGCAAAATCAAGGATATTGACGATATTCAGGTGAAGAAAACAATGTTCGGTGGTAATATTTCCGTTGCTCCCGATGATTTCAAGAAGCTTACCGACCTTGCGAAAAAGCAGATTGCGGCGGAGAGCAAGGAAAAGGAGCTGAACAGCAAAATTGCAACGCTGAAAAACGCGAAGCAAGAGCTTGCCAATAAAAACGCACAACTTGAAAAGGAAAACACGGCTCTGAAGCAGGAGAACAGCTCGTTGAAATCCGTGAAGGAGAAGCTGACGATTGCTTCACTCCAAAAAGAAATCAGCGAATGGAAGAATAAGTATCAGAAGGTGCTTGATTTCATTGAGAAGCTTAATCTCACAAAGCAATTACAGGAGTTTTTGAATCCGAGAAAGCATACGCTGAATAGATGAAAAGGTTTATTATAACGATTTGCTAAAAACACGGTATCTTCACTGACAAAGACACCGTGTTTTTTAATTTCATATTTTACACTACATAAACCTGTCCCGAAAATGCGGACAGATTGAAAGTTACAGTTCCATTCTTAATTCTCGGCAGCACAGTTTCTCCGAACTCTCCGCCAAATCGTGGCTCATTGCTGTCAATCAGCAGTTCAAGCGAAGAAATATCATCAAGCTTCAGCTTGTAATCCACAGCCTTGTCGAAGAAATTGAACACTGCAAGGAGTGTCTGCTTTTTGCCTCTTCGTAAAAACGCATACACGCATTTTTCTTCGCTGTGGCAATCCAGCCATTCAAAGCCGTCTGTACTGTAATCATCGGCATAGAGTGCAGGATTTTCAAGATAAATCCTATTCAACTCCATAATATAGCGGTGAAAAGCATCGTGACTCGGATATTTCAGCAAATCCCAGTCCTGTTCACGTTTTTCGTCCCATTCTCTGAACTGGGCAATCTCATTCCCCATAAAATTCAGCTTCTTTCCGGGGTGGCAAAGCATATATAAGTACAACGCCCTTGCCTGCGGAAATTTCTGCTCATAATCGCCGTTCATTTTCTGCACGATAGTTGCCTTGCCGTGAACAACCTCATCGTGGGAAAGGGGGAGTATGTATTTCTCGTTGTAAAAATACATCATACTGAATGTGAGTTTATGATAGCATGGAGTGCGGTCAGACGGGTGTAAACGGAAATAGTCCAGCGTATCATTCATCCAGCCCAAATCCCACTTGAAATCAAAGCCAAGACCGCCCTCGGAAACAGACTTTGTTACACCGCTGTATGCAGAGGAGTCCTCGGCAATCAGCATAATATCGGGCAGACGCTTTTTCAGTCCGCTGTTCATTTTCTGAATGAACTCAATGGTAGTTTTGTTCTCACCACGCTCGGAATTCCCCTGCCAGTAAATAAGGTTGCTGACAGCGTCCATTCGCAGTCCGTCAAAGTGAAATTCGTTCAGCCAGAAGTATGCCGCAGATTGCAGAAAGCTTCTCACCTCGCCGCGGGAGTGCATAAAGTTACAGCTGCCCCATTCGCTTCTGCCAACGTCGGAATGAGGGTATTCGTAAAGAGCAGTACCGTCGTAATTCCACAACGCATAGTCGTCAACGGCAAAATGCACAGGAACATAATCCATTATCACACCAATGTTGTTTTTGTGGCACTTATCCACAAATTCACGAAGTCCGTCGGGATTGCCGTAACGTGAGGTTGCAGAGAAAAATCCCGTTGCTTGATACCCCCACGACTCATCACAAGGGTACTCATTAAGCGGCATAAGCTCAATATAGTTGTAGCCGTTTTCTTTCAGATACGGTATCAGCAAATCGGCAAGCTCCGTGTATCCGTACCAGTCGTCAGCTTCATTGGATTTTCTTTTCCACGAGCCGAAATGAAGCTCGTAAATATTGACAGCCTTGCTCTCAAAACCGCCTCGCTTCGACAGCCATTTCTTATCCTTGAATTTGTATTTTCCAAGGTCAAAAACTCTTGAAGCGGTATTAGGGCGAAGCTCTGCATAAAAGCCGTAAGGGTCGCAGTGGTCGGCGAATGTGCCATCCTTTTTGTAAATGCGGTACTTATACATATCTCCCGATTTTACACCCGAAATACTGCACTCCCAGAAGTTGCCGTCATAGACCTTATTCATCGGTGTTTCTGTCCAACTGTTGAACTCACCGATAACCGAAATTTTAACAGCGTTTGGTGCAAAGGTACGGAAGGTTACTCCGTCAGCGTTAAGATGTGCACCGAGATATTTGTATGCCTCAAATTCTTCTCCGATATAAAAGCCGTAGTAGTCCATATTGACCTCCAAAAAGACAGTAGTTGTTATTCTCTCTGAAATATAGTATAATATAGAAAAGAACGGACTTCAACCATCGGTTTCGGACAAGCGTCGGAAACCCGACGATTGCCACAAATAGTCGGAAAGGATACCTCTATGGGTTACAGAATTGAAAAAACCAAGCGGAGCATTTACAACGCTTTTATTGAGCTTCGTGCAAGAAAGCCACTTGAAAAAATTACAGTAAAGGAGCTTTGCGAAAAGGCACAGATAAACAAGTCAACATTCTATGTTTATTATCACGATGTGTATGATTTATCGGATAAAATCGAGAATGAAGTGATATCCGAGGTTGTGAAAAGCTTTGATAACACAGAAGAAATCCTGACAGACCCCACAGGTTTTACAAAAAAGCTTTTTCTTGGATACAGCGCACAAAATTCGCTTATCAGCACCATTTTCACGGGCACCCGTGCAGGACAGCTTCCGTTAAAAATTGAGGCTTCACTGAAGGAAACCATATATGCACATTATCCGCAGTACAAGGACGATATTGACTTCAATATCAGGCTGACTTACAGCATTTACGGCGGATATTACGCTTACAACGAATACTGTAAATGCGGTGATGACGTTACCGGAATTATCGGAGAAATTTCTGAAAGGGTGATGAAGTAGCTTGCTTCCTAATCCTCTAACTATACTCCTAAACTCAATCTATACTCCTAAACTCAATCTCGACATTACAAAGCAAGTCATAAAACTCAAATCACCAAAACAAACAGTTAAAACAAAAAATATTTTGTATAATCAGAAAAAAATGAAATAATTCTATTGAAATTATGCAAAATGTGTGATACACTAACAAAGTTAAAAACTTCAATTGAAAAGAAGTTTTCTGAAAGCCTCGGCAACAATATGGCAACATAAAATCTGATAGTCCATAATCTATGGATAATTCAAGTAATACAAATACTATAGCCTAAATCTCCTATACAGATTTGTTTAAGACAGGTTTGTCGGGAGCGAGTGGGAGTAAGTCCGGAGCCCGGACTGGCAATTGCGCCTATTGCAAGTAAACTTTGAACACAGTTCTATGATACGGCGCAGCTGTGAGCTTTTAAAAGCGATAAAATATCCCGTATTTTTCAAAAAATGAGAAATACGGGATTTTCTTTTGTCTTTTGATAACAGATTGATAACAGAAAGCTGTGTGCAATTATTCTTTGTCACAATCGTCACCAGCCGTCGCGCCAAGAGCATCCAGAAGCAAACGTCTGGCGCAATGATACTTTTGATAGAAGCTTAAGCAAAAGTATCAAAATCATGGTTTGTTCAAACAGATAAAATTGAATCTTATGAATCAATTATCCCCTATTGACAAAATGCACCAAAAAGCAGAACTGAAAAGTAAAAATGGCTATAATATGTAAAAAAACGATATATCACTTGATTTGATTTCTCAATTGTGCTATAATGTAAAATAGTTTTGTTGTTCTATGAACACATTATATAGGAGGCTTTTTTATGTTAACAGCACAGATCCTTGCAGTCGCAATTTTTGTCATAATGTTCGGCGTTATGATAAGCGAAAAAATCGAAAAGCACTGGGTTACACTCGGCGCAGGTGTACTTACAATCATCCTTGTATTTGGTGTAGCAATGCAAAGCAGAGATGCTCTTTTTGAAACACTTAATCTCAAAGGTATTATTACAAAAGATTTCTGGATTACCTCAGGTGAGGGCGGAGAATCTTCAACAGGTATCAACTGGGCAACAATTATCTTCCTCGGCGGTATGATGATTATGGTTGAGGGTATGGCAAAAGCAGGATTTTTCAGATGGCTCTGTCTTAAGCTTGCAAAGCTTGTAAACTATAAGCCAATTCCGCTTTTCTTAACATTTATGATTATGTCAGCTGTGCTTTCAATGTTTATTGATAGTATTACAGTAATCCTTTTCCTTGCTGCAGTTACAATTGAGCTTGCAAAGCTCCTCAAAATTGACCCTGTTCCTATGATTCTTGCAGAAGTATTTTGTGCAAACCTCGGCGGCTCCGCTACAATGTGCGGTGACCCACCTAATATTATTATCGGTACAGGTCTCGGATATTCTTTCTTCGACTTTCTCACAAACACAGGTGTTATCGCAGGTATCTGTCTTGTATTTATTATTCTTTATTACTACATCATTTTCCGCAAGGCTATTCTTCCAAAAGCAGGAGAAAAAATTGATTTTTCAACCATCCCTAATCCTTCAGACGCTATCGAAAGCAAAAAAGACTTCACAATAAGCTGTGTAATATTCGCAATCGCAGTTGTGCTTCTTGTTACACACTCTATGACAGGTCTTACAGTTGCATTCATAGGCACTTTTATTGCTATAATCACTCTTATTACAGCAGGAAAGAATGTTCTTATTATTCTTAAAAAAGTTGACTATCAGACACTCATTTTCTTTACAGGACTTTTCATTGTAGTTGGCGGACTTGAACAGACAGGTATCCTTGAAGCCATTGCTTCATTTATTGGTAAAATCAGCGGCGGCAACATCTACATCATGGTTGCTGTTATTATGTGGATTTCAGCAATTGCAAGTGCATTTGTTGATAACATCCCATTTGCCGCAACTATGCTTCCTATTATTAAGAGCCTTGCAGGCACAAATTCACCAATGCTTTCTTGCCTTGCTTGGACACTTTCAATCGGTACAGACATCTGCGGAAGCGCTACTCCAATCGGTGCGTCAGCTAACGTTGTCGGTACATCAATTGCCGCAAAGAAAGGTTATCCTATCGGCTGGGGCAAATACTGTAAATCAGCTGCTCCCGCAACAGTAATTGTTATTACAGTATCTATGATCTATGTATTTATCCGCTACTGCGGCGGAGTAGAAGTATAAAACAAATATATAAAGGAGGTTCTGAAATGGAACAGTTTATTATCTCTGTAGGACGTGAATTCGGAAGCGGCGGACGCCATATTGCCGAAGAGCTTGGCAAACGCTTTAATATTCCCGTTTACAACCGTCATCTTATTACAGAAATCGCAGAAAAAACAGGTCTTGCACACGAAGAAATCGAAAAGTATAATGAAAGTCCAAAGTCAAAGCTTCTGTCAAGAACAGTCCGTGGGTACAGCAACTCTATCGAGGACAATATCGCAGAAATGCAGTTTGAATTTATTCGTGAAAAGGCTCAGAGTGGAGAATCATTCGTAGTACTCGGAAGATGCTCAGAATCAAAATTAAAAGGTCATCCTGCACTTATTTCATTATTTGTTCTTGCTGATATGGACGCTAAAATTAAGCGTATAATGGAGCTTTACGAGCTTTCTGAGGATAAGGCAAAGGCATTTATTGATAAAAAAGACAGAAAAAGAAAACGTTATCACAATTATCACTGTTCAAGCCACTGGGGTGATTCAAGACTTTATGACCTCAGTATAAACAGCACACGACTTGGAATTGACGGTACTATTGACCACCTTGAAAGCTATATAAGAGCAAGAATAAGAAAGTAAATATAATCAATAAAGGAGGCTGTGAAGCCTCCTTTTATTATGGTTATGTTTAATATTAGTTAGTGTCTTATCTGATAATATAACAACAAAAAAATCCCTCTCATATGAGAGGGATTTAAGATTATTAACAAATCTTATTTAATAGCATCAGAAACGTGACCCTGTACATCTGTAAGATCAGTTGGGTTATATGTCTTACCACTACCATAGTTTGATGAAGTATAAATTGATGGGTATGAACCATAATACTTACCTGACTTAACAGCTACACCGTAGCATGCCATATCATCAAGGTAAGCCATACACTGACCAGCCTTAATCTTCTTTACATCGCCAAAATAGTTCTTGATAAGAAGATAGAAGTCACCAGCGCCGAATGTTGCGCCAGCAGTATTATTATTAGCGCCTGCCCAACCAGTATCACATGAAACCCATGTTGGAGATGCACCAGCAGGACTATAAGTTTCATCCATTTCATCAAGTTCTGTAAGAGCTGAGTTTATAGCCTTGTAAACTGATGAAGCTGTTGAGTTAGCACCCTGGATCTTTGACTTCTTAACGTAGCCAAGCATTGATGGAACGAGGATTGCTGCGAGAACACCGATGATAGCGATAACAACGATGAGCTCGATGAGTGTAAAGCCTTTTACTTTTTTAGTTTTCATAAGAAAACCCTCCCTTTAAAAAATTTTTTGTTTTATCTGTTTAGTACCTATTAAACAGATTCTGTGTTTTAGGACATTCAGTTTTGTGTGAACTGTTTATGTCCTCCTTATGTATATAGTATATCACGCAACCAATAATTTGTCAATAGTTTTCGAGAAAATTAATCAATTGTGAACAAACTTTTACGAATAGGAAATTTTCAACGTTCAAAACCGATGTTTTTTCGTCATATTAGACAAATAAAGGTTACAGAGATATTACATAGCGTGTAAGAAACGGTAGAATTCTTGCTTATCCTGACACTTTTCAAGAGCATCCTGTTCAGAAATTACATTATTATGAACAAATCTTGCAAGCTCCTGGTCAAGACTCATCATGCCCTGTGACTTACCTGACTGAATAGCTGACTGGATAAGGTGAATCTTATTATCACGAATCATAGCAGCACAAGCGTCCGTAACATTAAGGATTTCCATAACGGCAATACGTCCGCTTCCATCCTTCTTAGGAATAAGAGTCTGTGAAATAACGCCTACGAGAATATTAGCAAGCTGTGTACGGATCTGCTGCTGCTGATGTTCTGGATAAACGTCGATGATACGGTTGATTGTATCAGCCGCACTTGTTGTATGAAGTGTTGACATTACAAGGTGACCTGTTTCAGCAGCTGTTACAGCAGCCTGAACTGTTTCAAGGTCACGCATTTCTCCTACGAGGATTACGTCTGGGTCCTCACGGAGAGCAGCTCTTAATGCGCCTGCAAAGTCAGGAACGTCGTCGCCAACTTCTCTCTGGTTAATCATACAGCGTTTATGCTCGTGAACATATTCGATAGGGTCTTCAACAGTAATAATATGTGCTGATTTATTGAGGTTTACGAAGTCCATCATACCTGCAAGAGTTGTTGACTTACCTGAACCTGTAGGACCTGTTACAAGAACAAGACCTCTTGGACGCATAGCGAAATCAGCAAGAATCGGTGGAAGTCCGAGATCCTCAAGTGTAGGAATATCATTACGGAGAAGACGGATAGCGATTGCTGTACAGCCTCTCTGGAAGTAGATATTTACACGGTGACGGTATCCGCTTCTTGTTGTGAATGAAAAGTCAGTATCTTTATGAGCAGCAACACTCTTAGCCTGAGCCTCGTTAGTCATCTGATTAACGATATCGAGAATCTGTTCCTCATCCATTTCAGGATACTGCGCTCTCATTGTTCTGAGCATACCATTGAGACGAACGACAGGAGCTATACCAACTGTGAAATGCAAGTCAGAACAGCCTAAAAGTCTTACTTCGTCAAGAATTCTATGAATTTGAATACCCATTATATAATCCTCCTCAAATTAATTAAACAGCGTATGTTACTCTGATAAGCTCATCGATTGATGTATCGCCTCTCTGAACAAGCTCTGAAACGTTATCTCTGAGGAGCTTTGTGCCGTTACGCTTAGCAACCTCTTCAATCTGTTCTTTACCGCCACCCTGTGCGATAATTGTTGAAACGCCTGATGTACAGTGGATAATTTCGTGGATAGCAGTTCTTCCCTTATAACCTGTATTGTTACAATCAGGACAACCACAAGCATCGTGAACTGTAACTGAATGATCAATCTTCATAAGTTTGTTTTCTTCGTCTGTTGACATTCTTGGTCGTTTGCAACTTGGACAAAGAACCTTAACAAGACGCTGAGCGATAACACCGATAAGTGATGTAGCAACCATATAAGGAGCAACGCCCATATCTACAAGACGAACGATTGTTGAAGCAGCGTCGTTTGTATGGAGTGTTGAAAGAACCAAGTGACCTGTAATAGCAGCTCTGATACCGATATCAGCAGTTTCAGAGTCACGCATTTCACCGATCATTACGATATCAGGGTCCTGACGGAGAATAGAACGAAGAGCAGCGGCAAAAGTCATACCTGCTTTTGTATTAACCTGAACCTGATTGATACCGTCGATATTCTTTTCGACAGGGTCTTCAACAGTAATAACGTTAACGTGTGGTTTAGCGAGCTCACCGAGAGCAGCGTAAAGAGTTGTTGTTTTACCTGAACCGGTAGGTCCTGTTACAAGGATAACACCGTGAGGACACTTGATCATTGATTCAAAGAGCTGATAGTTGTAATCAGTCATACCGAGGTCAGTAATCTTACGAAGAGCAATCTGACCTGTTGAAAGAATACGGATAACTATCTTTTCGCCGTTTACTGTAGGAAGTGCTGATACACGGACATCAAGAGTAGTGCCGTCAACAACCTGTGTGAAGCGTCCGTCCTGAGGGATACGCTTTTCAGCGATATTCATACCGCTTATGAGCTTAAGACGTGTTGTAAGTGAGTTATGAACAACATTTGAAACGTTCATAAGTTCAACAAGGTCGCCGTTTACACGGATACGGATTCTTGTATATGTTTTGAATGGTTCAATATGAATATCAGTAGCGTCAGCTCTGAATGAGTTTTCAACGATTGTTGTAGCAAGCTTAACGATAGGAGCACTTTCAACTCTGTCTCTTGAGCCGTCATCCTCTTCATCAGCAGAATCGCCGAACTGCTGAACACCTTCGAGAACGCTGTCAACATTCTGCATTGAATAGCACTTACCAATAGCCTTGTTAATAGCAGACTTTGTTGCAAGAACAGGAACTGTGTCCATACCTGTTGAAACCTTGATATCTTCAAGAATAATGAAGTTGATCGGGTCATCTGTAGCAACAGTAAGACGCTTACCCTGAATATTGATAGCAATAACTGTGTGCTTCTTTGCTAATGCTTCAGGTACCTTTCTTACAGCCTCATAGTCAATTTCGATGTTTGCAAGGTCAACATACTGAACCTTGAGCTTGCCAGCGAGTGCCTGTGCAAACTTAACTTCTGACATGAAGCCGAGTTCTACAACAAGCTCACCGAAACGCTTTGTGCCCTGTGATTCTCTCTGTGCTGCAAGAACCTGTTCGAGCTGTTCCTGACTAATCAGGTTCTGTTCTACAAGATAATCACCAATTCTGATATTTCTCATGATAAACCTCCATATATTTATTGAATTTTACTTGTTTTTTTTTAAATCTATGTTATAATATAAACATGACAAAATTATTTAAAAGGGGGTAAACACAATGGAATATGAAAGCATACTTAAAAGTGAATTTATGGATGCACCATTCTACATTATGTTTTACGTTATTGTCTTTCTTTTCGGCATTTGTGTCGGAAGCTTTCTGAACGTAGTTATCATACGTCTGCCAAACAATGAATCATTAATCAAACGCTCTTCTCACTGCATGAGCTGCGGTGAGAAAATCAGAGTCATCGATCTGATTCCTGTTTTCAGCTGGCTTCTTCTTAGAGGCAAATGCCACAAATGCAAAGCAAAAATCTCAGCAAGATATCCAATCGTTGAAAGTCTTACAGGATTTACGTTTATGCTTGTTTTTTACGTCAAGGATCTTAATGCTGAATCCATAATAACCTGTGTATTATTCGCATTACTTATTGTTATTGGTTTTATGGACTGGGATACACTTGAAATGGAGCCGATAATTCTTGCTCTTATCTTCCTTCTTTCAATTCCTCTTCATCTTCTGACCGATACTCTTACACTTTCAGAAAGAATAATCGGTGCATTATGTATCAGCGTTCCTTTCTTTATTATAGGAGAGTCTTGCAGATTATTTTACAAAAGATGCAAAGAAGAAGGTATACGAGGAATAGAACTCGGCGATACACTTCTTATGCTTGCAGCGGGTGCTGTTATTGGAACAAAAGCTATTATCGTTTCAGCATTCCTTGGAATTATTCTTGCAGCAGTGTGCGGAATAATTTACAAGAGAGTCACGGGAGAATCCAAATTTGCATTCGGACCATATCTCGCAATGGGAATTGCAATCAGTGCTTTATGGGGTGAACGAATTGCCCAGTGGTACTTATCATTACTTATTGTAGAAAACTGACAAATAATTACAAGCCAATTAAGTCAATAAAAATTACAGGCAGCAGCATTTAACTGCTGCCTGTTTTTTTATGTGTTTTCAGATTTTATGCTGTTATTTCATCAACATAAGAATAAATAAAGTAAATATTCTTATCCAAATCCTGGAAATCAGTCTTTGTAGCACCTACAACACGATCAGCAGGATCAAAAGCATCTTCAAGAAGCATATATGAATATGTGCTTGTATCTGTTCTTGACACTACTCTTGCAAGGCCACTTGTAACCCAGTCATTGTGACCTGCTGCCTTAAGGTCGTTAAGTGTCTTTGTAGGTTCAAGCTTTATTCTTGTAAGTGTGCTATTATAATTGATATTCATAAGCGGAATACTTGCAACTGATATCTGAGTAGGAATTGCAAATGTTGAATAACTATAATCTGTTCCTGCAATTTTACCTGTATCTTCCTGAGCTGCAAGTACGCTAAGAGTTAAATTCATCTTTGTTACATCAGTACCTGTAATTTGAGTATTATTCTTATCATTACTTAATGAGTAAACTCTTTCACCTGTAGCATCATTTGTTTTTACAAGTTCATTGACACCAAGAGAATACTTGAAGAAATTCTCTACCCTTGTTGTTGGTCTTGTAAAGAACGCCTGTGGCAACTGATCATTAGGACCTATCGGAGTTTTCAATGAATTATTTGCAAATCCATATTCAGACATTGTAATTTGTCCGCCGTTGTTATTCTCAAGACACATTACTCTTATATTTCCCTCGATGAATTCAGGGTTTTTGCCATCAAATCTTATAATATCTTTATAAAATGTATCAAAGTAGTTTTCAACTTCTCTTTCAATATAAGCTTCATCAAGATCTGTGTATATCCAGAGATATTCAGAGAACTTAAGAGAATCCTCAACATATTGCTGTGCTGTATTGATATATGAACCGATTTTTTCAGAATTACTTGTAGTCTTGAATATTCTCTGTACAGGTCCTATCAATGAAATTGCACCAACAAGAAGAATTGAGAAAATTGCCATTACAATGATAAGCTCAATGAGGGTGAAGCCTGATATTTTTTTACTAAATTTTTTCAACGCTTTCCCCTCCTTAAGTTGTCGGTGCAGTTACAACACCTTCAACCTCAATTGACTTAAAATTGAGTCTTGAATTTGCCTGCTGATAATACTTAGCTTCTGCAGTTGCATCCATACCTGTTGGCTTGACAAGCTCTTCTGTATCACGTCTGATTCCTTGAATATCTACAGATTCACCTTTATATTCAACATTAATTGTAACTGATTCAGTCGCAAAATACACATCAGTACCATTTACATTGTATTTTTCAAGCTGATTTGCTGCATACGGTGCCTCAACAAGCATTTTCTTTTTCAGCTTATTTGAAGCTTTCATTGTATTATCAATCTGTATGCCTGCAAGTACAAGAAGTGAGCCAAGCATTGCAAAAATTGCGAGTGCAATAAGTATTTCTATAAGAGTCATGCCCTTATATTTTTTGCGTTTACGCATCTTCATACAGACTCCTCCTTTTATTAGTGATCAAAGTACATGATTTTGTAGTCGCCTACTGATGTTGGTAATGTTCCACCATCGCCACCCTTACCAGAGTCAACCATTACAAATTTATTCTTTGTAAACGCTGTATTAAGTAATGCGCCACCTATCCATGTCGGATTATCAATCTCTGTTTCAGTTTTATATGTTCCATTTGTTGTTTTATATTTTATAGACTTGATTGTCGAATTAGTAAGCTGATAGAAATCCATATATGGAGCTTTACCAATACCAATTACAGCACCATTATTTCGAATAACAAATCTGGATTTATTAGTAGCATCACCTGTACTATACCAGTTAACTCCAATTGTTGTTTCTTCTTTTATTGTAGCACCTTCATATACATTTGATGTCTTCATAACCAATTGATCAACATCAAGATGTTTATCAACAATAAAGTTTACTGTTCCACCCATGCTGTCATCAACATTAATAGTCAAATTCTGAACAGAAACATCAGTAAGTTTAACCCAAATATCCCCGACTGGTTTAAAATTAAGCGTCAAATTGTCTTTCTCAAAATTAGACGTACAATTATAAAATAATCTACCATCTCCTTGAGTTTCAGGTGTCAAAGTATTCTCTACATATCCTTTTCCTGTAATATGTGTATTATTTGTTATTTCAACTACTTCACCAAGACTTGACAGCTCAAATTCTTCAATTGCATTTAAGCCCTTTGGAAAATCTGTATGATATATGCTAGGGTCAAAGCCTTCAAGTTCCTTTCCTGTTGGATTACCATTCTCATCAACTTCATTGTATTTTTTGTAGTCAAGTTGTTGTCTTACATCAGCAAGCTGTGCTACAATCTTATTACTTTCACCATCAGCATTTGGAGCTAAGCCCCTTATTACATCTTTCTCCATATCCGGAGGATAAATCGCATTTTTATATTCGGAAATTGGTTTAAGTTTAATACCACCAAATTCAAGTTCAGATGTAATAACACCTGTAGCAGGAGGATCAGTAACCTTTGTTCCAACATAATTGTAAGAAGCACAATAAATCCTATTTGTTCCATGTGAATTTATAAAACTATCATCAAATTTTAATTCTCCACCTACAACAATGTCTCCTTGTATATCAGTCGCTGTCCCAATCGGGGTCCCATTACTATCTACCTGACCAGTAACTTGAAGATTCTGTTCAACACGAACATCACCGTCTACATTAACCGCCCATAGATTAACGCTACCCTTGGAATATATATTACCACCCTTTGATTCGAAACTCTGCTTAGTCTGTGTTGCTACAGATTGAGACCACTTTTTAAGATTTGTAGATTTATCAAGTGCTCCAATATTACTTGTTGCAGTTTCATCCATTAAATACACATCAGCTTGAATTAACGCATCATTCTTGCCTGTATTATTAATGTAACCACAGAATATGTTATATGGCTGTTCATCATCTGCTTTTATAACGCATTTATCCTCAAAAGATAAACTTCCGTCAACATATAAATATGGCACTTGCTGCATCGTCATATTGGCTGTTTTCTCATATGTAATATCAATAAATGAAGCATTATCAATTGAAACATCACCCATAATGACTGTACCGCTGCCCTGAAGTGCAGCATTGATTTTCATCTGTGTTTTACCACCAAGACTACCATTAATATATGTTAAGTCTGTTTCAAATGTTGGGTCATTTGTTATATTAAAAGTGTTATCATCTGGTGTATCATCAATAATTCCAATTCCGGCACCACCAGTAATCAGGGTATCAGATGATGTTAAATGTGACATACCAACCGTCTGAAGTCCCTTAACAGTATTTTCATTAGGTTCATTTGGTGCTTTTTTTCTGATATAAGCAGATATTGAGCTTTCTTCTTTACCAAGCTGTGCATTAGCTGTAATTCTTACAGGGTAATAAATACTCCATCCTGCTTTAATACCTGGTGTAGCCTCAGTATATATATACTGAGCCTCATTTGATAGTTTTTCTACTTTAATCTGATTTGGTAATACAGCACCAGTTGAATCATCATAACAAAAAATATCGCCAAATCCTTTACTATCGATATTTACTGTAGGATAAATCGTGCCGTCAAGTTTCTCTACTGCTTCAGCGATTTTGTCATTTGATTCCATTGCAGCAAAGAAACTTTCTATTGCGGTACGTGCTGCATATTCAGTCTGTGTTGAGGCGTAAGTTTTATGCGATCTTTTGTTAGCGGATGCCGCCAATACCAGGGTACTTAACAGGAATATCAATAATATAGACATTACCGATACAACTGTGAATAAAACTGTACCCTTTAGTTTTTTATTCTTCCTGTTCATA
This sequence comes from Ruminococcus sp., assembly GCA_017523285.1. Classification (GTDB taxonomy): domain Bacteria; phylum Bacillota; class Clostridia; order Oscillospirales; family Ruminococcaceae; genus Ruminococcus. The sequence continues at coordinate 17,525 of JAFWWU010000062.1, forward strand.
ACTGCCTACCACCTTTCCATTGATTACAGTTCGTTTAAGCTGTTGTTGACTCATTCAACAACAGGCTTATCCATTTCATATACTGAATAAAGGTCAATATTAATTGTACACCTTGAGTAACCTTCATCAGGTGTAAGTGCATTCAGTGGCTTTTTTACACCCTTATCATTCGGCTCGCTCCATGTAAGCTCTCTTGGATCGTTAGGATCCATACCGAAATAATAATCATCAATTTCTACATCTGTAATAACTACAGCTTCACTGATATCTGCAATTTTCTTAAGATAATTCCAGATTTCTTCTTTTGAGCCGATAACCTCAATTCCGTACTGCTGACCAAGAACAGTTTCAACATTTCGCTCAGCAAGTGTAAGATCACTATTAAAAGTCTTGTCAAATCCTGCCTTATAATTACCATTGATATCAGCCTTTTCAAACATTGTGCCTTCTAAAAGCACATAATTTGTATAATAGTACTCAAGTGGCATTTCCTGAAGATCTGTTGCTTCCATTGTCTGAATGATCACATTACATTCATCAGCATACTGCTGCATATACTGGTCAACCTCATATGCATAATTCTTGACCGGCACAAAATTCTTGCTGATCTTTTTTGATTCTTCATATGTTTCATTGATTTTTTTCTGTAAACCAGGAATTTTATTAATTTCTTTCTCAATATCTTCCCATTTTCCCTTTACTTGTGTAAGTCTTGCATCGCTTTCCTTGATATCATTTATTCTCGGTCTGATCAATGCAAAGAAACCTATCGCAAGAATAGCTATTGATAGAACAATTAATAATATAATTCTGTCTCTGTATGTAAGTTTCATTATTATTCAGCCTCCTCTTCACTAACTGCTGTTTTAACTTCTCCACCTTTAAGTCTGATAATAATCTGGAATGCAACCTGATTCTTTATTTCCTCATTATTTTCATCTCTTCTGATTTCAGGACCAAATTCAACGTTATCTTCAAGGGAATAATCATTATATGATACCGCAACGATTCCTGAATCCTTTAAAAGATTTTCTGCAAACTTAGCAGGAAGCTTCTGTGAAGGCTCATTTACCCCATCACACACAACATCAAATCTAAGTTCTCCCTCAGAATACTGGGGATCTAAAATTCTTGTCTTTTCTACTTTGCATTCTTCGCCCGTCTTGGCAACTATAGCTTCGACGTTATCATAAACGTCACCAAGAATTGTAGGCTTTGAAATAAATGCATCGTTAGCATTTGTAAGCATTACAAAGTAATCGTCAACATTCTGCTTTACAACTAAAAGGCGTTCTTTAAGTTCAAGCTTCTTATTTGTTTCAGGACTATCAATCTTAGCCTGATAGTTATCCGCTTTTTTAATAATAGAGTTATTCTTCCATGTAAGACCGCCCCATACGCCGCCTACAAGAACTATTGAACCTATAAGAGCAGCTACGAGAAGTGCTGTATATGATTGGTCTGACTTTATCTTGTTGTTGTTAACTGTGTCTGTTTCAAGAAGGTTGATCTTTTCAGTTTCCTTGTTTCTCTTGAAAAGAGCACCGATAGCATTTGCATAAAGTGAGAATTCAAGATTCTGATATCCGTAAATCTGTGGTGGAACCTGAATAATACTTGTGTTAAGATCCATCTTGCTGAGTTCATCAGTAAGTCTGTTAAACTCACTTGTATCACCGTAAAGAACGATGTTTTCGATGTTTCCACCCTGACTGCGGCTCTTGTGGAACTGAAGCATACGGAAGATGTTTTCTGTAACAGCTTCAAATACATAGTCGTTTGAATTGCCATAGTCAGCAGGATCGATTGAAGCAAATCTTGAGAATGAAAGCTGTCCGCCTTCGTAGATGTTCAAGCTGATGAAGTTAGGGTCAATCTGTACTGCGAGAAGAGGCATTTTAGCCTTGATCTTTGTATCAGAAAGGAGAACCTTTGTAATACAGTTACAGCCTACGATAACTGATCTGAGGGCAATACCGAGCATCTGGAATACTTTCTTGTAGCACTCGATAACTTCATAAGGACAAGCAGTTGCGAGAACCTTAACCATTGTTTCGCCAGCTTCATTTCTGTCTTCTGCACCACCAACGATAACGTATGATACTGAGTATGAATCATCGATGTTAAGAGCAGTCTGCATTTCCTGTCTTACTCTTTTAGCAAATTCCTGTTCCTTAGCTCTTGGAATCTGGAGTTCCTTAAAGATAGTAAGGTTAGAAGATACGCTTACGATAGCTTCCTTATCAGCCATACCACTCTTCTTAAGGATACCGTTAATGAGAGTAGCAACTCTCGGAACGTCCTTAACGTGACCGTTTATGATAACTTCTTCTTCAAGGCTGAGTGTTGCGGCTTTACTGATTTTAATTTTGCCGCCTGATTCAACACCTTTAATAATTCGTATATTTCTATCTGTAATATCAAATGAAAGCATTTATTAATCCACCTCTTCAAATTTAAATTATTCGTTTTCAATAGATTCAAATGAACCGTAAAGTGCTGGGTATACACCTGCAACAACAAGACCGATTACAACACCGAGTACAATAATAAGTACTGGCTCGAGCATTCCAACAAGTCTCTGAATAGCTGATTCTGATTCTTCTTCGTAGTAGTCTGAAGTTTTCTCAAGGATATCATCGAGAGCACCTGATTCTTCGCCGACATAAATAATCGAGCAGAACATTGAATCGAATATTTCTGTTCTCTGAATAGCAGATGAAAGCGTTTCACCCTGTTTTACTTCGTCGATAACATTTTCAAAGCACTGATCTATGTAGCTGTTGCCGAGAATAGCTGATGATCTTTCAAGACATTCAACCATCGGAATACCACTTGAATACAGTGAAGAAAGTGTTCTTGAAAAACGTCCTGTATAAACCTTAACAATAAGAGGACCAAAACCCGGACCTTTGATAAGCATTCGGTCTATCTTAAGTCTGAGCGACGGAACTTTAAGCGCATAAATAATTCCGAATATAAGAAGCAATGTTACTATAATAAGAACATACCATCTTTTTGTAATAAAGTTGCTGACAGCCTTAAGCACCTTTGTAAGCCCCGGCATATCATCAGGATTTTCATACATGTCAAGGAATGTAGGCATGATAAATGCGAAAAGACCGATAACAATTACAACCGTAAGTACAAGAAGGATAACAGGATAAACCATTGCGCTCTTGATTACATTGTGGAGTTTATTTTCCTTTGCGTAGTGATCTGACATTCTCTTCATGATAACGTCAAGCGAACCACTTGATTCACCTGCAGCAACCATTGATGTCAGAAACTGAGGGAATGAACCTTCATGCATTTCAAGTGAAGCAGAAAAAGATTCACCCTTCTGAACGTTTTCGTAAACGTCACGCCAGATGACCTTTGCGCTTTCTTTCTCTTGCTCTCTGCACAAAATATCGAGAGCTTTAACGAGGGTAAGTCCCGATGAAAGCATAGCACTTAACTGTCTGCAGTTAAAAGCAAGCTCCTTAGTGTTAAATTTGTGCGTTGTTTTAGCGTCGTTTGAATCGCTTTCCTTAGAAGTTATAACGAACAATCCTTTTTCACGCATTTTCGCCATAAATTCCTTTTCATCACTTGCTACGATAACGCCCTTTGACTGTATTCCTCTGACGTCCTTAGCAGTATAGGAAAACTTCTTCATTTAACCACCTCCAATAATAATTAACCCATAGACAAAGCATATAGACACATTTCTCTAATGATAATAATTATAACATTTTAATGAATAATTTTCAATTGTTTTTTTACATAAATAATAGTAGCATTTTTATTAAATTTCAACAAAAATTATACAGCAAGTTATAACACAAGCAGATACACATCGTTTATTCTGCTCATAGGTTACGGTTATTTCGCCAATAACCGACATTGCAGTGTCAAATAAAGGGTCTTTGTTAAATCTACACAAACATTATATCATAAACAACACAAAAAAGCAATATAAATCAAAATTTTTCTTTACCATTTTTTAATTTTGTAAGCTTTGGCAAATTATAATGTATAAAAATATAAAATTTCACCATTTCGAAACAGATTTTACATATTTTCATAATTAAACGCACGTTTATAAGGCATTTTACTATAGCAAAACAACGTCGGGAATAACCCGACGTTGCATATTATTGAAATTGCACATTGAATTTTCTAAACCAGTAATCAAGCTGAATAAAAAACGCTATCGTCTGTGGTAAATTCATAAGCTGACCATACCATTGCTCTTTATCTTTAAGAGTAAGCAATTGTTCAAGAGCCTCTCTATTAACTATTTCCGTAAGCTTGCTATTACTCTCATTTAATATTTCATTAAGACGTACAGAAACAGCTTCAAGGAAATTCGGATTATGAGTTTTCGGATACGGACTTTTCTTTCTGTGAAGCACTTTTTCAGGCAGCCAATCCTTCATCGCCTCACGAAGAAGCCCCTTTTCTCTGCCCATATAGTCTTTATACTCCCATTTTACGTTATAAACATATTCAGCAAGCCTGTAATCACAGAACGGAACACGCACTTCCAATCCGCTGTACATACTCATTCTGTCTTTACGGTCAAGCAAGGTCTGCATAAACCAATGAAAATTAAGCTGTGTCATTTCTCTCATACGATATTCAACAGGATTATCTGTTTCAAGCTTCATAGCATAATCGGCTGTATTTCTGTATAATGAATATACATACCCCCTTGCATCAATCCTATTTCTGTATTCATCACAGATAAATCTGCTTCTGTAATCTGTACTCTGTGCCCACGGGAAGCCATCAATCAGTCGGATATCCTCATCTCTGTACCATGGATAACCACCGAAAAGCTCATCTGCACATTCACCCGAAAGAGCAACTGTGCCGAATTTCTTTATTTCTCTGCAAAACAGCAAAAGTGAAGCGTCAACATCAGCCATTCCAGGAAGTCCCCTTGCATCAACCGCCTCAGTAAGAGCATTTACAAGCTCAGGAGTATCAACAATAAACCAATGATGCTCAGAACCAAGATAATCAGCCATACACTTTATATATTCAGGATCACTGTTCGGCTGAAAATGACTTTTCTGAAAATACTTATCGTTATCACGATAATCTATGGAAAATGTATTGAGAGTTTTCCCTTGTTTTTTCAGCTCAGATGCCACAACTGAAGAAATAAGACTCGAATCAAGTCCGCCCGATAAAAATGTACAAATCGGCACATCCGATACAAGCTGACGTTTAATCGAATCTGTTACAAGCTCTCTTACAGTTTCACACGTTTCTTCAAAGCTCTGATTAAGCGGATATGCTTTCAGACGCCAGTATTCCCACAGCTTTAAACCATCTTTTGAATAGTATCCACACCAACCCGGCTTTATTTCGCATACGTCCTTGAATACAGCCGAACCCGGTGTTCTGCCCGGAGCGATAAGAAGAAGCTCTGCAACCGATTTTTCATCGAGAATTCTCGGAACTTCCGGATGTTCAAGAAGCGCCACAAGTTCAGATGCAAAAATAAATTTATTATTGCCCTTCCAGTAAAAAAACGGCTTAACGCCTATTCTGTCACGGGCAACAAATAGTTTTCTGTTATGTTCCTCCCAGACAGCAAAAGCAAATATACCATTGAATTTATCAACGCACTCCGCACCCCATTTTACATACGCTTTCAGAACAACCTCTGTATCAGAGGCAGTTTCAAATTTAAAATCAGTTTCAAGCTCTTTTCTGATCTCAGATGTATTATAAAGCTCTCCGTTATATACTATTATATATGTCTGCTCTCCTTGCATAAACTTCATAGGCTGTCTGCCGTTTACGACATCTATTACTGCAAGCCTTGTATGAACAAGCGCCGCACATTCAGTAAGAACAATCCCCCTCTGGTCAGGACCTCGTCTGAGCAGAGCTTTCTGCATATTCTCACAGATTTTCATTTCTTCACGCATATCGGACTCAAAGCCGACTATACCTGCAATCCCACACATAAGTGCCTCCTAAGAATTGATTGGTTTGATTATAGTATAAAAATAACGAAAAAGAACGTTTTCCGCTACTTGCTTTTAATATGATATGCACTAAAAACTAAAAATATGAAAAAACTTTTCAATACCCTCTTGACATATGATATTATATCGGATATAATATCATATAGAAATCAATATTGCAAACTTGTTTAATATTGTATCTGAATAAAAATATAAAAGTCGCTTATGCGGCAGAACGGAGGTTATTTATGACTTATCCTGTTGGTGCTGCTCTGCTTGACGCTATGGTGCTTGCAGTTGTAGCAAATGAGGAAACCTACGGCTATAAAATAACACAAGAACTGTGTGATGCCGTTTCCGTTTCTGAATCAACTCTTTACCCTGTACTAAGGCGATTGCAGAAAAACGGTATGCTCAATACCTATGATAAAGCCTTTCAGGGCAGAAACAGAAGGTATTACAGTATTACAGACGAGGGCGTTACTGCTCTTGATTCTTATCGCAAGGATTGGTATGAATATCGTGACAGCATTGAAAAAATCTTGATAAACAGAGGTGCGAACAATGGATAAATATGATTACATCGACACTCTAAAAGCAAATCTTTCAGATTTATCTGAAGACGAAAGAATATCCGCTATTAACTATTATAAAGAGCTTTTTGAAGAAGCGGGAAGCGAAAATGAACAGGATCTCATCCAAAGACTCGGTTCGCCTCAGGAGCTTGCAGCAAATATCATAAGAGAAAGCGGAATGGTTGCAGTTACTTCTGCAAGTTCAGAAAACTCAGCAAATACCGATGATAAATTCTCTTTTGAAAAGAAAACAAACAACACAAACTCGGCAAAAAACAAATCAAATAACGACATAATTCTTGCTATTATACTTATTGTTGCCACATTCCCGTTATGGATAGGACTTGTAGGTGCAGCATTTGGTATCATTGTTGCAATTATCTCTGTTATTTTCGCTGTAATTGTATCTCTCGGCGCAATAAGCATCAGCGGAATAGTTGTGGGAATAATTACACTTTTCACATCTCCCGCAACAGGACTAATCTACATTGGAATCGGTCTTATTTCAACATCAATAATCTTCCTTTGCCTTGTTCCGTTCTGGAAGCTTGCTGTCAGATTTGCTAACTGGCTCGGAGGCTGTATAACAAACCTCTGGAACAAGTTTTTCGGCAAAAATAAGAAAAAGGAGGAAGTAATCTGATGAAAGTGATCACAAAAATCGGCATTTTTTCTTTAATTCTCGGATTGATACTCCTCATATCAGGTATTGTTCTGCTTGAAGTAAGAGGCGAAACCCTCGGCGGCTTCAATATGGGGAAAACAACATCATTTACTGATACTCTTGATGAAACCGATATCGATAATATCGAAATAGATATTAATTTCAGCGAGCTAATTATCGAGAA
>JAFWWU010000063.1 GCA_017523285.1 Ruminococcus sp.
AAATCACGAACTTCATCTTCATAAATATATGAAACATAATTATCGCAAAATCGTTTTTCTCCCGTTTCTGTGTTAAATAAACATTTTGCAAATATTTCCTCATCGGGATATTTATCACTTGCCACAAAAATTTCAAATGAATCACTTGTGGGCTGATATATATCTGCTGGTCTGATGTAAGTAAACTCTTCGTCATATTTTTCATTCATATATTCAAGAATTTCATCAACGGTGAACTTAGGATTATTCTTACAGCCACACATCACACCTAAAAGCATAACAGCACATAATAAACTTAGTGTTTTTCTTATCATAAAATCCCCCCTATATATTCAGAAATATTATCGCAATATACTATTTAATTAATTATACCAAATATCTTTTAATAAATCAATATTTCCATACATAAAAGAAAAATTTTTTGATAGAGTTATAAAAACACGAAAGGGCGGATTTCAAATCCGCCCTTAATCTTATTTGATTGGTAATTCCGTTTCAAGCTTTAAAACGTATTTCTGAATTGCAAGAGCATCCTGAACATTAAGTCCTGAGCCTGTTTCAAATACATCTGCATTCTTTGTACCCTCATTGGAAAGTGTATATTTTGTTCCGTTGATAAGATAACACTTTAAGAGCACTGCGTCTGCAATATCAACTGCACCGTCACAGTTTGCATCACCGTATTTTCTGCCGTCATCAACAGGAAGTGTTGTTGTCTGCGGAGCTGTTGTAGTTACAGGAGCAGTTGTAGTTGTTTCAGCAGGAGTGCCTGGAGTATCACTGTTTACATACAAATCAGCAGGAAGCTCATCAAGTGTAATACAGTAATCGCTGTTATAGATTTCGTTGAGGTTGTCAACGTCCTGATATCTGTCGCTCATAAGATGTTCACCATACCAAGGACAGAAATAGAGCCAGCCTGCATCCTCTACGATAAGGTTATCAAGAGCAGGGATTGTATCGTTTTCAGCCATTGCAACCATTTTCTTGCCGTCTGTAAGCTCAAAGAGTGAGTTGAATGTTGATGAAATAGCAAGGAAGTTAGGTCCGCTTGTCTTTCCGTCGCCTCTGTTGTAATCACAGTTATACTTATCGAAAGCTACGAGGTCAACGTATTCATCGCCAGGATACCACTCTGCTGAGTTAGGATATGCATACATATTGCATTCCCAGATAATATTATGGAGATTATACTTTTCTGTAAGTGTTGTATAGAGAAGCTTCCATAATTCCTTGTATACTTCAGGACCTCTGTCCCCCCACCAGAACCATGCTGTACCTGTTCCACCGTAAAGTCCATGGTTGCCCTGTGCTTCGTGAAGCGGGCGGAGAATAATCGGAACATTGTTTTCCTGAAGAATTGTAAGCTGTTCTGCTAAATCTTCCATTGCAGCTTCGAAATATTCTCTTTCCTTGCTGCCTTCAACAAGTACATTTGCTGTATTGAATGTGCTGTTTGATGACTGGTAATTCTTATATGTACATTTTGTCCAGTCAACAGCGTCGCCGAGTTCATAGCTATCGAAATCAATCGGAACATTGATATGCCATGAAGCTGTGATAATTCCTTTGCTCTCCTTTACCCATTTTACAGCACGTTCGGTTGTACCGTCCTCCCAGCCGTAAAGCGGATTATAGTTCATAAAGTCGAAAGCTCTGATTGCAGGAAGCTTGCCTGTATTTTCCTTGATATATTCAAATTCAAGCTCCATATTGCCGTCGTTGCCGCCGCCATAGATTTCCTGCTGACCTGAAAGAATATTCTTACCGTAAACGCTCTTGAGATAATTCATAAGAGCCTTTGCTTCAGGAGTTGCCTTGCTGTCGGTAAGAGTTGCTGTTGCCTTTGAGTAATCATGCTTTGCCGCTTTTGTAACTGTGATTGTATCATAGCTTGCATAGCCATACTGCGGCTTGATTACGATTGTATTTTCACCCTTATTCATTCTGAAAAGTCCGAGGCTGATATCCTTCCACTCCTCTGTTCTTGGAAAATCAATTGTAGTATCGTTTCCGTTTACGCATATTGTCTGCATTCTTGCACCTTCATCAAGGAACTGTGCATAGCGGACAGTAATTTCATACATTGCGTCCTCTTCAACTGTTACAGTTGTGCTCATTGTTCCGTTTGTAAGGTAAACAAAACCCTCGCCCGAATAATTCGGGATTTCCTTTTCGTAAACACTTGTCCAGAGTTGACAGCCGTCAAGCTCTAAGTCTTCACATTCACTCTTGAAAACTACGTCTGTTGCTGTTTCAGCGCTTGCTGACATAACTGCGGCTACTGATGAACCCAGAGCACATACAGACATTGCTGACGCTGTCAAAAGAGAAAGGAACTTTTTCTTCTTCATGATAAAACCCTCCTAAATTTTTTCGGGTGTCAATACACCCATTCACCACTTAAAATAAGGGGAACACATATCCCCTCAATTAATTATAACATATCAGTATGAATTATCAATAAATTTTGGCAGGATTTAACAATTTCTTTATAATTTTTGACATTATGTTGATTGATAAGGTTTGTTTTTTATACAAAATATCTATTATTAAGTAATAATTTAAGTAATTAATTCGTTTATGATTTTAAATTATTTTCAAATTAATATTTTGTAGGCGTTGCCTTACACATAGGACATAAACCCTCGGCATCACGTTTGAATTATAATAGTAGGGGCGGATATATCCGCCCTGTTTTTATCAGATATTTATGATTTTCTATTGCTAAACATCAATATTTATGATATAATTATACATATAATAATTATATACGGGGGTTTTACTTTGACAGCAAAAGAAGAATTCATCAGTATCTACAAAGAAAACATCAAAAGAGAGGGTGCAGACAATCTCCTCGATTATCTTATGAATAAATCCGATTTCTTTACTGCTCCGAGCAGTACACGCTTTCACGGCTCTTATGAGGGCGGTCTTGTTCAGCACAGCGTAAATGTTTACCACTGTCTTAAAGATTATCTTTCAAGACCTCGTGTAAAAGAAATGTATAAAATGGATTATTCAGAAGAAACTATTGCAATAGTATCTCTGCTTCACGACCTCTGCAAGATTAATTTCTATACAGTAGATTACCGTAATTCAAAAAATGAAAACGGAGTATGGGAAAAAGTCCCTTACTACACTATAAACGACAATATGCCGTATGGACATGGCGAAAAGTCGGTATACATCATTTCGGGCTATCTTTACGGTGAAGCACGTCTTACCCGTGAAGAAGCATTCGCTATCCGCTATCATATGGGATTTTCAGGAAATGAAGATAAAAACTCTATCGGAAAGGCACTCGAAATGTACCCCCTTGCTTTTGCTCTCAGCGTAGCCGATATGGAAGCTTCATATTACCTTGAGGGAAGCAATAAATAATTTCAGGAGGAAATATTTTTTATGTTCTGGTATGACAACGCCATTATCTATCACATTTATCCGCTCGGTTTCTGCGGTGCACCAAAATTCAATGACGGAGGTGCGGTAGAATACCGACTTGATAAAATCTATGACTGGATTGACCACTTCAAATCACTCAATATTTCAGCAGTATACTTCGGACCTGTTTTCGAATCAGCAGAACACGGCTACGATACAACTGATTACACTAAAATTGACCGCCGACTCGGTGATAATGAATCATTCAAGAAAATCTGCCGCACTCTCCACGAAAACGGCATAAGAATTATTCTTGACGGTGTTTTCAATCATGTAGGAAGAAATTTCCCGCAATTCAAGGATATTCAGCAAAACGGCAGAAATTCCCCTTACTGCGGCTGGTTCCAGAATCTTAACTTTGACGGAAACAGTCCTTGCGGTGATAATTTCTGGTATGAGGGCTGGAATGGACATTACAACCTTGTAAAGCTTAATCTCAGAAATCCAGAGGTTTCAGATCATATCATAAACAGCGTTAATTACTGGATTGATGAATTTGATATTGACGGTATAAGATTTGATGCCGCTGATTGTATCGACTTTGACTTCTTCAAGCGTATCCGCTCATTCTGCAAGGGCAAAAAGCATGATTTCTGGCTTATGGGCGAAATTATTCACGGCGATTACAAACGCTGGGCAAACAACGAAATGCTCGACAGCGTTACAAACTATGAGTGCTACAAAGGACTTTACTCCTCACATAACGACAAGAATTATTTTGAAATTGACTACTCAATCAACCGTCAGTCAGGAAACGGCGGTATTTATAAAGATATAAATCTCTATACCTTTGTCGATAACCATGACGTAAACAGACTCGCAAGCACACTCAACAATCCTGCACACCTTAAAAATGTATACACGATGCTCTATACAATGCCTGGTATTCCGTCAATTTACTATGGCAGTGAATTCGGCATACAGGGGCGCAAGGAAAATAACAGCGATGATAATCTCCGTCCTGCACTTGATATAAATAATATCCCTGATAAGAACAACGAACTGCTTGAACATATTATAAAGCTCGGCAGAATTTACACAGCTTATCCTGCACTCAGAACGGGAGTATATACAACAATTATTATAAGAAATCAGCAGGTATTATTCAAAAAACAGCTCGGTGAGCAGATTATTTATGTTGCGCTCAATCTTGAGGACAGGGATTTTGATTTCAGCTTCCATTCAGATGTACCGCAGCTTGTTGACGTTATCAGCGGAGAGAAAATCAATGTTGATAACTATAACGCTTATGTCAAAGCAAAGCCTTTTTCATCTCTCATTATGGTTGCTGATGATATAGTAAACAACATCACAGAAATTGAAAAAACAGAGCCTGTGATTTCAGAGCCGACTGATACTGAAATTATAATCGGCGCTAAATATCGTCATTTCAAGGGGAATATGTATGAGGTTATCGCTCTTGCTAAGCACAGCGAAACTCTTGAAGAGCTTGTCGTTTACAAGGCTCTCTATGATGAAGGTCAGGTATGGGTAAGACCTAAAACTCTCTTCACAGGAATGGCAGGAGATGTAAGACGTTTTACTCTCTGCAATGAATAACTTTAATTTAAAAGGTAATAATATTGCTGTACTGAAAATCGGTACAGCAATTTTTTATGTTATTGAAAGGTGAATTATTATGAGTAATCAGAATAATAATCAGAACAAGAACAACCAGAACGCAGAAAATAAGAAGAATCAGCAAGCTGAGAACAAGAACAACCAGAATTCTCAGAACAAGAAGAACGAAAGCTACAACGACTGATAAACTAAAAAAGGTTATCGGAATTTATGTCCGATAACCTTTTTAATCAGAAACCTTTTTTCTTTACCTTTTTGGCAAATTTAGCATCTATTTTTGCAAGTCTTTTCTTTTCCTGAACTGATTTGAATAAATCGCTCTTTGAGCTGTCAAACTGTTCTGTGTTTTCCTTTTCCTTGTGTAATTCCTGATTACTATTGTTATTATTGTTACTGTTATTAATCGGTGGAGTTACTGTACTTGATGAATCACCAAGAAGCTCATTAAGACGCTGTTTATAAATTGAACTTCCTTCGCTGTCAGCATTTAATGACGCAACAGGCGAAACCATACCTGTTCCCGTTGCAAGCGGTGACTGAATACCGCTGAGCATTTTTCCGCCAACCATTCCTGTATTTGTATTTGCTGACTGAGCATAATACGGATTCTTCGGTGTTGAGCCGTATGGTGCCTGGAATACCATTGACTGCTGTGGATTCTGCTGATATGGAGCCTGATATGCTGACATATAATCAGACTGTGGCTGTGCTGTCTGAGGTGTCTGTACAAACTGACCGCTCTGAGCCTGTGGCTGTACATTCGGAGTCTGAACTGACTGCTGACCGTATGCCGCCTGATAATAAGCCTGCTGATTTGAATTCTGCTGTGGATACATAGTATTTACAGACTGTGGCTGAACAGGCTGTGCTGCATTTCCGTACATATTAACACTCTGAGGCTGTGCGTATACATTTGCCTGTGGCTGTCCGTAACCATATGCCGCCGCCTGTTGCTGTACAGACTGAATTGATGCACTGAAACCTGTACTGTATGAGCTTGCATACTGGTTCTGTGGCTGTGCAGTCTGTGGCGACTGGACTGACTGAACTGTCTGTGGTGACTGAACCGACTGAACTGACTGCGGTGCATTTACACTATTTGCAGTATATGTACCCTGATAAGCTGTTGTCGGCTGTGATACCTGCTGTGAAACAGGCTGTATATTACTTGGTGAATGTACCTGTGCATTATTATACGCTGGCTGAGCCTGTGGTGTAGGAGTGCTGAAAAGCGTTCTCGGCTTTGGTGGCTCATTTGTATATGACTCGAAATTCGGTGAGCCGTCCTGCTGTGTCGGCGGAGGCTTCGGAGTTGATTTAGGAGCTTCATAGAAAGGATTATCAACATCTGCTGAAACTCGTGAAACAAAATTAACTCCCGCACTGTTTGTCTGATATTCAGGCTCGCTTTCTGATTTTTCTTCTGCCGCTTCTTCTGTATGCTCTGCTGTTTCTTCCTGTTCAGCTTCTTCTGTTGCGATTTCTTCTGTCGGCTCTGCTGTTTCTTCCTGTTCAGTTTCTTCTGCTGTGATTTCTTCAGTCTGCTCTGCTGTTTCTTCCTGTTCAGCTTCTTCTGCTGTGATTTCTTCTGTCTGCTCTGCTGTTTCTTCCTGTTCAGTTTCTTCTGCTGCGATTTCTTCAGTCTGTTCTTCTACAGCTTCCTGTTCAGTTTCTTCTGCTGCAATTTCTTCAGCCTGTTCTTCTACTGATTCCTGTTCTGCTTCTTCTAGAGCGGCTTCTTCTGCTGCCGCCTGTGCAGCTGCCTGAGCCGCCTGAGCTGCTTTCAGGGATTCAAGTGTAATTCCTTCATTCTTGGATATACCAACCATAGCCAATCTGTTTTCGGGATTGATTTCAATCATAAGCTTCTGACAATCCTCACATGGAACAACAATGCCATTTGACTTGAATGATACAGATATCATTTTATTGATTTTTGTTTCACCTGCAAGCATCATTGATGTAATTGCATTGTATTCTGAGCATGTTGATTTAAGCTTTCCGTCAACAATTGTTGCTGAATTCATACCTGTAAAAGGTTTACCTGATTCAGATAAAACAACTGATACTGACATGCTATCGTATGTGGCATAATTTCCGCCCGAAGCTTTTATGCTGTTCATAATATTAATTGCTGAATCGTATAATTCCTGCATATTCATAGGTTAATACACATCCTTCCAAAAAATTTATATATTGCCATACCAACTAACTCCTGAGATTATAATACGGATTCAAGAGTTATTTGGTATAACAACAATTCGTTGTTATACTTTTTTAACGCTTCTCTGCCGATAAGACAGAGAAGCATAAGTTTTATTTTAATCCTTAACGCATATACTGTGACTGCTGACTGAAGAAATATGGTCTGTCCTTGCCGTTTGCCTTGGCATTGAATACAGCCACGTCTGTACATCTGAAAATTTCAACTGTACTTCTTCCGTCCTGTGGATAGAATGCAATACCATAGCTCATTGTAATTCTGAACAATGCGCCGTTTACTTCAACAGGTTCTGCAATAATACCTCTGATTTTTTCGATATATTCAAGAACTGCTGATTCGTTAAGATTACCGTTTAAGATAATTCCGAATTCGTCACCGCCGATTCTGCTCACAAAATTAATTTCGCCGCAGAATCTCTTAAGTCTTTCAGCGTAAGCAATAAGCATTGCGTCACCTACGTTGTGACCGTAAACGTCGTTGATTTTCTTGAAATCGTCAATATCTGTATAAATTACAACACATGGAGCCTGTTTGCTGATGTTATCTTCAAGCTTATCGATGAAGAGCTGTCTGTTTGGCATACCTGTAAGAAGATCATAGTAAGCAAGGTATGTAAGCTTTTCGTCCTTTTCCTTGATGATGCGGTTTGTTTCCATAAGTGTTTCATAACTTTCTGAAAGCTCTTCGTGCATCTTCTGTGTTCTTGTAAGATAAATGTAAATAATTGCAATTGTAACAATTGTACAGATAGGAACGAGGATACCAGGAAGCTGTGACTCAGCCGCTGCTCTAAGTCCTTCATGCTTATCTGTAAGTCCATCAACCTTTTCTGAAAGACCTGTTACCTTACCGGTAAGTCCACCTACCTGACCTTTAAGTCCTTCAAGCTTTTCTGTAAGTCCTGCTATTTTTTCAGCAATGCCTTCTGCCTGTGCAGCAGCAAGCTCTGCTTCTGCTGTAACTACACCATCAGTTGCTGACGCAAGTTCACCCTGAGCAGCAAGAAGCTCATCCTTTGCTGCTGAAAGTTCAGTTGAAGCATCCTTTGAACTCATAAAATTGCGGAGTGACATAATTCCAACCCATACAGCTGTAAAGAGGTTGAGGATAATACCTGCAATAAAGCCCTTTTTAGAAGCTGAAATAACAAGTATTGTAGAAACAACAACCATTGCCTGACTGAAAAGTCCGTTATATGCTGTATGACCATCTCTTGTAAACTTGCCTTGTAACATAAACAAAGCGGCAAACGCAAGAATGCACACAACCATAACAAAAATATTGTTTCCTGATTTCTTTTTCATAGACATAATTTAGAGATTCCCCTTATTTTATCATTTTTTATCGGCTTTACGCCGAATAAAATCTTAGATTGATTCCATTTCGTATTTCTGAGTCGGTTCAGGAGCGCTGTCGCTTCTGTTTCTCATCATTGCGGCTTTGGCTTTCTGCTTTTCAATTTTAGCCTTATGCTCTGCCTTGCGTATTTCAGTCATTTTTCTGTTAAGCTCAATCTGGCTCATTATTGCTTCCTGATTGGCAGCAATTAAATTCTGTGAATACACACCCGCAAGTGAAATGTCATCTCTTGTACCATGATTTGTCCTCTTGACAAGGTTTTTGCTGACTGCATTCATAAATGCGTCCCTGTCATCAAGAAGTCCGACAAGTATGGTATGATAATCCTGGAAATCCTCCCTGCTTCCGAAAGATGTGAATAAACCGTCGGTTGATACAAAAACTGCCATAAGCTCATCAAACGTATAGAAATGATTGAATAAATCTATTGCGTTTGTGTTGCACATTGAAGCTGTAAGATTTGCAGGACATGATTCGTCATCTGCAATAGGCATCTGTGCAACGGCATAATTATTGACAGTTACAAGGCTTCCATCGCCTATCTGTATACCGAAGCTGAAATTCTTGCACATTACACACGCAATAAGCGTTGTGCCGTACATTGATTCATGCTTTATAGCTCTGAACTGTTCATCCGTAAACGGTTCTTTTTCTTTATCTGTAATCGGAACACCGATAAAATGTCCCGCTATCGCTTTGTTCCAATATGATATAATATGCTTCTGGATTTTCTTTATTACTCTTGACGGATCGTCTCTGAAGCTTTTCTCAAACTCATCCATATCACTGAGAAATTCACTGAGTGTACTCAGTGTAACCTTAACGGCAAGCTGTGAACCTATATCGCTTCGGAAATGCTTTCTGCTTCCGTGACCGTCCGCCACAACAGCAGCGCTGTAATTCTCACAGACATAGTATTCCGAATAATCCTGACAGATTTTTCCGCTGTCCGTATGGCTTCCGCCGATAACCGTCTTATTGAATCCGCTGAACATCTGTTGAACCTCCCTCCTTCTGATTTTCTTTCTTATGAGATGTTTTTACCATCCCGAATCAAAAGGAATGTCCTTAGAGAATTCATCGGCCTTAACGATATCCTGAATTTCCTTTTCAAGCTGACGCTGTTTTGAATCTGTTACGTCATCTACACCGATTTCACCGATTGTATCGTCTGAGAGTGTCATACTCTTACTTCCGATCTGTGATGAAGTTACGGCAATCTTCTTGATAAGTGAAGCAAGCTGTCCGCCTGTATATGCGTGAACAACTGTATCAGGTGAATTTGTAAATTCAGCAAGCATTTCGTCGTTTGCTTCCTTGCCTATACCGAGAGCAACCTTGAGTGCATACTTATACCAGCTGTTTTCGTTGAGTCTTCTTAAACCATCTCTGTAATTATCTGATGGATATCCGTCTGTCATAAGGAAAATTACAGGTGCGAATGAAAGTGATGGTGAATTGAGGAAGCTGTTTCTTGAAAGTCTGATGTTAAGCTCTTCAAAAGCAGCACCCATGTTTGTAATTCCGTTTGCCGCAAGTCTGTTCCATTCAAATTCTTCGATTGAAATAGGCTCGGAATACATCCATGCAAGATTTGTTGAGAATGTGAGAACTGCTACCTTTACATCGGTATCAGCTTCGCCTATACGGCGGATTTCAGGTACAAGCTCTTCCATTGCCGTGTTAAGCTCGCCCATTTTTGTGCCTTTCATACTTCCCGAAGTATCGATAAGGAAAAATATTACAAGACTTTTTCTCGATACACCCATCGCGTTCAACGGATCATCGTCAAAATCGAGTTCTTTTTCAAGCATTTCTTTCATTTTTTATTTCTCCGTTCCGCCGTATTATTTCTGTTACGGCTTTTATTATTGTTCAGACAGAATGTCTGCTGTTTACTTGATTTTTGCGGTTATATCACCGAATTTGATTTCAAGGTCTTCCCAGATAGGAAATCCCTTTTCGTAATCTATATGGTAGAAATTGCCGTCAGGCATTTTAACGTCCCATACCTTATCCGACATATTTCTGATACCAAGCATACCCTTTTTGAGTCTGTTTTCGATAACCTCGCCTGTTATTCTGCTGAAATCATCGCAGGCTGTTTCAGTTATGCAGGCATAAAGACGTGCATTCTGATAAATCGGAATACGGTAATCCACATTACTGAAGCTAAGCGTCGGGAAGTGTGTACCGCATCTCTGACATCTGTATGTTGTATCGCCTAAATTCTCAAACGCACTGAGGAATGTTGTTCTGCCGCACTGACATGAAACGATTTCTGCACGAAGTCTTGTAAAGAGCTTCTGCCACTCATTCTCGATAATACGCTTGTTAGGGTCTGCAAGACCTGCTGTAAATGTATATGTAAATGCCTGTCTGATGTAATCAGGATAAATTCCCCAGAACTTGATTACGTTATCGTGAATACCTCTTACAGGTCTGTTTGTGTTGTTATTCGGGTCAAAAACGAACACAGCTTCTTTACCGTAGTGCTTAAGCTCTGAAGCTTCTGTAAGACAGATATCCTTTACAACCTTTTCGCCTTCCATCGGGTCGCCTCTGAAAAGAAGCTTGAAGAGTACGACAGCGAGGGAGTATTTATCGGTCTGTACATCAGGCTTGGAGATACCTCTTACAATTTCCGGAGCCATATATCCCGGCTTACCGCCGATACCGAAGTTATATCCGTCAGGAGCGATATTATCGCAGTCACATACAAGAACATCGCCTGTTTCGATATTGATGAAGAAACCGCCATCGTTAAGGTCCTGATAGCTCTTTCCTGCACGGTGAAGCTGACGGAATGCATTAACGATATTGATAACTGCTGTTACAAGAGCAAAAAGACTGCGGAACTGAACAGGCTGTTTTCTTGCCGCACCTGTCAGCGGGTCTATAACAAGCTTATACATATTAAGGATATCAACGAATGAATCATACCCCTCAGGTCTTAAATCCATAAGATATCCGAAGCCTCCGTTCTCATTTGCCTTTGTGAGATGCTTCGGCCAGAGGAATTTATTGCTTGGAGGACCGTCATTGATATTTGTTTCAATATTCTTTCTGAAAGCCTGCGGATTTGCGATTTTGCTTACGTCATACCATTTAAGAGCGTAATGGCTGTTGTTGAACTCAACAAGATAAACTATACCCTGTCCGCCGCTTCCGAGGACTTTTATTACACGGGCAAAGCCGCCGTATTCGATTTCGACGCTTTGTCCTACTTTAAGTTCGAGCATAATAATTCTCCTTTCCGTTTACTTTATATTAAAATGCATAGCCGTCTCTCTGAAGAAGCTCAATGTTTATTCCCTCATTTATACAATATTTATGTACATAGGAATTAGCATAGCATCTTACGATAAGATTCGGGCAGAGTGAAAACACGTTTTCGCCTATAAATTTAACACTTTCGGGAATGAAAAGTCTGTAAAGACGCTCACAGCCCGAAAAAGCCTCGTCACCGATACTGCTGACGCTTTCAGGAATATCAACAGCTTCAAGATTATGACAGAATGAGAATGTTCCCTCTTCTATCGCCATTACTCCGTACGGAATTTTAACAGATGTAAGACTTCCGCATGAGCTGAATGCTGATTTTTTGATTGTACGCAGACTGTAAGGCAGGTCAATTTCTCTTAAACGCTTGCACTCGGAAAATGCATATTCACCAATTGTATGTAAGCTTTCAGGGAGCTGAACCGTCTTGATTGAGCCGAAGCCGTCAAAGCAGAAACCCTCGATTTCCGTAAATCCATCTGCAATTTTAACGTTTCCGATAAACTTGTATTTGAACGCATTTGAGCCTTTGAATACCTTTGGCTTATATTCTGTGGGAGCATCCTTTTTAGCCTGTTTTTTCTTGCCCTGCTGTTCTTCCGCAGGTTCAGCGGCTGGCTGTACAGTCTTTACAGGCTCTGCACAGTATGCATATTCCCATCTTAAAACGTATGTAAAGCATTCGAGGATAAACTCGCAGGCATTTTCAGAGAGAAACAGCTCGTTCTGCATAAACTCCTTAGCCTTTACAATAGCGATTGTATGATTATCCTCCTTCATCATATTCATAATAACATCGTTATTTACGATATTTCTGATAAGACGGCGTTCCTTTTCATATTCGGGAAGATAATCGTTCAGAAAAGCTATAAGCTTTTTCGTATCACAAAGAATATCACACCCATGAGCATCTACCATAGCTCCGAGCGCTTCCTTCACTTCAAGAGTATGTTCAAAGCCTGCAACTGTTCTTGGTGCGGGAGTACCGCATTTAGGACATAAAACCGCAGTCTGCTGAAGCTCTAATCCACACTGATTACAAATCATAAAATCCCTCTTTTCCTTAATAATTATGGGAGAATATATCTGAGCGTGAGAAAAGCACATCAAACGCAGTCCCCTCTGCATTCTGATAAAAAATCCCTTTATAAATACAATTCTCACATATTACCATTTAAACATATTAATTATATCATCCGCCGTAAAAAAAGTCAATAGATAAATCTTATTAAAATCATACAAAAGTCTTATAACAGATTTTTCATAACTTAATGCGGCAATATAGCAAAAAAATATTAAAAATATCTTGTTAAATGTGAAAAAATATGTTATAATTTTATACAGGGTGGTATTGCATCATTAGTATTATTGTGATGTAATTATGCAATTGACATTATTTGCATACTGTTATATGAATAAATATCAGGGAGGACTATGACCTCCCCTACTACAAAACGGAGGGTTCCCGAAATGGATATGACTAAATTCTTTTTTCAGGATAATGATTCGAATTCTCTCGATAAATCTCTTTGTGAACAGATGCTCTCACAGCGTGAAGCAAATTTCACTCACGCTTCATTTGATAAAGAGCTTGCTTTCTATGAAAGTATATGCTCAGGAAATATCGAGCTTGTAAAAATGCTCGCTTCCCCTCTTTGCAGTGAGGGCTATGGAGTATTAAGCAAAAATCCCCTTACAAATCTGAAATATCATCTTGTTGTTTCGGTTGCTATGATTACACGCTATTGTATAAATTCGGGTATGTCGCCCGAACAGGCATACAGCCTAAGCGATATGTACATCTTAAAGGGTGATGAATGCAGGACAGAAGCAGAAGTACACGAGGTTCACAGCGAAATGCTCGAAGGCTTTACAAAGCGTATGCGAAAGGTTAAAATCGGCAGGATTTATTCAAAGCCTATCGTAAAGGCTATGGATTACATAAGCGAACATCTGCATAACAGAATCATGATACAGGATGTTGCAGATTATCTCGACCTGAGCGTTTCATATCTTTCACGCCTTTTCAAATCAGAGGTAAATATGGCATTCAGCGAATATGTAAACCTCAAAAAGATTGAAGAAGCCGCAAGTATGCTCAGATTTACAAAATATTCCGATATTGAGATAAGCAATCTTCTTAATTTCAGCTCACAGAGCTACTTTATAAAAGTATTCAAGAAATATACGGGAGTTACTCCGAAGGTCTATAAAAACAATTATCATTTCTTAAACGAGAAAAAGCAGAAATCCGAATGATTTCTGCTTTTCTCATATATTTAAGATGGTGAAAAAAGGAAGGGATCACTTTTTAGTGTATGTTACCCACTGGTAACGCGCTGTAAGCGGTGTCTTTCCGTTGAATGCGTTAAGCCATTCGTTTACTCCTCTGCCAGGCCATGCATTCATCATAATTCTGCCCGGAGTCTGAGGAATATTGCTGTATGCTGTGTATACAGCCTTTCCGTCAACATACCATGTGATATGGTCAGGCTGCCAGTCAAATCCGTATGTATGGAAGCCCTCTGATGCATCAAAGCCAAGGTCATACATATATTCGTGGTTACCTACACCGTTTGTGTAGTAGTTGAGCTGTACCTTTGTTGTATCCTTACCGAGAATTTCGATATCGATTTCATCCCAAGGATTATCCTCTGAAGGTCCTGTATATGTAAAGAATGATGAAACTACACCGTCATTCTTTATTGCCTGCATTGATGTTTCATAGTAACCGTAGTGATAGTGGTCTGCTGTTCTGTATTCAGCACCTGAATAATTATACTTGCCTGTGTAATCCTTATCGATTGTAAGGCTGAGCATATTATTTGCAAGGCTTGTATTCTTTTCATACCAACCACAGTCAAACGGATCGCCGTTTTCCCATCCGTCAGAAGCGAAGAAGAGTGGTGTTGCGCCCTTTCTGAAATCTGCAGTCATTGTAGCGCTTGTGCTCATTGGTGTGCCGTAATCGGTAATTCCGTTATTTACAGTATTTCCTGAGTTGTTATTGTTATTGTTGTTATTTCCGCTGTTATTATTGCCGCTACTCTTAACTGTAAATGTTACATCATCAAGATAGAACGGAAGAATATCAGCCTCAGTAGGAGTTTCTGTATAAGCTGACTGAACATAGAGTGAAATAGCAGTTGCACCGCTTGGGATTGAGAAGTCTGATGCAAGCTCTGACCATTTGCCTGAACTGCATTTTGCATCTGCAACAGCGTCATACTTTGTTTCACCGTTGAGGTCATACTGGAGTCCCATTGAGAAATCTGCTGTTGAATACTGATTGCTGTTATAACCTACGAAAGCGCTGATGTTGTAAGTTCCGCCTGCTTTAAGTTCATCGCTTGAAACTGCAACGCCATGCCATGAAGCTGTACGGTCTGTAACGTAGAGAGCCTTGCTTCCGCCGTGAACGAAGTCTGAAACAAATCCATATTTAACAGTACCTCTGCCTGTCCAGTCTGTTCCGTTATTTTCGAACTTATCGGAAACGCCGCTGCCGCTGCCGCTTGGAGCAGTGATCTGAACATTGCTGCCTGTGTTGTTATTGT
>JAFWWU010000064.1 GCA_017523285.1 Ruminococcus sp.
CACAATAACCGTGAGTTCGTGTGTGAAAATATTGACCCGAACAGAACAAAAGACAACATCACAATTACCAAAGACGACATCGGGCAGGTCTATCACGAGCTGTTCGATAACGCTCTCATCGAGTACAATGCCAAGCAAAAACGCAAGGACAGGATTATCAAGGACTATCACGAGCATATCCGCCACAGCCGTCAGGAACAGGAGTATCACGAGGTTATTTTCCAAATCGGCAATCAGGACGATACACCTGTCGGCTCTGATATGGGCAAGGTTGCAACCGAGCTTCTTCGGGAGTTTGCCGACAGCTTTCAGTCACGAAATCCGCACCTGCGTGTGTTCAATGCGGTCATTCATCTTGACGAAGCAACTCCGCATATTCATATCGACTTCGTTCCCTTTGCAACGGAGCAGAAACGTGGACTTTCCACAAGAGTTTCGTTGACAAAGGCTCTGGAACAGCAAGGCTTCAAAGGCGAAGGCAAATTCAACACAGCCTGCAAGCTGTGGATTGACAGCGAAAAGGAATTTCTTGCACAGCTTATGCGTTCCCGAAATATCAAATGGGAACAGCTCGGCACACACAATGAGCATTTATCCGTGCTGGATTTCAAGAAGCAACAGCGTAGCCGTGAGGTTGCTGTGCTGGAAAATAAAATTGAGTGTACGGACAAGCAGTTGCAACACCGTCAAGAATTGCTGAATGAGGTTGAGGACACAATTGACAAACTTGACATTGAGTATCAGGAAAAGAAAGAGGCTGTCGGTCAGCTTTATGAGGATATTGCCGAAAAGGAAGCTGCGCTTGTGGAGAGTAATGCTCTCATTGCAACAGTGGCGAAGAAAACAAGTAAAATAAAGGACATCGACGATATTCAGGTTAAGAAAACGATGTTCGGTGGTAATATTTCCATTGCTCCCGATGATTTCAAGAAGCTTACTGACCTTGCCAAAAAGCAGATTGCGGCGGAGAGCAAGGAAAAGGAGCTGAACAGCAAAATTACAACGCTGAAAGCCAAGAAGAAAGAACTTACAGAGAAGAATTCAGAACTTGAAAAAGAAAACGCCGCTCTGAAGCAGGAGAACAGCTCGTTGAAATCCGTCAGGGAGAAGCTGACGATTGCTTCACTGCAAAAGGAAAGCAGCGAGTGGAAGAACAAGTATCAGAAGGTGCTTGATTTCATTGAAAAGCTTAATCTCACAAAACAGTTGCAGGAGTTTTTGAAGCCTATGAAATGCACACTTCATAGGTAATAAGAAAGCGGCTCTGAACGAGCCGCTTTTTACATTTTATTCATCTGCTAAAAAGTTGACATTCCAACTGATTTTATTACATTTTCGTGTAATTACTTGTTGATTTTTGAAAGAACTTGTGCTATAATATGTTGAAATAGATTTGTATGGTTAAGAGGGGTTTAATATGGCTGTTAGTTACAATAAACTTTGGAAACTACTTATTGATAAAAATATGAAAAAGAAAGAACTTGGAGAAGCTGCAGGGATAAGTAACTCTCTTATCGCAAAACTCGGAAAAAATGAAAATGTTACAGTTGATGTGTTAGTTAGAATTTGCTCTGCTCTTGGCTGCGGAATAGATGATATTATGGAATTAGTTCCCGATGATAGGCAAGCAATGTAAGGATGGTAGAAAAATGAAGACAAACAACAAACCCACATACATTAGCTTGTTTAGTAGCGCAGGAATCGGATGCTACGGCTTTAAGTTGGAGGGATTCGACTGCGTAGCGACCAACGAGCTAATCACAAGAAGATTGAACATTCAAAGATATAACAACAAATGCAAGTATGAAAGTGGATATATTTGCGGAGACATTACAGAGGACGCCACTAAGTCAGCACTATATGCTCAAATTGATTTGTGGAGAAAGAAGGAAAACGTATCTCGTATTGATGTCGTAATTGCTACGCCCCCTTGCCAGGGAATGTCTGTAGCAAACCATAAGAAAAGCTCTACGGAAATCGTGAGAAACTCTTTGGTAATCGAGTCCATCAAGATTATCAAGCAAATCAATCCTCGCTTTTTTATCTTTGAGAATGTTCCTGCATTTATGAAAACCATCTGTACTGATATTGATGGAACGAACAAGACGATTGCTGAGGCAATCGAAAATAATCTGGGTGCAGAGTATTCGTATATTTCCAGAATTATAAACTTCAAAAATCATGGTGCTTGTTCGAGCAGACAACGTACTGTTGTTATTGGAGTTTCCAAGGATTATGCTGATGAAATTTCGCCGTTGGAACTCTATCCCGATCTTGTAAAAGAAAAGCCCCTCAGACAAGTAATCGGTGAACTGAAGCCTTTAACAGAGTTTGGCGA
>JAFWWU010000065.1 GCA_017523285.1 Ruminococcus sp.
ACTTTTATTACAGCTTTCTGATTATATACACTGGTTTAACTATTCTCGTATTCATGGTTCTCTTGGTTACTTAACTCCTGTTGAGTTTAAGACTCTCTCTTTGGCTAAATAATTTTTGTACAATTTTGGGTTGACAATCCAAGTTGCCTTTTCATCAGACACAGATCGAAAACATCAAGTCTGTCGTCTATACAGAAATTACCTGCTCTCCAATTGGCAAGGTGAGTGTCTGGAACAGACAACAGCCATTTCTGAAGCAATACTACATCCGATATATTAAATTCACCATCATCATTCACATCACCGGTTGCTTTATCTGTATTCGTTTTTTGCATCACAGGGACAATCACGCTGTCTTTATATACAGCAAAAGACAGTGTATCTCCCTCGGTTGCTCCTGATATGTTCATTCCAAGAGTACTTCCAAAGCTATCAAATGAATAATAATACTTGTTTTCGTTCTCATCAC
The DNA here is from genome assembly GCA_017523285.1 of Ruminococcus sp. GTDB lineage: Bacteria > Bacillota > Clostridia > Oscillospirales > Ruminococcaceae > Ruminococcus. The sequence goes on from JAFWWU010000065.1 coordinate 470, forward strand.
TCAGATGAAATGTGAAAACAGCATAAACAGGTGGCATCGTCATTCCACTATAGGTTTTGTCAACAACCTGCAAAGATTGAGTTTCCATTAGTTCAGAGCAATTGCCAACGATTTGTAATTCAGTGCTTTGATCAAGTTCGTAAGTATTTCTTGTGTTTTCATCTAAGGTTGTAACAACATCGCCGGCAGTTACAAAAATATCTCCATATTCCAGATCATTCGGAACATCCCCTTTAAAGTAACTTTTACGATGTTTATAATTTGTTCCTGAAATGTCGTCTGATGGGTAATAGTACTCAAAGATCGGTAATTGCTTCTCGCCATATGTTCCTGTATAAACGAAAAAACATTCAGCGTCAAATATTTCTGTATTGCTTTCAGCTGCTTGAACCTCAAACACAGCATCTTCGGCTACGTTATGTGGAAAGCTGCCGAAACCAATTACACTTGTTAAGGAAATAACTCCTGCTAAAAATTTGTTAAACATCATTGTAAATTTCATAATAAGCTCCTTTCGATATATCATTTATTTTCTTTGAGGATTCCGACAACTACCTGTCGGTACTCTCCATCGTCGGTACACGATATAACAGTCAGCCTGTCATCACCATAATCGTTAAGAACACCAACGTTGTGGGGATCAACGATAGCATACTCTGTAACAATATAAATATAGTCGGTTCTTTTTTCATCGGTATCAATCAGATGCATTTCAGCACCGATTTGAATGTTATCAAGATCATTGAAAATTTCAGCATATATTGTGCTGTTATGTCCTGCAATGCAGTAATTATCATGACCGGGTGAACCCGTTCCCTCAAAATGTCCGGCTGATACTTGAAGTGCTTTCGAATCAGTTCCCTCAAGGACGGGAACTCTGATATTTAAACTTGGGATTTCAAATATCACATTTTCTTCCAAAAGCTTTTGCAAATATAGTTCTCGACTGATTCGTTTATATGCGAAAACAGACAATATCAAAGCACCGCAAGTAATCATAATAACGCCGATAATTCGTACTGTTCTTCTTTTCATATCCTTCAATAGCGAAAAGAGCGCTACTATCGAGAGTAGCGCTCTCATTTTATCAATTATTCATCTTTTTTTCTTGTCTTAACAAGAATTGCAGCTCCACTTAATGTCATAAGAGATGCAAGCCCTGCAACAACTTTATAGATGGAAGAGTAACCTGTCTGAGGAAGTGTTTCTTCGTTATTCTCAGTCTGAGCTGTAGTTGTAGTAGTTGTTGTTGTGCTATCCTGTGGAGTAGTAACATAAGTGTACTTCGGAGCATCATCGCTTGTATCTTCAAGATAAATTGTACATGACAGATTTGTTCCGTTGACGAATTCCTCTAAACTAAATCCGGATACTCCGTACTGATCTCTATTTTTACCATAGAAGAAACGATAATTCTCCGGCAGATTTGTAATCCTGATAGCATATGTAATGTTGCCGTTGTAGCTGTCTGGTCTGTCAAAAGAATACTGGAGATTCTCAATATACATTTCTTCAGTTTCCGATGTATTCCATGCAGCTACAATATCGCCATTCTGAATATTAAACAATTCACAGTTCAAGCCTGCAATCTTCTGATTTCTGGCAATATCCATAACGTTGAGCTTCAATGAATACGTGCCTTCCAGAGGAATGTCATTTAAGTCAGCAGGAGCAGAAGTGGTAGTAGTTGTTGTTGTTGTCTGAGTTTCTGTCTTAGAAGTATCGCTCGTTGTAACAATATTGCCATTCTCGTCAATAAAATTTCCGTTTTCATCTGTAACTGTGGTAGTTGACGGTGTAGCCTCAGCTATTGTAGTAGTTGTAACTATTGTAGTATTACCCTGCGGAGTGGATACATAAGTGTACTTCGGAGCGTCATCACTTGTATCTTCGAGGTATGCAACACAGTTCAAGTCAGTGCCGTTTGCAAATTCTTCCAGACCAAAGCCGGAAATTCCGTAAAAGTCTCTGCTCTTTCCATAGAAAAATCTATAATTCTCTGGCAGATTTGTAATTCTGATGGCATATGTAATGTTGCCGTTATAGCTGTCAGGTCTGTCAAAGGAATACTGAAGATTTTCAATATACATTTCTTCAGTTTCTGATGTGTTCCATGCAGCAACAACATCACCACTCTGGATATTGAATAGTTCACAGTTCAATCCTGCGATCTTCTCATTTCTGACGATATCCATAACACTGAGCTTCAGCGAATATGTTCCTTCCAGAGGAATGTCATTCAAATCAGCCGGACCAGAAGTAGTAGTTGTTATTATTGTCGGAGGCTCTGTTTTGGATGTTTCACTTGTTGTAACAATATTGCCGTTCTCATCAATGAAATTTCCGTTTTCATCTGTAACTGTGGTAGTTAGTGGTGACGGTTCAGCTATTGTTGTAGTGGTTGTAACTGTTGTGATATTAGCCTGAGGAGTAGACACATAAGTGTATTTCGGAGCATCTTCGCTTGTATCTTCAAGATAAACTGTACACGACAGATTTGTTCCGTTGACGAACTCCTCTAAACTAAATCCGGATACTCCGTATTGATCTCTGGTTTTACCATAGAAGAAACGATAATTTTCAGGCAGATTTGTAATTCTGATGGCATATGTAATGTTACCATTATAGCTGTCTGGTCTGTCAAAGGAATACTGAAGATTTTCAATATACATTTCCTCTGTTTCAGATGTGTTCCATGCAGCAACAATATCACCTGTCTGGATATTGAATAGTTCACAGTCCAAGCCTACAATCCTTTCTTTTCTAACAATATCCATAACATTGAGGTTTAATGAATATGTACCCTCCAGAGGTGTTGTGTTTTCGAGAATTTCTTCCTCATCAAGTTCGATTGATACTTTAACTTCGCCATCAAGATAACCTGAGATTCCACTTTCAACACGCTTACTTGAATTGAAATTGTAGCCATCGGGTAATTCGTCCACTACTACACGATATATATAATCGTGCCAATTATCGCTAAATGATTCTGTGATGAAAGGATTGGCGATGCTTGTGTTCCATTCAGAAACAACAACCCCATCTCCAACATATACATAATGTTCGTCATCTGTCCACGCAATCGCTTGCTGAATCAGTTTGGCATTAACATTTTCAACGTACTTCTCTGATTCCTCTGTAACAAAACAGATGTTAAAGGAATAAGAAGATTCTTCTGCTGATGCCGCAATACTGCAAAGAGGTGTTAATGATATTGCTGCCGAAAGCAACAACGACAGGATTCTCGTTTTTTTCATGAATATTCCTCCTTTTTCATTCAGGTATAGTTTTGAGAGATGGTTCCGGAACTACAAGGGGGCTTGCTTTAACCCTTCACTCATTAGTCGTATTTTTATCATCGAGAATCGCAGTTTTTTTAAAAAAATTTTGAAGAAAATCAGAAAATGTGCTATAATATAGTTGTAGATGAAAAAATCGTTTTTTCTTCTCAAATGACTGCGATTCTGACACTTATTTTTTCGACTAAATATATGAGAGATGATTTTTGAGTTTTTACTCATCGAATTTGAAAGGAGAGAAAAATGGATAACGGTGCCAATTGTTATAGCCGTTTTCTCTCAGGAGATAAAGATGCGATTGAGGAAATAATCCGTGATTACAAGGACGGACTTGTTTTTTACCTAAACAATATAGTCGGAGATATTCATCATGCAGAAGAACTTACGATAGATACCTTTGTTAAGTTGTTTTATGAGAAACCAAAATTCAAAGGAAAGTGTTCTTTTAAAACATGGCTTTTTTCTATTGGAAGATATACTGCCCTTGACTATATAAGGAAAAACAAGCGAGTAACCGAAATTTCTATCGATGACGCACTTGATATCTCTGATGGAGAAAACCTGGAACGTGAATACATAAAAAACAAAGAGCGAATCAGACTGCGGCAAACTATCAAAAAACTGAAACCTGAATATAGCCAAGTTTTGTATCTTATATTCTTTGAAGACTTCAATACCAGCGAGACTGCTGAAATTATGGGCAAATCGAACAAGCAAATAATTGATCTTTTGTACCGTGCCAAGGCTGCGCTAAAAAAGGAAATTGAAAAGGAGGGATATACGTATGATGGACTATAAAAAAATGGCTGAGATAGTTGCCAGAGAAGTTGAAATAAAGGAACAGAGAAAAATGAAACGCATAGCCACCATAAAACGTGTTTCCTTAACCGTTTCAGGGTTGTGTGCTGCTATAATAGTTTGCCTTGGGGTATGGAATAATGATAAATTAAAAAACGTATTAAACAGCGATCTGCTGGTACAGCCCACCGACAATGTTATTATCGACTCTACAGCTGTTCCTGATGCAGATGTGAATGATACATCTTCTGTTCCTAAAGTTACCGCAACAGATGCAGATACCAATAATATAATTACTGTTACAACTGAAGCAACAAATCAATCTGCAACCAATAATCCTGTCACTCAGCCTGTAACAACAGGTGAGAATAATGTAACGACGGAATCGCCTGAAACATTGCCGTCTGTTACAGAAACAGTAGTAACTCCGGTATCTCCGGTTACCACAACTGCACCCAAACAAACTACCCCACCTAAGATTTCATCAACTGTAGATCCACCGCCTGACCGACCTCCGACAACCACCACTGTTACAGGCAACACAGATCCGAATTTCTATGGATTTTATATCAGTTTTCTTGATGATAACAGTTTCGAAGCTGTAAATTCAATTAATGCCAGATTGATACAACAAAAGATTGAATGGATAGATGATGTAACATATGCAGATGTCGGTGATGGTATAGTAGTTGCAGAATGGAATTCGTCTGATTTCACCTCCTATTATGCGAATTTTATCAAGGAAGAAACGGAATACAGATACATAGTGGTTGTCGATACACTTCCATCTGAGTATAGTTTTAGTGGTCAAAATTTCATTGAATACAATATCTCCGGCTATTTTGAAGGATATAGAAACATTGATATACTGTTATCTAAGGAACAAGAACCTGTAAATAGTATACCATTGGAAGGTACATACTCATTGAGATTAAAAGTATTGGATATTATCAGCAATGTGTCTATTCAGAATCTTGAATGTGAACTGTATTGTATTCAGACAAAAGAAGTTGTTGCATCTTGGAACACATCAACAACTGAGGAATTGTATATAGAAAACCTTCGGTACTCATTCGATAGTCCTGACAGCTACAACGGCAATATTACATACGCCATCAGAATTACAAATCTGCCAGAGAACTATAGATTTTTCTATGGTAAGAGCAGGGAATTTTACGGAATTTCCGGCTTTGGTCTTGAAGAGTTTTCAAATGGTACTGACCTGATTTGTGTTGCATATCTCGAAGACACAAGTGAAGAAGCACCAAAATATAACTATAACTGATAACAGAAAACGCTCTGCATTGATGTGCAGAGCGTTTCTATACACTTTTCTGGAGAATATAAAGTAGTAGAATCCCTCTGGTTCGCATAGATACAAAGAAAACCGCTAAGAATACCTATTCTTAGCGGTTTTCTTTGGAGCTTGTGACAGGATTCGAACCTGCGACCATGAGCTGTCTATAAAGCGACGTTTGATCTGTTTTAAAAAATGGAGCGTTTACTCCTATTCTACGCCGCATTCTTCGATTCTGCGGCGTTTTCAAGTTTACCGATAAAGCGGTAGTAAATCTCAACCTGCTGAAATACCCTGCCGTCCTCTGCTATTTCCTTGTGATGAACTACGATTTTATCAATCAGTTCGTTCAGAATAGCGGCATCCAGCTGGTCAATCACAGTGTACTTTTTAATGAGATTCACGAACTTGTCCGTTGCATCGCTCTCTGCTTTCAGCTGTTCAATCCGCTGTCGCAGGTCGGGGAGTGCTTCCTTGATTTCCCTCTGCTCAGATTCATACTGTGCCGACATCGCTTCATAGCGGCTTTCGGAAATTTTTCCCAAGGCACTGTCCTCGTACAGCTTACACAGAATCTTGTCAATCTCCTCAAAACGGCGTTGCTTCTTCTCGTACTCGGCTTGCAGTTTCTTTGCTTCCTTTGCGGAATCCGTCTGGAACTTCTTTTCCAGAATCGACTTGAATTGCTGTGCGTTATTACGGTAGTTCCATAATACTGTTCTCAGATTTATCAGCACCAAGTTGTATACAGTGTCGTAGTTGATATAATGTGATGGACAGTATTCCTTGCCATGTGTTCTGTACATCCAACAATCATAAGCTCCATAATAGGTTCCGTCTTTACGCTGTTTCTGACCATAGGTGAGACAGTGTCCACAATCTGCACAGTAGATGAGTCCTGCGAAAATCTGTAATTCTCCTGTCTTTGCAGGTCGGCGTTTGGAACTCATAACCTTGTGTGCTGTATCCCACAGTTCCTTTGAGATAATCGGCTCGTGTGTATTCTCTGCAATAATCCATTCCTCACGAGGATTCTTTACTTTGGTTTTGCTTTTCATGGACTTGCATTTCTGCTTTCCATAGATAAGCATTCCAAGATACACCTCATTATTCAGAATTGCTCTGACGGAGGTGACATGCCAGTCGAATTCCTTTCGCCAGTAATCTGCCTTGAAGTAGTCAGGATTGTTCTGGTTAAAGTAAGTTATCGGATTAAGCACTTTTTCTTCTCTGAATATTCTGGTGATTTTGTTGTAGCCTGCACCCTCTGCTGTCAACCTGAATATTCTTCTTACAACCTCTGCTGCAGGCTCATCAATCACAAGATGATGTCTGTCATTTGGATCCAGCTTGTAGCCAAACGGCGGTTTAGAACCGATATACTGCCCAGCTTTAGCTTTGGCTTTCTTGGCGGCTTTGGTCTTTTTCGATACATCACGGGCGTACATTTCGTTCATCACATTTCTCATAGGGAACATCAGATCATCTTCGTTGATCATGGAATCGTAGTGATCATCCGCCGCAATGAACCGCACGTTCTGCTCCTTGAAATGTTCCACCTGCAGTCCGACTTCCACATAGTTTCGACCGAATCGGGACAGGTCTTTTACAATCACAAGGTTGATTTTCCCAGCATGAATATCCGAGAGCATCCGCTGAAATGCGGGTCTGTTAAAGTTTGTACCGCTGTAACCGTCATCACAATAGAATTCATAGCTTGTGATATCATGACTCTGACAGTACTGTTCCAATAAAATCTTCTGCGTTTCGATGGATACGCTTCCGCCGAAGCTGCCGTCATCCACCGAGAGTCTGCAATATAATGCTGCGTGTTTCTGCATAATCATTCTCCTTTCGGGCAGAGGACACGCATAGCCTTGCACCACCAGTATACCACATCTGTCGGCACAAAGCCAGCTGAATTTGTCCGCTGCTTTCAACTTTGTGCAACCTCAATAAGCGGTTGCTTGGAATTTATTCATATCGCAGAAGCGTTCTTCCGCTGAATCATTTCTTCGAACTCATCTGACACAGATCCGATTTCATCTCCCGTTTCCAGTCTGCGGAGCATGAGATTGGAGAGCGATTTTGCAGCATCGGTTTGTTCTTCAAAGACAGACCACACACGATAGGTTATACCATTCAGATAGTGATCATGGTACTGCGCATCGCCCTGATTCTGACACCGTGACGGTTCGAGGGTGTATTCTCTTTTTCTGATTTTTCCAATTGTATTTCTTTCCATAGTCCTCCAGTTCTCCGAACAATGTCGGATTAAATCTTGTTGTTCCTATAAATCTGATACTCATTTTAGATCTTCCTTTCTGCATTATTTTAGATAGGGTATCGGCGATTGCGATACCCTTTGCTGAGTGGTGAGGGGACGTTTTATCCCCTCATCCCATGTGCATCCCCAATGCTTCCTTGCGTCGGATCTCCTCTGCCAGCACCTTACTGTCACTGTGCAGTTCGATGTCCTCATCCTCTGTCGGCTCATCCATTATCGCAGCCACATCTGCAATGCCAGCGATAAGATCAAGAGCACCGACTGCGAAATCACAACCCACCTGAGCATTTTCAATTGCGTTCTGTGCTTCCATTCTTCGAGTGATTTCAGCTTGGAGCAGTATTCCTCGTTCAGCTTCCCAGCCTGTAATGACAGCTTCTCCGATTGGCTGATTAAGCTCGTCAGAGAGTTCGTTGTCTGCTCTGCTGTGATTTGCTGAATGTGTCTGCATTCCGATTTCACCTTGTCGAATATTACTTGCTGATTTTCCAAGTGATAATTCATCTGCTCCGCTGTCATAGTCTGACTTGCTTTCTCGCTGACCTGTTCTATCGCTTGGGTGAGTAACGTAAGCTGAGCTATCACTGCTCTCCAGTTGCTGTCGAGAACAAATGTCGCCTGTGGTGTGTTCATCGCTTCTTCCAGATTTGATTTCGAAACCGATTTCATCTGATCTAATTTTGAATTCATTAAGCATCATCTCCTTACTGTATCTTGGTTCGTGCAGTCTGTTGTCACGGCATCGTTTTCCATTGGGACAGGTGTAGGTGATATATTTACGAGACTCCTCCCACCTCACGCTATATCCTTTCTGTCGCATTAAGAAACAGAACTGCTTTTGTGTTTTGGCTGACTTCATAACCTCATCAATCACATTAATGAGATCTATCTTCCAGCTTTCTCCTTTCATGGCACTGCGGTATTCGCCTGTGGTAATTCCGTCCGTTCTCTGATTAACCACAGGCTTTTCCAATGTCTGTACACCATACTTCCGACAAATTTCATCGGATATATTTCTGATATCATTCAGAGTAAATTTATTTGAATGATATTTCTTTCCTGTGTCAGCGTTTACGGAATTAAAAACAATGTGCGAGTGAATATGCTCTGCATCAATATGAGTTGCAAAAACACACTCGTGTCCCTTGAATGCTTTCTCCGCAAACTCCACAGCGATTCTGTGAGCAAGCTCAGGCTGAATTTCATATCCGCTTGGGTGAGACTGCACGAAATGATAGTACTTGATACCTCCAGTCTTTCCATACATCTCACGGGTATTTTTGAATTCCTGATACACGGTAGGCAGAGAACAGTTGAGTGCTGTGACATATTTCTGATTGTCTGTCTTATCATCACGACAGATATATTCAAGCGTTGCTTTACCTCCACCGCCGCCTTTGGTACTTATCGCAGTTACTGTCGCCATTACTTCACCTCACGAAGAAGCTGACCGATTGCTTCGGTAACTCTGATATGCTCATTGAGAAGCGGTTGGAAGTTTACAGCAGTAAGCCTGTCCATATTTGCAAGGGTAGCTATCTGATTGAGATTTCTACCGATTGCTTTCTGCTGTTTTACAATTTCATTGATACCCTCAGCTACAATAATTCTCTTATCGAGTACACTTCGGATAACGAAATCATTAAGCCTGAGACCATACTGCTCAGCTTTGTTATGAATACGCTGGTATTCTTCTTCCGTACAGCGTATTGCTATTGTCCTGTTCCTTTTCCTCATAGCATCACTCTCCTTGATAATATTCGACGGTTCGCTGTAAAGGGGTTCGGGTTCTCCCGTCTTTAATGCGTAGGCGGAATGCCATGCGCTATGCTTGCTCTCCAAAAGGAGACCCTTAATCGCCCCACGTTTCCAGCATAATCAAGTGCTTTTTTATCTGCTGTTTTAATGCGTTCACACTCTGCAAATTCGGAGGTGATTTCGCCCTCAATCGATTTAGTGGTGTAATTACCCTATGCAAGAGAGGAGGGGCACAAATCGCTTACAGTGCCGACAGGGTCAACAGGAATATTGCAACCAATTTTTCTCTTGTCGGCACGACTGTATTCACGCTGTTTGGACGTTTCTCGCAGGGTCAACAGCAGAAGGAGAAGACACATCGGTTTTGTCGTCACTGTCGTCACGACCGTCACCGAAGTACTGCGCCTGTATCTTTCGTATACCATTGCTCCGCTTCATCTCAAACAGTACCTCCTGTTCCAGCAGACGCTGTGCGCTTTGCAGAATCTTTCTTGAAACGACATTCGGGATATATTTTTTCTTCGTGTGCTGATTGATTTTATCCGTCAGCTCTGTCGGTGTTCCAAGAAAACTTTTTACCTCTTTCATGACAATAACCATTGCAGTAATGATTTCATCATCAAACTGTTCCGGCGATACACAGCTATCTGCAATCAGTTTCCAACGATGTGATGTGAGCTGCAATTTCAACTCACGACTTTCGATGTCACGCCCCTCACAATACAGAGTTGCTTCATGTGTTGCTCTGTCCTTCTCAATGAGAACCAAAGCTCCGTCCGCACATCCACGCAGACCAGTTGAACCTGAAATCATATTGAATGGATCGCTGTCCTTACATTTTCTTGTGTGATGCACAAGGAGAATGGTGATTGCAAGCTTATCTGCCAGTCGTTTCAGCGATGCAAGCTCTGTGTAGTCTGTTCCGTATGCTGATTCTTCACTGCTGCGGATTTTTTGCAGTGTATCAATAACAACAATCTTCAAGTCACGATGTGCAAGATAAAACTGTTCTATCTGCTGTTCCAGACCATCACCGATGGTATCTGCAAGCAGAGAAAAATACAGACTGTCAGTAGGTTCGTTGGTCAGCTCATACAGTCGATTCTGCAATCGTACCTTGTTATCCTCAAGGCAGAGATACAGTGCTGTGCCTTTTGCAGTTCGTTGTCCAAGTACTGCTTCCCCTTTTGCAACCGAGAGACAGATATCGAGTGACAACCATGACTTGCCGATTTTGGGTGCACCTGCGAAGATATACAATCCTTGTCCAAGCAGATTTTCTACGCTGAACGGAATCGGTGCAATGGGTGTGGACATAATTTCCTCACAGGAAATGGTTTGTAATGTTTTCATTTGCATTCCTTCTTTCTTTGATAAATTTCTTGATTTGAACCTCCTTCCTGTTTATGTAAAAAAAGAGTGACGTACATATAAATGCACATCACTCTATCGACTGGAAAAAGTTCCCTCTAATATATTACCGCTGGGAAATTCAAAAAACGAACCACTTTTACAATCTTCGACATTTTTTGCAAAAAATACCGCACAGGATCTCTCCCATGCGGTATCTCCCTACGCTGCATCGTCCTCAAGCTTAGTCAATATTACTTTGCCATTCTTTATAGTCACACGATTTCTTCGGAGTATAGGATATATCATCCGATAATTATTCGGAACCATTTTCGAATAGCCATACTGACTTGCGAGGATTGTTGTTTCTACATACAGAGTTTTAAGTTTTTCAAGTGCGCATTTTTTAATCTTTTGTATGTTACGCACACCTGTGCCAAGCACTTCAGCGATTTCGGTAGTGTCCATTCCGTTGCAGAAGAACATTCTAATGACTTCCTGCTGTCGCTCGGTAAGTTCCCGATAACAGCTTTGAAGTACAGGATCGTCAAACAGATCATCAAATCCGTTTGAGAACTTTTCTTCAGCACGAAGCTGAAATGGTTCGGGTTCATAATATTTCTTCTTGGTCGCAACTTCCTTTTCTTCCGGATCAATGAGTGCCTTGCGTTTTTCATAATACCGTCTGTCAGAATTAAGATGTTCTCGTTCTACCTCTTTCCATTCATCAGATGAATAGAAAGAAACGAGTTCATCATATTCTTCGGCGGTATGTTCTTCTTTGAACAACTCCAATGGCGTAGGCAAATCAAGAACGCTTTTGTTATCCTGCTTGTGATAATCACAAACTCTCATGCACATCATCCTTTCACAATCGGCGGTTGTGGTTTCCTATGTAATTGATGTGCATTCTTGATTTGTTGACCGTACTCTGTATGTCGGTCTACTTTCATTATAGAACGTTCGTTTTGGTTTGTCAATAGAATTTTTGTTCTAATAAATAAAGGTGCATAACATTTTAAATTGATACGCACCTTAAAATTGATATTATTTGAATTGTATATTCAAAACGGTCTTTTTTCAAATTTTAGGAATTACAACAGTAACAATGGTTCCATTTCCAATTTCACTTTGAAGTAAGATTTTCCCACCATGATACTGAACAGCGTGCTTTACAATAGAAAGTCCGAGACCTGTTCCACCTGATTTTTTGGAGTGGCTTTTATCTACTCTGTAAAAGCGTTCGAAAATTCTTGCGTGATGTTGTGGAGCAATACCTATTCCGTTATCCGAAACTGTAAGTGTTACTTCCTTTTCTGTTTCTGAAATATCAACATCAACCTTACCGCCGTCGGGAGTATACTTAATTCCGTTGTCGCAAAGATTGTAGATAACTTCAAAAAGCAGATGCTTTACGCCATAAACTTTTCCGCTGTCACCCGATACAGAAAGTGTGATATCCTTTTTATCTGCGCTGTCACGGAGAACTCCGCAGGCTTCATTTGCAACTTCAAAAAGCGAAACATTTTCCTTCGGAAGCTCTGTCTGTTCATCAAGCTGTGAAAGTCTGATGATATCCTCAACAAGCGTTACAAGCCGTGTTGCTTCCTCTCGTATATGGCCTACAAAGCGAGGCATATCTTCCTGTTTCACAAGTCCGTTTTCAATAAGCTCCGCACTGCCCGTAATAGTCTGAAGCGGAGTTTTAAGCTCGTGTGAAACATTTGCCGTAAACTCTCTGCGAAGCCTTTCAGCGTCAGCCTGCTCTGTTATATCAAACACAAGAATTACCTCGCCGACTGTTTCACCGTCCGTTTCAATACGGCTTATGTCAAACTGATATTCTTTTTCATTAAGCCTTGCACGGATTTCAGCGTGTCCGTCTTTAAGCGCCTTTTCGATTGCAAAGGTTATTTCGTATCTGCGGTTTATCATCAGAAATTCGTTGCCAACACAATTTTCATCTGTACCGAAAATCGTCATTGCGGCAGAATTTATAGTGAGAACATTTCTGTTTTTGTCAAGCAGAACAAGTCCTTCACGCATATTCTTTGTGATAAGCTCGAACTCATCTTTTCTGCGATTAAGCTCTGCCGCCTTGCGCTCAATTTTCATATTCTGCTTGTGAATACGGCTTAGAAGCGGTGCAATCTCCTCATAAGCGTCATTCTCGGTTGGATTATCAAGGTCAAGCTTATTAAGCGGCTCAATTATTCGTTTTGACATCTTATGTGCAAGCACAGCTGAAATTATCACAGCGACGATGACAACGATTATCACAGGAGTCATCATTCCTAAAAGCAGGACAAATCCGCTTGCACGGTTTACGGAAATACGAAGCACCGTTCCGTCCGAAAGGAGTACCGCCTCATAAAGTGTCTTCTCGGTAAGAGTTGCAGATCGACGCGCACTGCTTCCTTTACCTGTTTCAAAGGCTTCTGTTATTTCCTCACGATCAAGGTGATTATCCATAACTGCTTTATCAGCCTGAGAGTCAAAAAGCACTGTTCCGTCGTTCGCTACCCATGTCAGACGGTAGTTATCCGATTTCAGAGCTTCAAGATATTCTTCGCCCGATTGCTCCGTACCCACAGAGGCAATAGAAAGCTCATCTTTAAGCTGATCTATCTGAATATTTGTAAAGTAATCGTATAGAAAGCTTGTTATAATTACAAGAGTTGCCATAAGCACAACAATTGAGATGGCAAAAATAGAACGAAAAATCTTACTTGTCATAGCTGCCTCCGAATTTATAACCAACGTGACGTACAGTTTCAATCATTTCACCGTATTGCCCCAGCTTCTGACGAAGCGTTCTGATGTGCATATCGACTGTTCTTGTTTCACCTACAAAATCAGCACCCCATATTTCGTTATAGAGAGTATCCCTTGAAAAGACAAGCCCCACATTTTTCATAAAAAGTGAAAGCAGTTCAAATTCCTTATAGGTAAGAGAAACCTTTTCGCTGTTTACTGTAACGGTGCGTTCGTCAAGATTAAGAGAAAGCCCGCCTGACTGTAAAATGCGGTTTACTGTTTTAGGTGAACAGCGACGCATAACTGCCTTTACTCTCGAAATCATCTCCATCATTCCGAAAGGCTTTACAAGATAATCGTCAGCGCCCATATCAAGCCCCTGAACCTTATCGAATTCCGCACCCTTTGCTGTTGCCATAATAACGGGAATGTCAACATATTCCGCTGTGCTTTTGAGAATTCTAAGCAACTCGATGCCGTCTTTTCCGGGGAGCATTACATCAAGAATAACAAGGTCGGGAAGCTCATTTTTCAACGCAGAAAGAAAGCTGTCACCGTCCTCAAAGCCTTTTGCTTCAAACCCTGTTGACTGCAAGGCATAAACCTCTATATCACGGATACTTGCGTCGTCCTCAACGCACCATATCATAAAATCAACTCCTTTATGAGTTTTTGTGTTCGCCTGTTACGGAAAAGATCACCCATTCGGCTATGTTCGTTGCGTGGTCGCCGATACGCTCAAAATACTTTGCTATCATAAGCAGATCAAGAGCATATTCGCCGTTTTCGGGATTTTCCGCAATCATTTTAATAAGACTGCCCTTTATCCTGTCGAAATACTCGTCAACCTTGTCATCGTGGCCAATAACCGTCTTTGCAAGCTCGGTGTCCTTTTTAACATAGGCATCAACGCTGTCGGTTACCATTGAAATAGTTTCAGCCGCCATATCACGGATATTCACCGTTTCTTCGGCGGTTCTGCCCTCAAGATAGTTTATTATTTCAGCAATATCTTCTGCCTGATCGCCGATACGCTCCATATCGGTTATCATTTTAAGGGCGGCGGAAATCTGTCTTAAATCCCTTGCAACAGGCTGCTGCTGTAAAAGTAATTTCATACAGCGGGATTCAATGTTCCTTTCTTTTTGGTCAATATCAGCTGAAAGCACTGAAACTCTTTCGGCAAGTGAAACATCTCCCGTAGTAAGCGCCTTTGATGCAAGAGCAATGGATTCTTCACAAAGTGCGCCCATTTCTATCATTTCAATATTCAGCGTGTTAAGCTGTTCATCAAATCTGCTTCTCATTATCCAAACCTTCCTGTAATATAGTCTTCTGTTCGCTTATCAACGGGCTGTGAAAACAGCTTTTCCGTTTCGCCGTATTCAATAAGTTCACCCAGTAAAAAAAATGCCGTATTGTCGGAAATTCGGACTGCCTGCTGCATATTGTGAGTCACTATAACAATAGTATAACTCTTTTTCAGCTCAATTGCAAGCTCCTCGATTCTCGATGTTGAGATAGGATCAAGCGCAGAAGTCGGCTCGTCCATAAGGAGAATTTTCGGCTTTACCGCAAGCGCTCTTGCTATACACAATCTCTGCTGCTGACCGCCCGACATTCCGAGAGCGTTTTTCTTAAGCCTGTCCTTTACCTCGTCCCATATCGCCGCGTCACGGAGAGACTGTTCAACTATCTCATCAAGCTTTACCTTTGACTTAATTCCATGTGTACGTGGTCCGTAAGCTATGTTGTCGTAAATGCTCATAGGAAACGGATTAGGCTTCTGGAATACCATTCCTATCTCACGGCGGAGCTCGTTTACGTCAACACTGCTGTCATAGATGTTCTGTCCGTTGTAGCAGACCTCGCCCTTTATTTTTACAGTCGGAATAAGGTCATTCATACGGTTCAAGGTCTTGAGAAATGTGGACTTTCCGTAGCCTGACGGTCCGATAAATGCGGTAATGCTCTTTTCAGGGATTGTAATATTTACGTTTTTGAGAGCCTGCGTCTGGTCATACCATAGATTCAGGTCTTTTGCTGTCATTATATCGCTCATTGTATCATTCCTTTCGGTTAAAGCTCACGTTTTTTTGCAAAATATCTGCTGACAAGAGTTGCCGACAGATTTATGAGAAGAGTTAAGATCATAAGTATCGCCGCTATCGCAAAGGCAACTCCGAACTCGCCCTGTTCCTTTGCATAAACGTAAAGTGCAACGGTAAGAGAAGCACCAGGGGATGTAAGTCCCTCAAATATTCCGTTAAGTGCGTGGGCAAAGCCTGCTGTAAAGAGTAGTGCCGCAGACTCACCTAAAATTCGTCCTATTGACAGGATACAGCCTGTGATAACTCCGTCAACACAGCTGGGGAGAACGACAGTTCTTATTACTCTCCATTTTCCTGCACCAAGCCCGAAGGCACCGTCACGATAGCTTTTGGGAACAGTTTTAAGGCTTTCCTGAGTTGTTCTCATAACAGTCGGTAAATTCATAATAACAAGCGTAAGCGACCCTGACAAAAGAGAAGTTTTGAAGCTGAGAAACTGACAGAAAAACAGCATTCCCACAAGTCCGTAAATGATAGATGGAATACCTGAAAGTGTTTCCGCTGCGTATTCAATCATACCCACAAGCCTTTTGTTTTTTGCGTATTCTGTAAGATATATCGCCGCACCGACTCCGAGCGGGATAACGAAGATAAGCGTTGCAATTACAATATAAAGAGTGTTCAGAATATCGGGGAGAATACCTATCTTTCCGCTTATATAACTTGGCTTTGTGGATAGAAGCTCCCAGGAGATATGAGGTATACCCTTTATAAATACATACGCCACAAGAAATATTACAAGCGTAGCTGTAAGGCCTGTGGAAATATACATAGCGGCTTTCATTCCGCCTATATAGGCTTTTCTTTTTTTACTAAGCATCAGTCTTTCTCCTTTTTCAAGAAAAAGTTAAGTGTTGCATTGATAAGCATTATAAAGAGGAACAGTACAAGTGCAATTGAGAAAAGTGCCTGTTGCTGAAGTCCGCTTGAATATGACATTTCGCTTGCAACTGCTGTTGTGAGAAATCGCACGCTCTGAAAAAGCGACGGGATATTAGGAACATTTCCCGATACCATCATAACCGCCATTGCTTCGCCTATGGCGCGTCCCACACCAAGCACCACAGCCGCCGCAATTCCGCTTTTTGCGGCAGGTACGGAAACTCTGAAATAGGTTTCAACAGGAGTTGCGCCGAGAGCTAACGATGCGTCCTCGTATTCCTTTGGTACTGCTTCAAGAGCTGTCATCGACACCTTGATAATTGACGGTAAAATCATAATCGCAAGTACAATTATTGCTGAAAATAAGCTCGCACCGTCGGGAATATCAAAAATCTCACGGACAGCAGGTACAAGTACCAGCATACCCACCAAGCCGTATACCACTGACGGAATTCCGGCAAGCAGACTTACTGCTCCCTCCATAAAGGCTTTTACTTTTGAATTTGCAAGCTTTGAAAGATAAACCGCTGTAAAAAAGCCTATGGGAACTCCGATAATAATTGCCCCTGCTGTACCATAAACACTGGTTAGGATAAAGGGCAGTATGCCGTAGCTTGGCTCTGCAGCTGTCGACGCCCACTCTGTACCGAAAAGGAAGTCAAAAAGTCCTATCTCTGTTATGGCAGGTATGCCCGAAATTACAAGATATATTGTTATCAAAAGAACACAGCCGACGGTAAGCAGTCCGAGTATGAGAAATACGCCGTGAATGGCTCTTTCAATCATTTTATTTTTCTTCATAAAGCTACTCCATTATATAGCAGTGTGCGGCAAGAGTTTCTTACCGCTTCTGCTATTCTGTTTTAGTTTGCCGCAACAACACCTGCAGAAGAGATTGCTTCTCTTGCGTTTTCAGATGTAATGTAGTCGAAGAACTTCTGTGCGCTCTCTGAAAGCTCTGTATCAGCCTTTGTTACAAGTATGAAGGGTCGCTGAACAACATAACTGCCGTCCTTGATTGTATCTTCTGTCGGCGCAACACCGCCCACTGTAACCATTTTTACACTGTCCTTTACAGACGCTACCGAAGCGTAACCGATAGCCGCAGGATTGCCTGCAACAGTTGTGATAACGTCGCCTGTGGAGGTAAGCTCCTGACGGTATTTGCAGTTATCCTCTGTGTCTGTGATACTTTCAAAGCCATCACGGGTGCCGCTTCCTGCTTCACGTCCGATAAGTACGATTTCGCTGTCATTACCACCAATTTCGTTCCAGTTTGTGATTTCACCTGTGTAAATCTTTGCGATTGTTTCAACATCAAGGTCAGAAACAGGATTTTCGGGGTTTACGATAATGGCGATACCGTCATAAGCGAGAACGGTTGCTGTAAGCCCCTGTGCCTTTTCTTCTTCCTTTAAGTCACGGCTGGAAAGTCCTATATCGCAGGTTCCTGCGGCAACTGCTTTGATACCAGAGCCTGAACCTGTGGGGTTGTATGTAACTGTAATTCCTGTGTCATTTTCGAATGTTTCGCCAAGAACGCCGATAACCTTTTCCATTGAGGTAGAGCCGTCTGTTGCTACCGCTTCTTTTTCAGAGGAACAGCCTGCAAGTGTACTGCACATAATGAGTGCCGCTGCAAAAATACTGATAATCTTTTTCATAATTACAAGTCCTTTCAGATGTAAAATTGATTGTGTTTTTTGTTTACATCTGAATTATACTGCTCCAATGTAAAGTCGGGAAGAGGAGTTTTGTAAAATCTGTGTCAAATTTTCATTGAGATGCAAAATCCCTGTTACTTTTGAATGTAAAGTAACAGGGATTGAAAAATATATGATTTTACCTTTGTTTTACTCGTTTGAACATGAATTGCGAAATAGCAGTAACAACAATAATGCCCAGTGCAAGTGCACA
This sequence comes from Ruminococcus sp., assembly GCA_017523285.1. GTDB lineage: Bacteria > Bacillota > Clostridia > Oscillospirales > Ruminococcaceae > Ruminococcus. The sequence continues at coordinate 18,926 of JAFWWU010000065.1, forward strand.
GGCAAGCTTCAGGGTAGAAACTGCTTTTTCAAGAAACGTTGTAAAATTACTTTCAAATGCCGAAGCCATTGTGTAATAAAGTGAGCCACCGGGGATAAGCGGCATAAGTGAGGTCGTAACAACAGGTGCGGCAGGAGTTTTCAAAGCTCTTGCCATAATCTCTGAATATAGTGATACAACAGCTGCTACTATAAAGTAGTTGATTGGCTCGTTTAAGATAAAATGGCTAAGAACAACGAACAGTCCCCACGATAAAAGTCCTCCGACAGCCGTCGCAATAAGCCTTTTTCCTCTCATATTAAAAAGTATACCGAAACACAGCGAACCTATAAGACCTGTCGCAATCTGAATAAGCTCTGAACTTGTCATATTGCACCTCCTGTTATAAAAGCAACAGCAAAATACCCGGCAGCTATAGCAAGGGCTGTAATACACGCTTCAATAGTACGAAGCAGACCTGCAATGCTGTCGCCCACGAGCAAATCCTTTAGTGCAGTTGTAAGACCAATGCCCGGAATGAGCGTCATAATATTTCCGATGATTACCTTATCAACCGTTGCAATAAAATCAAGTCTTAGTGCAATAAATGCAAGTGAAGTTGCAATAAAAGCTGAAACAAACTTGCAGAAAATTTTGTTTTTTACTGTTTTGTCGCAGAGCAATATCACAAATCTTACTAATGCACCTATTATAAATGAAACTGCCGATTCTGTTATTCCTCCTCCGAAAAACAGCGTGAAAGCTCCTGAGATAACTGCATAGCAGATAAATTCAAGCCATAACGGATATTTTTTGCATTTAGCAATTTCTGCGAGCTGTTTTTTTATTTCGTTGTCAGAGTATTTATGCTTGCATATACTTCGTGAAAGCTCATTAAGTTTATGAAGATTTTCGTAATCGGTAGACGTTTCGGTAATACGTCTTGTCTGAGTGTATGCTTTGTCATCTGTATGTATCGTGACAACAATGCTGCTTGTTATAATGAAAACGTCAGTGCGTTTAGTTCCATAAGCGTCAAATATTCTCTTAATGCTGTCCTCAACTCTGTGTACCTCTGCGCCGCTTATTAGCATCTGCTCGCCTATATCCATAACACTGTCAAGTAGTTTTTCCATTGTATACCTCCAAATTCGTATCAATTTATTCTATCATAAAAGGCTCTGAATGTAAACCGACTTTCCTAAAACTTTACAAGATATCGCTATTGTAAAACAAATTTAGAAATTCGGATGTTTTTCGCAAAAAAGTAATACCTGAATTTTACACCTCTGTGGTTTTGGATTTTACTTTGAAGCTATATAATAATACCTGTAATAAATCAGATATGAAAGGAAAATACAGATGCTTGAACTTAAAAATATCGAAAAGTCATTCGATAATGTGAATGTTTTAAACCACGTTAATTTCTCTGTTGAGGACGGCGAAATCGTGTCTATTCTCGGCTCGTCGGGTAGCGGTAAAACTACGCTTCTCAATATAATCCTCGGAATTACTCAGCCCGACAGCGGTGAAATATTTTTTGATACTCATGATATCACAAAGGTATCTATGGAAAACAGAGGCTTCAACATTGTTTTTCAGGATTACGCCCTGTTTCCTAACCTTAACGCATACGATAATATCGTGTACGGACTCCGCAACAGGCCGAACATTTCCACTCCCGAGGAGGTGCAGGAGCTTGTTGAGCTGCTTGGTCTGAAGGAGCATCTGAACAAGAATATCGAACAGCTTTCAGGCGGTCAGAAGCAAAGAGTTGCACTTGCGAGAACACTTGTAATGAAGCCGAAAATCCTGCTTCTTGATGAGCCCTTAAGCGCTCTCGATGGTGTTATCAAGGAGTCAATCAAGGATAAGATAAAGCAGATTGCGAAGGAATATCACCTTACTACAATCATTGTTACCCACGACCCTGAGGAAGCACTCAGCCTTTCCGACAAAGTCATGATCATAAACGGCGGTACTATTTTGCAGTATGCAAAGCCCGACGAGATAATCAATTCGCCCTCCGACAGCTTTGTTACGGAATTTATCCTCCGTCAGCTTGAAATCAAGAGAAACAATATCCTTGCCCTTTTCGGCGGCAGTAAAACGGTGGCGGCAGTATGAACAAAAGCAGAATTTCTCCGCAGAAAATTATACTGATTTTCACAGGTCTGCTGTTCGGCTTTTTCCTCCTTCTACCGATGGTTACGATACTGTGCAAGTCCTTTTACAAGGACGGTAATGCAACTCTTGAATTTTACGGAAACCTCTTTTCAAACAGAAGCATTTTTAAGGCGTTCGGGAATAGCGTTCTCGTTTCTGCGGCAAGCGGAATTATCACAACCGTCCTCGCTTTTATTCCTGCGTACGCAGTAAACTTCACCAACATAAACAAGAAGCTGAAAAAGGTGATTTCAACACTTGTAATTCTCCCTATGCTGCTGCCCACAATTACATACGGCTTTGCAATTATCTATTCATTCGGTAAACAGGGACTTATTACAAAGCTTCTCGATACGCAGATTGTTGATATATATGGTATCGCAGGGCTGATTATAGGCTATGTAATCTATACTCTCCCCATCTCCTTTATGCTCATAAATAACACAATGGGCTATATTGACAAGAAGTTTACGATTGTGTCACTAATGATGGGCGACGGCAAACTGAAAAGCTTTTTTGCAACGGTTATCACTCCCCTTATCAGCACCCTTGCCGTGTCCTTTATCCAGAGCTTTACTCTGAGCTTTACCGATTACGGTATCCCTGCGGCACTTGCGGGAAATGTCGACCTGCTTGCAACACGGCTTTACAACAAAATGCTGGGAAGCCTGCCCGATTTCAACACAGGTTCGGCGGTTTCGATTATAATGCTACTACCGTCAATTCTGAGTATTATTCTGATTTTTGTGCTTAACAAATACAATATCCGCTACAATAAAATCTCGGTTATCGAGCTTACGAAAAATCGTGCAAGAGATATTATCTTCGGGCTGATTTCGGCAATTATAATTATCTGCGTACTATCCGTATTTGCGGTGATTTTCATTGTTCCTTTTGTTGAACAGTGGCCGTACAGAATGAATTTTACGACAAAGCATATCACTGATATTTTCTCGGACAGTTCACTTATGAACGTATACCAAAACTCGCTGATTGTTGCTCTTGCAACCTCAGTTTTGGGTACGCTTATCGTGTATGGCACGGCTCTTGTTTCTGCAAGACGGGGCGAACATCGTCACTACGGAAAGTTGCCAGATACTGCATCGCTTATAACAAATACAATACCTGGTATGGTGCTTGGTGTTGCTTATCTGCTTTCCTTTAAGGGAACGTTTATGCACAACACCTTTGCGATACTTGTTATCTGTAATATCGTTCATTATTTTTCATCACCGTATCTGATGATGAAAAGCAGTCTTGAAAAACTGAATGCCAGTTGGGAAACAACGGCAAGGCTTATGGGCGACAGCTGGCTGAAAACAGTAGTAAGAATTATTACACCCAATGCGGTTTCAACGCTTCTGGAGGTATTCAGCTACTTCTTTGTAAATGCAATGGTAACAGTCAGTGCTGTTATCTTCCTTGCAAGCACAAGAACAATGATTATCACGGCAAAAATTAAGGAGCTTCAGCACTTTGCAAATTTCAATGAGATATTCGTGCTGTCCGTCCTGATTTTAATAACAAACTTGGCAGTAAAGGGTCTTGTAAGACTTTTTGCGGCAATTCGAAACAAGAAAGGAAAATCAAAATGAAATTGAAAAGAACATTAAGTGCAATTCTTTGTGCCGCTGTGGCACTTACCGTCTGTGTAAATCTTATAGGTTGTTCCTCAAATGAAGATGAGCAGGTTATTATCTACTCCAACGCTGACGATGAAGCAGTTGAATCAATGAAAAAGACGCTTGACGCTAACGGCTATGAGGGCAAATATATATTCCAGAGCTTCGGCACATCCGAGCTTGGCGGGAAAATGCTTGCCGAGGGCAAGGACATTGAAGCGGACATTATCACAATGAGCAGCTACTATATCGAAAGTGCTCAGGCTGAATACAAGATGTTTGAAAGCCTTGATTTTGATGTTAATACAACTGACAGCTATCCCGAATATTACGCACCGTTCCTTGCAAATCAGGGTGCAATCCTTGTAAATACAGATGTGATTGCTGAAAACAATCTTGCTGCTCCGACCTCTGTAAAGGACTTGGCAAACCCCGAATATGCAGGCTTCATTTCCGTTATTGATATTCAAGGCTCGTCAACAGCGTGGCTTATGATACAGTCCCTTATCAGCGAATACGGCGAGGACGGCACAAAGGAAATCCTCACAGGTATGTACAAGAACGCAGGCGCACACATTGAGCAGTCAGGTTCAGGTCCTATCAAAAAAGTTCGTGCAGGTGAAGTTGCAATCGGCTTTGGTTTAAGACATCAGGCAGTTACTGACAAGGCAGACGGACTTCCTGTTGACTTTGTTGACCCGACAGAGGGTAACTTTACTCTCACAGAGTCCCTTGCAGTTGTTGACAAGGACGATGACACAAACCCTCTTGCAATGGAAATGGTGCAGTGCATTATCGAAAACGGTAGAGCCGACCTTATGACATATTACCCTGTACCTCTTTACGAGGGCGAAACCGCTGACAGTAATGCAATTTCCGCAAATTCCAAAACCTTTCCTGAGGCTCTCACGGTTGAGCTACTTGAAAAGCACAGAAATCTCTCTGAAGAATGTAAGTAACAGAAAGGAAAATAAATTATGATTAACTATAAGCTTCTTACCCCCGGACCTCTCACAACAACAGAAACCGTAAAAAAGGAAATGCTTGTCGACCATTGCACTTGGGACAATGATTACAAGCAGATTACACAGCATATCAGAAAAGAACTGCTCCGTATCGGACACGCTTCCGAGGAAAATTACACCATAGTTCTTATGCAGGGCAGCGGAACATTCGGCGTTGAGTCGGTGCTCACCTCTGCTGTCGGCAGAAAGGGCAAGCTGCTTATTGCCGCAAACGGTGCATACGGCGAACGTATGGAGGATATTGCAAAGCACGCAGGTCTTGACTATAAAATTCTGAATTTCAAGTATAACAAAACTCCCGACGCTGAAATTATTGCAAAGGAGATTGAAAACGATCCTGCTATTACTCACGTTTCAATGGTGCATTGCGAAACAACCTCGGGTATTCTCAATGATATTGAGGCTGTTGCAAAGGCAGTAAAGTCTCTCGGCAGAGTGTTCATTGTTGACGCAATGTCAAGCTTCGGAGGTATTGATATTGAGGTTGAAAAGCTCGGTATCGACTATATCATCAGCTCAGCCAACAAGTGTATTCAGGGTGTTCCCGGCTTTTCGTTCATCATCTGCCGTAAGAGTGAGCTTGAAAAGTGTGAGGGCAATGCAGTAAGCCTTTCCCTTGACCTTTACGATCAGTGGAAGGGAATGGATAAGGACGGAAAGTGGCGTTTTACTTCTCCCACACACGTTGTACTTGCTTTTGCAAAGGCACTTGAAGAACTTGAAGCAGAAGGTAGCGTTAAGGCGAGATTTGCACGTTACTCCGAAAACAACCATCTGCTTATCGAGAAGATGACAGCACTTGGTTTCCGTACATATCTTAACAGCAATCAGAGTCCGATTATCACAACATTCCTTTATCCTGATACAGAGGATTTTACCTTTGAAAAGATGTATAATTTCATCAAGGAACGTGGTTATGCGATTTACCCCGGAAAAGTTACCGACGCAGATGTGTTCCGTATCGGAAATATCGGTGAGATTTACACAGAGGATATTGAAAAGCTTTGCGATATATTTGAAGAATTTTTTCGTGACGAGGTGCAGATATGAAAAAGATTGAAGCAGTAATTTTTGACTGGGCAGGAACAACCGTTGACTATGGCTCGTTTGCTCCTGTGCAGGCGTTCATTGAAGCATTCGGGGAGTTCGGAATTACTCCGACAGTTGCGGAAGTGCGTGAACCTATGGGTATGCTCAAATGGGACCATATCCACACAATGATGAAAATGCCCCGCATTACTGAGGAATGGAAAAAGGTACACGGCAGAATGTGGGATAAGGCAGATGTTGACGCTATTTATGAAAAAAGCGAGAAGGCAATTTTCGGTATTCTTGATAAGTTCATCACCCCTAAGCCGTTTGTTCCCGAAACGATTTTCGAGCTTAAAAAGCGTGGCATAAAAATTGGTTCAACAACAGGTTATACGACCGAGATGATGGATATTGTGACAAAATCAGCGGCAGAACAGGGCTACAAGCCTGATGCATGGTTTTGTCCCAATCATACGGAAAACAAGGGCAGACCTTACCCCTATATGGTTTTTAGAAATCTTGAAGTGCTGGGTGTAAGCAGTGTCAGCTCCGCAATCAAAGTTGGCGATACGGTTGCTGATATTAAAGAGGGTAAAAACGCAGGCATAATTTCTGTCGGAATTATCGAGGGAAGCTCGGTTATGGGTTATACCGAAGCGGAGTATGAGGCGTTTTCTCCCGAACGCAAGGAGCTTGAATGTCAGCGTGTCCGTCAGGTTTACGAAGCCTGTGGTGCGGATTATGCGATAAGCAATATGAGTGAGCTTGTAAGTTTGATTGATAAAATTGAGAAATATAAAAAGAGTGATATCGCTTGAAATGCGATATCATAAATTAACTTTCATGTGATATCAGAATTTATTAAATGTACGGAAATTAACCCCACTGACGTGACTCTGCCATTAGGTTCTCGCGCCGCAAGGTGTGCAGGTTCGATTCCTGTCACCCGCACCAATGAGAAATCCCCTAAATATAGGGGATTTCTTTTGTTTTATCTCTTGGTATACGCACTACATACAGTTAACGTTCGCTGTGCGAAATCATGCTGATTTATGCTGTTTTTTCGTCAATATACACAGAAACACTATCCTCAAAATCACCATTGAATTCCAGCCTACAGTAAGCTAATTGATTGGCTTCACATATATGGCTGCTGATTTGATATATCAGCATTTTCAGCAGTAATAGAAAGTTCCTTTCTGTATTTACGGGTTCTTATTCTGTCGATTATATCAGAAAGCTTATTTTTCAGCTTTCGTTTTTGTTTTCTGTAATAACGGTATAGTTTAACAAGAAGTACGATTACAGTTATCAACGGAATAATCAGCGCCAGTAGTGCAAACAGATATATAAAGCTCAGTCTGAATTCGGTTTTTCTTGCGGCATTTTCCCACCATGGATATATAACAGGCTTTTTCGGCGCAACACAGCTGCTTATATTTTTAAGAGCTTTCATACGCTTTCTAAATGAAAATCTGTCTGTATTCGTAATTAACACAGAACTGTCACTGTAAGCTTCAAAAGCTGTTTTAAACGTCTTTGAAGCAAAGTTCTCAACAGGTTCGGGCAGTACAGCTTCATAACAGCTTATAGCTGAATACTCCTCACCGATGATAACTGATGCACTGTCATAGGAAATATATATTTCAGGTGATTTTCCGTAATATTCAATCTCACCTTTGCTTTTGGGTCTTTCAATAACACCCGAAACATAAAAATCGTTGTTATTCACTGTAAATGACATTCCGACAACATCGGAAGAACCGAAAAGCTTCCATGCTGTATTATCATCAATAACAGCGTAGTCTTGCATAAGGTCATTATCCGAAAAGAACGCGCCATTGATAAGTCTGAAATTGTGAAGCATAAAGAAGTCACCGTTTACCGCGTTAATCTCACATTCCGTATTTCCGAGAACAGTTCCATGTGCCTGAAATTTGCCGATTCTGCTGTAATAAGAATCATACCACAGCCTGTTATTTTCTTCGTTTTTTATCGAAGCGTTTGTGATTTCGTTTGAAATTATTCCTCTCACCATATCAAGTGAATCTGTTGTAAATTCAGCATCATTTCCGATAAATGCACTTTGTTGAGAGTAGGCGAATTTGCTGTTTTTTGCAGTCCAGTTTTCGGCGGAAAACTGTGTTTTCTGAGATTCTGACAGTAAAGCGGCTGAAATGAAAAGTGAAACTGATAATATAATTGAAACAGCGTTTGCGGCAATAATGCAAAGTGTCTGAGCACGGATTCTTTTAAAAGTCATAAGCTTTCACCTTAATCCTTTATTCTTACCTGGTCACCCGGCTTGATAGGCTTGCTTGAATTTGCAATAATATAATCACCGCTGTTTAAAAGTCCAGATACAGCACTTGAAATATCATCAGAAGCAAGAACCTCAACGGCAACACGTTCAGCATAATATCTGTTTCCGAGAGGAGTATTCTTAAAATTCAAAATCATAACAAATTTACCGTTGCTGTCCTCATAAACAGCATTTTTAGGGACAATCGTGTCATATTTTGAAGTTCCGCATGGAATTGATACAGAAAGGCTGTCGCCAGATTCAACATTACCTGTTACATTGAATGTGATGATCTTATCCTTAGAAATATTATCATTTTTGATTTCTGTTACAACAGCCGAAACATCGCCCGACCAGTTGTTTACAATTTCGGCTTCTGTTCCGACTTTTATTTTCTTCGTTTTATCGGGTGAAGCGGAAATTTTAAGAGTATATCCCTCAGATGAAATATCAATAGTCGCAAGGGGTGTGTCAGGCAAAGTTGTTTCTCCGACCTTTACAAATACATTGCTCACAACTCCCGAATATTTTGAAACAATTTCAACTGTTCCTGATTTTTCTTTTATTTTATTTACAACTTCCCTTTGTTTGTCCACAGCTTCTTTTTTACTGTTCAGATTAAGCTGTTCAATCTGCTTGTTGATATCATCGCTTTTTTTCGCTTCATCAAGATTTACTATAAGGCTTTCAAGCTCCCTTTCCTTTTCGGTAATAAGCATTTCTATCTCTTCGGGTGAAGCTTCGGTATAAGATGAAATTTGATTTTCAAGTGAAGAAATCTCTGCATTATACGATGAAATATTCGTTTCAAGTTCTCTGATTTTATTGACAAATATATCTCTTACAGTATTCTTTTTTGCGTCAAGAGCGTCAAGAGCCTCCGTCTGATTTGTAAGAGCTTCATTATAAGCTGATTCAGCATCTAAAATTTCACTTTCCGATGCATTCATTTTGATAAGCTCATCAAGAGTATTTTTCTTATTAGCAAGTATTTCTTCCTGCTTTGTAAGATTATTGTTCAGAGCGATGAATTCACCCGAATATTCATGCGATAACTCTTCAAAGCTGTTGGTATCAAGAGCAATTATATAAGTCTGATATTCTGAAAGCTCTGAAGAAGCCGCATTAAGACTTGAATTTACAGTATTAAGCTTTTCTTTAGCATTTTTTATAGCCTGTGCCTGTAAAACAGCGCTTTGCTTGCGTGAAATAAGAGCCTGTAAATCAGCTTTTGCATTTTTTATCTGTAAGTTTTCATTTGCATAAGAATTTGGCACGGTGAGAAGTGATTTGCGGTAATCAAGTTCAAGGCTGCTGAGTATATTTTCTGCTTCTTCAAGCTCAGGTGATTCCTCCGCATTCAGAACAAAAAGCACATCGCCTTTTTCTACTTTTTTGCCGCTTTTGATATTAATTACATCAATAGTCTTGTTTCCGTCTATTGTTACTTCATAGAACTGATTTGCTTCAATAATACCGCTTCCTCTGAATCTTTCGGTAAGAGAGCCTGATTTACAGGTTTCTGTTGCAATTTCAGGGAGAGATTTATTCACAATTGTGTTCTGAAAGAAAGTAAGAATAAGCAACGCAACAAGAAAAATTATAAGTATAGTCTTGATGATTTCTCTTTTTCTTCTGTGTATTTCTGCAGAGTTTTCATTTGTATTTATAATATTTTCATTCATACTAATTTCTCCTTATCCTTTAATTCCGCCTGAATATGTAATGCCCTCAACAAGATAATCCTCTCCGTAAAGGAACATCAGCAGGCTTGGAACCATATAAATTACAGCGACTGCAAAGGCAAGTGCAATATCACCCTTGTTTATTTCTGAAAGAAATACAGAAAGCGGATGCATATCTGAATCCTCCATCATAATAAGAGGCTGTTCAACCATATTCCAGTAATCGATGAAAACAAGAAGTCCCACCGAGAAAAGCGGCCCTTTACATAATGGAATGCATATATTTGATAGAATTTGCCATTCGCTTGCACCGTCAAGCTTAGCCGCTTCAATGTAAGAGCTTGGAATACGCTTCATAACCTTAGTAAGCAGAAAGACGCTGAAAGGCGAGAATATTCCTGGAAGAATAACAGACCAGCGTGTATTAAGAAGTCCGAATTTATCGGCAACAAGGAAATTAGGAACAAGTGTAACCTGATAAGGCATAAGCATCAGTATTATGTAGGAGAAGAAAATAAGCTCCTTTATTCTACCTGTTGACCTTGAAAATCCGTATGCGGCAAAAACGGCAACTACAAGCTGGAATACCGTAATCGGAACAACAAGAATAACTGAATTCCAGAATTTAAGCAGATATTCGGAATTTTTGAAAAGTACGCTTTCATACTGGTCGAATGTTACTATATCGGGAATAAATTTAAGATTAAGCTTTTCGGAAATATATGTTTTCTTATCCTCTGTCATATTATCGAGCATAGCACCATAGTTAGCTGTAATCTCCTTTTCTGTCATAAAGGAATTGGCAATAGTGAGAACTGTCGGTAAAATGAAAAGAATGGCAACAAAACCGATAATTAAAGCAGCAATCAGCCTTATAAATGTATTTCTGCCGCCGAGTTTTTTTCTGAGTATCATTCTTCAACATCCTCCCCGAATTTATTTTCAGCAATAAATAGGATACCGATTATAACTATCATAACAATTGCAAACAGAACAGCCGCCGCAGAAAGCTTCTGATAATCGAGTGAACGGAATGTATTATTCATAAAATGCTGTATTAGATACATCTTGTTATATGGATAATTTCCTGTAAGCAGATAAACCTCTCTGAATATTTTGAATGAATTTATAAGTGAAAGAATAAGCACAAAGAAAATCGTAGGGGAAAGATATCTTAATTTGATATGAAAGAATTTATAAGCTGAAGAAGCACCCTCCAGGTCAGCAACTTCAATAATATCCTTAGGAATATTACCGAGTGCAGACATAAATAAAATCATATTATATCCGAGATTTTTCCAAAGAAACATGACAATAATAACAATTTGTCCGTAAGGAGATTTAAGCCAGTCAAGAGGCTCTGCTCCGAAACGTGCGGCAAGCTCGTTTATAGTACCGTTTGAATGGAAAAGCACCTGCCATACAATTACAACCGAGGCGGTAGGCACCATAAGCGGACAAAGAAAAAATGTACGGAAAAGACTTTTTGCGGGAATATTCATTTCAAGTATGACAGCAAGTCCAAGTGAAAATACAACGGCAAGTGGAACAGCGATCAGCGAAAAAGACGCTGTATTCTTCACAGCTGTAATAAAGGCTTTATTTTCGATAAGAGCCTTGAAATTATCAAGAAAGACAAAATCTTTTGCAATAGGATTATTTACAACAGAATAAAAAATGATAATACCGAAAGGAATAAAAAAGAATGCAAGTACACCTGCAAAACTCGGTGCAATACAAAAACAGCTGAAAAGCTTTTCTTTTCCTTTTCCGCATTGCGTTCGTTTTTTTGTTTTTTTCATAAAATCCTCCTAAAATAGTGTAAATATAAGTCCCTACATTATATAGTGATTTTAAAGAGCAAAAAAGACGAAAAAATTTTTGAAAAATTATATTTTATTTTGAAACATCAATTTTATGTAAGTCTAAAAAACTATACATTTCTTACGAATTATAGCTTTCCTCCTTTCTGCGTATTTGAATGCATTCATTATATCATATTGCTTGTCACCCACACCAATGAAAAATCCCTCGGAATATCGTGGCTGAATTAGGGAACACTTAATTCAAGATAGTGGATAGCAGAAATGCTATCCACTTTTCTTTTATACAGATTACTTCACAGATCCGATGTGTGTGAAGTAAATGTCAATATCCTGATGCTCTTTGCCGAAGCTGTCGATGGTTCTTTCATGCACTTCTATCCGTGATACGAAGGTGTGGAGAACCTCTTGTGTGAGCTCGGTCAGAACCGTATACTTCTTTGCCAGTGAAATGAACCTTGCAGTATCCGCAGTCTTGCTTTTTGCCTGTGATATGGTTTCATTCAGTGAGCCAATCTGTGCTTTCAGTTCCAACTGCTCTGAGGCATATTCTTGTGATAGCATCTGAAATTGATCATCATCAATCGTTCCGAGTACACGATCTTCGTACAATTTCTTGAATATGACAGTCAGTTCAGCCATACGCTTTTCGTACTTGGTCGCTGTTTCGATGATTCTGTAATGATCTTGTTAAGCGTCGCATTCACTTTCCGTCCGATAAAATCAGCAAATTGCTCCGGATGCTCTCTTGCAGATTTGGTAATCGCTTGAATTTCACCCAGTACCAATCGCTTCAGGTGACTTTCCTTTATGGAGTGCATGGTGCATGTGTTACTTGTATTCTTGCGATAGTTTGCACAGACGAATTTCCAATTTTCCGGCTTTCCATTGCGGTGACGATGAAAATACAATTTACTTTTGCAGTCGGCACAGAACAGAATCCCTGCAAAGATACTCTTTTCACCGAAGTTCGTTCGTCTGCGTTTGCTCTTGCGAATTCGCTGCACAATGTCCCATGTGTTCTGATCAACGATCGGTTCCTGCGTATTCTCAATGAGCTTATGCTCCGATTCGGGAAGTTTCAGCTTTCGGTGATCCTTATAGGATGGTCTGCCGTATCGGAAGTTGCAGGTGTGTCCCAGATAGCTTACATCTTCCAGCATTCGTGCAATCGTTGCAGAGCTCCATGCATACGGTCTGTTCAAGTCGAAATTTGCAAGGATATTACCGCTGTGATTGTATTCATACACAGCTGGTGCGATGATTCTCTCCTTTTCAAGCTGCTTTGCAATCTGCGATGGACCATACCCTTCGGCACACAGATGAAATATCTTACGGACAACAGGTGCTGTTTCCTCATCGGGAATCAGCATATTTTTGTCATGATCCGACTTGCGATAACCATAAGGAGGTCTTGATGCAACTCTTTGTCCTCTGTCTGATTTAATTTTACAGCTCGCCTTGATTTTCTTTGAAGTATCCTTAACGTGCATTTCGTTGAAGATGTTGCAGAATGTTGCGATATCCATACCCGATGAATTCACATCTGCCGTGTCCACATTGTCATTGATAGCGATAAATCGTACACCACGTTGTGGAAAGAATTCCTCGGTATACAGCCCCACATGAAGATGGTTTCGACCAAATCTGGATAAATCTTTGACGATAATCGTTGACACTTTATTATCTTCAACATCCTCCAGCATTCTCTTGAAAGCAGGACGATTGAAGTCACTGCCTGTGTAGCCGTCATCAATATAGAACTGATGATTGAGAAAGCCGTTTTCAACAGCGAATTTAGTCAGGATATCCTTTTGATTGGTGATGCTGTTGCTCTCACCCTGCAGCATATCCTCATGGGACAGACGGCAGTACAGGGCGGTGATTTTTTGATTGTTTGGCATTCGTTACCTTCCTTTCCGTCCTTGCGGACTATGCCAAACCGATTGTGCTACCAACAAGGATACCAGAACCGATCTGACAAGTCCAGTGCTTTTACGAAACTTTTTGCATTTCCCGTTCCATGAGGTATCTGAGCTTATCTTCAGCGGTTTCCTTTGCCTGTGCATCGAACACATCATGCACATAGTAGATCGTGCCTTCGATTTTCACATAATGTGAATTTTCCTTGTGCTCTCGTTTCTGAAATTCATAAGCCTTAAGATTCGTTTTCTTCAATCGGCATCACACTCCTTCTTCTGATTCCTGTTTGACTTGTGTGATACATTTTGATCCCTCCTTCATCGATTTTTAAATGGGTATCATCCCAAGTGCATCCCCAACGCTTCCTTGCGTCGGATTTCTTCCGCCAGCACCTTGCTGTCACTGTGACGTTCGATGTCCTCATCTTCTGACGGCTCATCCATTATCGCAGCCACATCTGCAATGCCAGCGACAAGATCAAGAGCACCGACTGAGAAATCACAATCGCTCTGAGCATTTTCAATTGCGTTCTGTGCTTCCAATCTTCTAATTCTCTCCGCTGTGAGGAGAATTCCTCGTTCAGCTTCCCAGCCTGAAATGACAGTTTCTCCGATTGGCTGATTAAGCTCGTCAGGGAGTTTGTTGTCTGCTCTGCTGTAAATTTCTGAATTCTCCTGCATTCGTCCCCCACCTGATCGAACAACACTTTCTGATTCTGTAAGTGCATTTCGATTCCAGTTTTCGTCATCATCTCGCCCTGTAACTCCAACAGTTTCTCCTGAACCTCGCAAGATCTTTTCAGTAGGCTGATCACCGCTATCCAGTTTCGGTTGTCCACCGCCACCATGGGCATAGTTTCCTCCGCCGCCTGTAGGTCGGATTTGTTGCGTTCCATCAAGGCATTCACGTCTAATTTTGAACTCATATTCCATCAACTCCTTTGAAAATTTCTCGCCGTGCAATTTAGCACAGCGGCATCTTCTTCCGTTCGGACAAGTATAAGTGATATATTTTCGTGAGTCCTCCCACCTCACGCCGTAGCCCAACTGCTTCATCATAAAGACAAATTGCTTCTTGGATTTAGCTTGCTTCATGACTTCGGCAACAGCATTCATCAGTTGAAATTTCCAGCTCTCGCCACGCACTGCCGAGCGATATTCACGGTCGGAGAGCACATCTTTTTTCTTCTGCTGTTGCCTATTCAGCACCGCCACGCCATACCTCTGACAGATTTCATCGGATAAATCCATCAGCTCCTGCACGGTGTTTCCGTTGGAATGATACTTTCTGCCGTCCTCGAAACTGACGGAGTTGAACACAATGTGCGAGTGGATATGCTCACGGTCAATATGCGTTGCCACAACGCATTCATATTTCCCGAATGCTTTCTCTGCAAGCTCCACTGCAATCTGGTGAGCAAGCTCAGGGGAAGTGTGATCGCCTTTCGGAAAACTCTGCACCAGATGATAATACATCCGACCACTGTTCTTGTGATAGGTATTCTTGGTTGCAATCATTTTGGATCGGTTATAATAAATTGGACAGAAAACATTTAGCCATGATATAATAGAAATAAAAAAAGGTAAGGTGGTAAAAATGTCAGGAAAAACAAGGAATTATACAGACGAATTTAAAAGGCAGATAGTAATGCTTGTAAA
>JAFWWU010000066.1 GCA_017523285.1 Ruminococcus sp.
ATTGATTTATTCAAAAATTTTGAAAATTTCTTCGTTGCTGACTGATTCTTTTTCAACTGTATAAGCATAACCGTTGCTTTCTTTGTAAATATATATAATGCATGGGACTTTTGTATTGAGCATTTTCTGAGAATCAATACGCATTGTGTCATATTTTTCTCCTGAGATTTTTTTGTATTCATATGTAAAATTATCTTTTCTTTCAGATACTATATCATAATGCTTATCAGATTTGAAATCAAGAGTATCGAGCAAAGCATCAACAGTATCAAAATATCCGACATCGATGCAAAGCTCATCTTTTTTATAGCTTACTGAAATAATTTTGTCAGAAATGTTTTTTATATCATATTCTTTTGAAAGCACCTGCTGTTGAGCATTTGTAAGCTTATCATTGTAATCATAGTGAGTAAACTTCGTTATTTTTAATACACAAGCTATAATAGTTGCACTTAGTGATAAGATAATAAAAATCAGTTTCTTTTTATTATTCATATAAATCTACATCCTTCATTAATTGTATTTGCTGTTTTACAGCATTGCTATAAACACATTATATCATTACACTTTAAAAAGAACAATAGGTTACCCTGAAAGAAATTACGGAAAAGTAAGGAACTACACACCTGATTAGTATTTGTTGTATTTTAACATATCAATAAAAATATAACCGTTGACATATTAGCTAAAATCAGGTATAATAAAATTAGGTAAGATTCATGGAGGTGCTATTTATGATTACTGTAACAGCAACTGAATTTCAGAATAACTTTGGTCACTATCTGCAGTCTGTGCAGTCCGGGGACGAAATTCTTATTCTCAAAAACGGTAAGGAGGTTGCCAAACTTATTTCGCATGAAAGCAGTATTTCTTTTCTCTCCGATTCGCTTGCAGGAGTTCTGAAGCACGACTACGATGATAAAGCTATCAGAGCAGAAAGGATTATGGCTCATGAAAGTATTGATTGACACCAATGTAATTCTTGATGTTCTATGTAAGCGTGAAGAGTTTCTGGAGGATTCACTTAAGGTCTGGAAATATTGCGAGGTTGATCAGATAACGGGATATGTTTCTGCACTTTCTATTCCGAATATTGTATATATTCTTCGTAAAGAGCTTGATCCTGAAAAGACTAAGGAAATCATTGATAAGCTGTTTCTTATTTTTCGTATTGCGGATCTTAAATCTGATGATCTGAAAAAAGCAGCGAATATGAAAGTGGCTGACTATGAGGATGCTGTACAGATGGCATGCGCATCACGTCTTAAAGCGGATTTTATTATCACTCGTAATATCCGTGATTTTAAGGAAAGCCGTGTCCCAGCAATCAAGCCATCTGAACTGCTCGAACGAATATGAAAAAAGCCCCTCTGCATCATGCGAGGGACTTTTTCTGCTCGGATCGGAGATGTTTTTTTAGTCAAGCTTTTATTTAATGTCACTTAATAGTATATTGTCTTCATTATTCTAAATATATATCAGATTGCCAGGGCCACATCATAATGAATAGTGATTTTATGTCCATGACTTCGCATGCTGTTTCGAATGAATTTCCATTGTTGTTCCGGAATCATTATGTTAACCATCTGACCGCCGATTGAACCTGCTTCTCTTGCAGTGAGGTCACCGTTGTAACCCTGCTTGAGGTTTACGCCAACTTCGCTTGCTGATTCCATCTTAAATCTTTCGAGAGCTTCCTTGCCCTTCTGAGTAAATTCACCTTTCATTGTTAAATCTCCTTTAAATTGAATTTTTGATGCCGTAATAGTATTATAGCAAAAAATAAAAAATATATTAAAGGAAATTTTTGAAAAAAATCAGCGTACAGAATTCGGATTTCTGTACGCTGTTGTTTATTGTTTATCTGATTTTTGAACCTGCAGGGAGTGAATCGTCAACGAAGATAACCTTTACATCTCCGTCTGTTGTTTCAGCGGCACAAATCATGCCGTTGCTCTCAACACCGCAAAGCTTAACAGGTTTAAGGTTTGCAACAAACTGTACTTTTTTGCCGATAAGGTCATCAGGCTTGTACCATTTTGCAATTCCTGAAACAATCTGACGTCCGCCCATTCCGTCATCAACCTGTAAGCAGAGAAGCTTGCTTGACTTCTTAACCTTTTCACAAGCTGTAACCTTTCCGACTCTGAGTTCAACCTTAGCGAAATCTTCAATTGAGATTTCAGGCTCTAAAACGATTTCTTCAGCAGGAACTTCTTCCTTTGGAAGATTAGCGGAGATTATTGCATTAAGCTCTTCAATTTCTTTTTCAGCGTCAATTCTTGGGAAGAGAACATCGCCCTTGCATACAGTAACGTCAGCAGGAAGTACGTTGAAAGAACCTGCATTATCATAAGTAGCGTTATCAGCTGAAAGTCCGATCTGTTCCCATACCTTAGGCATTGTTGAAGGCATAAATGGATAAAGAAGAGTTGTTGAAATTCTTACAACCTCAAGTAAGTTATAAAGTACAGTTGCAAGACGAGCCTTGTTTGCTTCATCCTTTGCAAGTACCCAAGGAGCAGTTTCATCAATGTATTTATTTGCTCTTGAAATAACCTTGAAGATTTCAGCAAGAGCATTACTGAGCTGAGTGAGGTCGATAAATTCATCAACCTTGCTTCTGAGTGATGAAGCCATTGAGAGAAGCTCATCATCAATAGCATCAGCCTGACGATCTGTCGGCAATGTACCGTCAAAATACTTGATAACCATTGCAACAGTTCTTGAAACAAGGTTTCCGAGGTCATTTGCAAGGTCTGAGTTAATGCGGTTAATCATAATCTCATTTGAGAATGAGCTGTCTGAGCCGAGAGCCATTTCACGAAGAATATGATATCTGATAGCGTCACAGCCATATCTTTCGCCGAGAACAAACGGGTCAACAACATTTCCGAGAGATTTTGACATTTTCTGTCCGTTGAATGTAATCCAGCCATGAACAGCAAGATGCTTAGGAAGCGGAAGTTCAAGAGCCATAAGCATTGCAGGCCAGATAATAGCGTGGAAACGCATAATGTCCTTTGCAACCATATGTGTATCTGCCGGCCAGTATTTATCAAAATCAGAATAAGCATTATTCTCATAGCCAAGAGCAGTAATATAGTTTGAAAGAGCGTCAATCCATACATAAACAACGTGCTTATCATCAAAAGTAACAGGAACGCCCCACTTGAATGTTGTTCTTGATACACAGAGGTCTTCAAGTCCTGGCTTGATGAAGTTGTTTACAAGCTCAACAGCTCTTGTCTTAGGCTGTAAGAAATCAGTTTCAAGAAGAAGCTTTTCAATTCTTTCAGCGAATGGTGACATCTTGAAGAAGTATGCTTCTTCTTTAGCTTCTACAACATCTCTGTTACATTCAGGACATTTTCCGTCAATAAGCTGTGAATCTGTCCAGAAGCTTTCGCAAGGTGTACAGTATTTACCTGAATATTCACCCTTGTAGATATAGCCCTTATCGTATAATGCCTTGAAAATTGTCTGAACTGACTGAACGTGATAATCATCAGTAGTTCTGATATAGCGGTCATAATCTATGTTCATATAGCTCCAGAGCTTTTTGAAGATTTCAACGATTTCATCAACGTAAGCCTGTGGAGTTACGCCTTTTTCAGCAGCTTTCTGTTCGATTTTAAGACCATGTTCGTCTGTACCTGTAAGGAACATTACATCATAGCCCTGCATTCTTCTGTAACGAGCGATAGAGTCGCACGCTACTGTTGTATAGCAATGACCGATATGCGGATTACCTGAAGGATAGTATATCGGTGTAGTGATATAAAATGGTTTTTTAGACATAAAAAACATCTCCTTTTATAATTATGTGAGAAATGCGGATTTCTCATCAATATTTGATATGTAGATGTGTCATCAGAGCTTCTGAAAAAGACACATAAATATTATACACTATTTTTTTCAATTTGTCACGCATTTTTGATAATAAAATATCATGATATAAAAATTAATAAATTTGTCTTGAATTTTATAAAAGTATATGATATAATTGTAATAAATTAAAAGTATTATTAAATGTTGTTTTATACATTACATAGTTATATATAATAATTTTGAGAGGAGTATATGTCATGGAAGGCAGATATGAAACAAATCAGTTAATGCAGATTATTGAAAAAGAAATTGATGCAATTTATATTATTGATGAGAGTAAGAATACCTATGTAAAGATTAAGGGCAATCCGCTTTTCGACAGAGTTTTCGGTGAAAAGGGGAATTACGATGAGATGCTTAAAGCCCTTGTTTTTCATTTTAATGATAAATCAGAAGATGTTGCTGAAAGATATCACGTTTTTCTTTCAAATCTTAATAAGTTTGATGGTAAATACAGCAAACGTATAAAAATGTTTGTAAATGATGAACCTGTTATTGCTCAGATGACAATTTATCCTCATACTGAAGAAGGAAAATATATCATTCTTATTACAGAAATGGATAATAATGTTTATGTGCAGGACTTTTTGAAATTTGAAAAAGAGCTTGGCATTGACAGTACATATCTTTTTACAATGCATGTTAATCTTGATGAGGATATATGCAACAGTGTATGCGTTACAGAGATGTCAGATGACCCTATGAATTATACAGGACTTAAATTTTCACAGTGGAGAATGAATATTGTAAATATGATTTTCCCTGATGATCAGAATTTATTCCTTGAATATACCGATCCTGAATTTTTAAGAAATCATCTTGAATCAAGACGTTCTACATCCATTGACTGTCAGATGATGAATCTTGAAGGAAAATATATTTGGGTAAAGCTTATTTTCAAGAAAATTCAGAAAGCTGATGACAGCTTCTGTTTTGTATTTATGGTACAGGATATCCACGATACATCAATGAAGCTTATCGAAGACCTTAAAAAGTATGAAGAAATGTCAAACCGTGATCCTCTCACAGGTATCTACAACCATGGTAAAATAAAAGAAGAGCTTACTTTTGCTTTGAAACGTCTTAAAGATGATGGTACAGCTGTTTCGCTTGCGATGTTTGATATAGATTATTTTAAAAATGTAAATGATACATATGGACATGCAACGGGTGATTATGTTATAAAAAGTATTTCAGGAATGGTAAATGAATATCTTTCTGAATATAATACGCACTTCGGAAGATGGGGCGGAGAAGAATTTGTAATAATAGCCAATGAAATTGATTCAGATGAACTTCAGCATATATGCGAAGAACTCAGAATTAGGATAAGCAATTACAAATTCAGCAATGTAAACCAGATTACATGCAGTTTTGGTGTTATCGGAGTAACTCCGGGAGAAACATCGCTTCAGGCATTTGAACGTGTTGATAAGGCGATGTACAAAGCAAAATCGAACGGAAGAAACTGTGTTGTCTGCGGATAAAACGTAATAGTATATAATAAAACGGTGATTTATATAAATTGCCGTTTTTTGTTTATGAAGAAAACAAAATTTTTGTTTTTTATGCATTGATATATATTGCATTAAAGTCTGAAATATGATATAATAAAATATATTATTTTTTTAGGAGAAGAAAATGAACACAAGTTTTTATACATCACAGATTAATAAAATTGCTACTGAGGTTAAAAAAGCCGTAATAGGCAAAGACCACATTATTATTAAGGCACTTCTTGCAATGCTCTGCAAAGGACATATTCTTATTGAGGATATTCCGGGGGTGGGAAAGACAACACTTGCACTTGCATTTTCAAAAGCACTTTCGCTTGAACATAACAGAATGCAGTTCACTCCCGATGTTCTTCCGACAGATGTAACAGGTTTTACTCTTTATAATAAATCAACAGGTAAATTTGAATTCAAAGAGGGTGTAGCTTTCTGTAACCTCTTTCTTGCGGATGAAATCAACAGAACATCAAGCAAAACACAGTCAGCGCTTCTTGAATTGATGGAAGAACGCAGGATTTCCTGTGACGGTGTTACATATACACTTCCGGAGCCTTATACTGTTATTGCAACACAGAATCCTATCGGCTCGGCAGGAACTCATATGCTCCCTGATTCACAGCTTGACAGATTTATGATTCGTCTTAGTATGGGATATCCGAGCATAGAAGGGGAAATAGAGATTCTAAAAGCAAAGCATACAGGAACTCCTCTTGATGATGTTAAAGCTGTTGCAAACAAGGATACAATACTTGAGCTTCAGGAAGCTATATCCAATGTATTCATAGATGATG
>JAFWWU010000067.1 GCA_017523285.1 Ruminococcus sp.
ACTTACGACCAACTCGCTAGAAATCCAGATGATTATAAAGGAGAAAAAGCAAAATTCTATGGTAAGGTAATACAAGTTATTGAGGGAGACAGCGAAATACAAATTCGTTTAGCTGTTAATGATAATTATGATAAAATAATACTTTGTGGCTACAATCCATCTATAGTACCATCAAGAATACTTAAAGATGATCATATTACGGTTTATGGTGTTTCTGTCGGTGTTGTAAGCTACGATTCAACTCTCGATGGTCAAATCACTATACCTGGAATGGTACTAGATAAAATCGATTGATAGTTTCATAATTATTAAAAATCCATTATCTTAATGTAATTGCACGAAATTTTAGTTTATAATATAAGAAAACACCATATAAAAATCTTTATTAAAATCTTCATTTCCCCCTTGACATCCTCAGAAAAGTATGCTATAATTTATTGTAAATGTATGACGAAAGTACTACTGTCTAAGGAAATTGATGGGCTACTATGGTTTACAAATAGTAATTGAAAGAGGTGACAATCGTGAAAGAGGGTATCCATCCAAATTTTGTAAAGACTACAATTACTTGCCACTGCGGTAATGTAATCGAAACAATGTCTACAAAGGAAAACATCAAGGTTGAAATCTGCTCAAAGTGCCATCCATTCTATACAGGTAAGCAGAAGCTTGTTGATACAGGCGGACGTGTTGACAGATTCAAGAAGCGTTTCAATATGGACAAGTAATTATGCGGCGGTCTTTGACCGCCTTTTTACTTAATAGGAGTCAATATGAACTACTTTACTGTTTCCGAGGCTTCCGAAGCCTCTTTTATAGAAAAACGCTCGGAGTTTATCGGCTATATAGCTCCCGTTAAAACAAATGATGAAGCGGTTGAATTTATAAATTCCATTCGTGCAAAGCATAGAAAAGCCAAGCATAACGTCTATGCATATATTCTTAGAAACGATAATATTTCCCGTTATTCCGATGACGGCGAGCCTCAGGGAACGGCAGGCATGCCTGTTCTCGACGTACTGCAAAAAAGAGGCCTCGTTGACGTATGTATTGTTGTTACAAGATATTTCGGCGGAATACTTCTCGGCGGCGGTGGCCTTGTAAGAGCCTATTCGCATTGTGCTTCTATCGCCTGCGACAGCGCAAAAATTATGAATATGCGTTCATGCAGCAGGATTTTTCTCGAAATGGATTATAATCTTTACGGCAAAGTAAGCTATATTCTGCCGAACTTTAAAACTATTACCGTAAACAGCGATTTCGGCGATAACGTAAAGCTTGAGCTTTTTGTAACGGATGAAATGACTCAGCCACTTAAAACGGAGCTTATTGATATTTCCAACGGAAATATCTCAATTACCGAAGCCGAAAAGTTATTTGCAGATTTTTCTTCAATTAATTTTTAAAAAACAAGAGGATTTTTGTTTTTTGTCGAGTATATATATTACAGAAGTTATTTCTGTCTTTTTTCAGATATTTTTAAAATCGGAGGGTATTTATGAACGTAAGAGAACAGCTTGAAACTATTGAAGCAGGTACTTTAAGCAATTTTGCCTGCACCTCTACAAATCATAAACAGACAAGAAGAATAATCTATGAAGATCCATGTAATTACCGTACCGATTTTCAACGTGACAGGGATAGAATTCTTCACTGTAATTCTTTCAGACGCTTAAAGCGTAAAACTCAGGTATTTCTCTCCCCTGTCGGAGATCATTACCGTACACGACTCACTCATACGCTTGAAGTTGCTCAGATTGCAAGAACAATTTCAAGAGCTTTGAAGCTCAATGAAGATCTCACAGAGGCAATCGCTCTCGGCCACGATCTCGGACATGCTCCTTTCGGTCACTGCGGCGAAGCTATACTCAACGAAATCTGTCCTCACGGCTTCAAGCATTATCTCCAGAGTGTTCGTGTTGTAGATTACATAGAAAAACAAGGTAAAGGTCTTAACCTTACTTATGCCGTTAAAAACGGTATTGCATGTCATACAAATCAGGTTTCATGCACCCGTGAGGGAAATGTTGTTCGTCTTTCAGATAAAATCGCTTATATCAATCACGATATTGAGGATTCAATCCGTGCAAATATCCTTAAACCCGAAGAGCTTCCGTTTGACTGCATAAGCGTTCTCGGAGATACAAAATCAAAGAGAATTACAACTCTTATTGCATCAATTATTAAAAACGGCGTATATGAAATTAAAATGCACGACAATATCAAAAAGGCTCATGATGATCTCAGGGCTTTCCTTTTCGCAAATGTATACACTAATCCTATTGCAAAGCAGGAAGAAGAAAAGGTACAGTTTATAATTGAAAGACTCTATGCATATTATAAGGAAAATCCTGATAAGATGCCTGAGGTTTACAGAATGGTTGCTTCAAAAACCGACCTCGACAGAGGTGTATGCGACTTTATTTCTGGTATGACTGACGGATATGCTATCGACCTCTATACCGAGCTTTTCGTTCCGAAAGCGTGGAAATAAGCGAGGAACTGTAATATGACACAGAATGATGAATTTCTGTACCAGCTCAGAATTGCAAATCCTATTGATTCGGTTGTAGGAGCTTATGTAAATCTGATTAAGCGAGGGCATAATTATGTCTGCTCTTGTCCGTTTCACTCGGAATAAACTCCATCCTGCACAGTATACAATGACAGTCAG
This sequence comes from Ruminococcus sp., assembly GCA_017523285.1. GTDB lineage: Bacteria > Bacillota > Clostridia > Oscillospirales > Ruminococcaceae > Ruminococcus. The sequence continues at coordinate 2,675 of JAFWWU010000067.1, forward strand.
AGCTTTTACTGCTTCGGCTGTGGTGCCGGCGGAGATGTTATTACATTTATTATGAAAATCGAAAATCTTGATTTTCGTGAAGCTATAAATTTTCTTGCCGCCCGTGCGGGACTCACAGTACCTGAGGACAGAAAGAACAGCGAATATGCTCAGCGAAAAACAAGAATTTATGAAATAAACCGCCTTGCCGCTAATTTTTTCTATAAAAATCTGCTTAAAGGCACTGATAAACGAGGACTGCAATATTTTGCACAGCGTAAGCTTTCTCCTCAGACAGTTAAAAAATATGGTCTGGGATTTGCTCCTGACTCATATAATACTCTTTATAACAATCTGAAAGAAAATGGTTATAAAGATGATGAAATCATTGACTCATGGCTATGCTCACGTTCTGAAAAAAACGGAAAAATCTATGATATTTTCCGTAATCGTGTGATGTTTCCGATTATTGACCTCAGAGGAAATGTTATAGGCTTTGGCGGAAGAGTTCTTGATGATTCAAAACCAAAATATCTCAATACAAGCAAAACTCCTGTTTTTGACAAGGGAAACAATCTTTTCTCGATGAATTTTGCAAAAAATTCTCCCGAAAAAAGAATTATCCTTGCCGAAGGATATATGGATGTTATTTCTATAAATCAGGCAGGCTTTGAAAATGTAGTTGCTACGCTCGGAACTGCCATAACAGCCGAACAGGCAAGGCTTCTTAGTCATTATGTAAATGAAGTCATTATCGCCTACGACAGCGATGCTGCAGGACAGACAGCCACCCAGAAAGCTATAAATCACTTCTCAAACGTGGGAATAAATACAAGAATTATTCGTCTTGAGGGCGCTAAAGACCCCGATGAATACATAAAAAAATTCGGTGCGGCAAAATTCCGTATGCTCCTTGACAGCTCATCTGATGCAAACAATTTTATGCTTAACAAATGCGAGCTTGGTCTTGACCTTTCAACACAGCAAGGACAGGTTGAATTTCTCAATCGTGCATCAAAGGTTCTTGCAAAAATTGAAAGTCCTCTTGAACGTGAGGTTTATATTTCAAGAACTGTCAAGAAATGTGATATTTCCGCAGATGTACTTAAAAGTCACATTGAAAATGAAATAAAAAAATCACAAAGGCTTGAAAAAAAGCTTGAATGGAAGAATATAAAATCCGCATCAGTTATTCCCGACGCTGTAAATCCTATGGCAGCAAAGCTTCCTAAAGAATGCAAGGCAGAAGAAACTATCATCTGCTGGCTTATGAAGCATCCTGAAAACTGTCTGGAGATTTCTCAGAAAGCTCCCGCTCATTTATTCGTTACGGATTTCAATAAAAGAATCTATGAATGTCTGATACGCAAAATGACAGAATATAATTCCTTTACAATTTCAATGCTCTCGGAAGAATTTTCAACCGAAGAAGTGGGAAGAATAACGGGAATAGAGGCAAAAAAACGAGATGTGGATATAAACGAAAATGTTTTTGCGGATTGTATTGACATTCTGCAGAATTATCATAATACCCCTCATGCTGTAAATGGGGAAAATCTGAGCGATAATGATTTAATCGCCTTATTCGAAAACAAACGCAAAAGAAAGTAAAACGGAGGAAATTCAATGGAACCTAAAAAAAATACTATTGAAACATTAATGGAACAGGGCAAAACAAACGGTAAGCTCACTACAAAGGAAATTACCGATGCTCTTGAAGAACTCGACTTTGACGTTGACCAGCTTAATACTTTCTATGATAACTGCGAAACTCTCAACATTGAAATCGTTGAGGATTTCTCGCTCGATACAGATCTTAAAGTAGGTCTTGACGCTTCACTTACAGATGATCTCGAAATGGCTCTTTCTACTGAGGGAATTGCTATTGATGACCCTGTAAAGATTTACCTCAAGGAAATCGGACGTGTTCCGCTTCTTTCACCAGAAGAAGAAATCGAACTTGCTCAGCGTATGTCAACAGGCGACCCATACGCAAGAAAGCGTCTTTCAGAGGCTAACCTCCGTCTTGTTGTAAGTATTGCAAAAAAATATGTCGGCAGAGGTATGCAGTTCCTTGATCTTATTCAGGAAGGCAATCTCGGTCTTATCAAAGCTGTTGAAAAATTCGACTACACAAAAGGATTTAAGTTCTCTACTTACGCTACATGGTGGATAAGACAGGCTATTACAAGAGCTATCGCAGACCAGGCAAGAACTATCCGTATTCCTGTCCACATGGTTGAAACAATCACAAAGGTTAAAAAGGTATCAAGCCAGCTTCTCCACGAAAACGGTCACGACCCGACACCTGACGAAATCGCTGAACGTCTTGAAATGTCAGTTGACAAGGTAAGAGAAATCATGCGTATTGCTCAGGACCCTGTTTCACTTGAAACTCCTATCGGTGAAGAGGAAGACAGCCACCTCGGCGACTTTATCCCTGATGATGATGCACCTGCACCGTCAGAAGCTGCAAATCATACTCTTCTCAGAGAACAGCTTAATGAAGTCCTCAATACTCTCACAGAGAGAGAAGCAAAGGTGCTTAAATTAAGATTCGGTCTTGAGGATGGTAAATCACGCACTCTTGAAGAAGTAGGACAGCGTTTCGAGGTTACAAGAGAACGCATCAGACAGATTGAAGCTAAAGCACTCAGAAAGCTCCGTCATCCAAGCAGAAGCAAAAAGGTAAAGGATTTTCTTGATTAATAAAAATTATAAGGCTATCGGTTTAAATTTCCGATAGCCTTATTTATTATATTATAAATTAAATCTTTTTTACTGCATTTGATATTTTTCCTGCAATAAAAAATGGTGTAACAAAAAATCCTATCATCATAGAAATCCAAAGTTTGAATACAAAGTAAATCAGCCAACCAACAAGTGGCAAAGAAATAAGAAAACCAAGATTGATTTTTTCAAGAAAATGCCAACCACCAATCGCACAAGCAATTAGTATTCCTGCAAACATATACGCATTTCCTATCTGAACTGATAATACAAGCAATCCAAACGAAATAAGGTAAACAACAGCAATTATAACTAATTTCCCGAGTGGAGATTGTATAAATGATTTAAAGCTTCCGGATTTTTCAGAAGATTCAAATGACACTGCAATTGTTCCTTCATCTCCGCATTCAGGGCATAATCCCTCTTCATTAATTTGATTACCGCATTTTGAACAAAACATATTTTTACTCCTTTTCAACAAAAATCCAATATCAGTATACCATAGTATTTAAATATTGTCAAGCAATATTTATATAATAGTATTGTAATATTTATTCACAGTATTGGAGGTATATATGATGTTCGGAGAAAGAATAAAAGAGCTTCGTTTAAATCTTGGGCTTAATCAGGTAGAATTCAGTAAATTATTGAATGTAACAAAACAAAGTGTCAGCAACTGGGAAAACAATAATATACTTCCGTCAATCGATATGCTTATAAATATATCAAAAAAATTTTCTGTAAGTGCAGATTATCTTCTTGGTTTATCTGAAATACCCACACTTAATGTGCAAGATTTAACAACTGAACAAATTACACATTTGCAATTATTAATAAATGATTTGAAAAACACAAATAACCATTAATAAAAGGCTATCGGTTTAAATTTCCGATAGCCTTTAGCTTTAGCCTTTTAATAATTTTTCTTTATTGAACTGATTGGGTAAAAATTCTGAGAATCTATGCTCTCCATCTGAGAGAATTATCATAAAATCAGGCTCGCAGAATTCCGTCATTACCTGTAAACACGCACCGCATGGAGTGCACGGAACTGAAAAATTTCTGTCACTGCTTCCGACAACAGCAATTGCTTCAAATTCTGTGCAGTCATCGGAAATCGCCTTGAAGAAAGCAGTTCTTTCAGCACATATTGTAAGAGAATAGGAAGAATTCTCTATATTACAGCCTGTGTAAATTTTGCCGTTTCTGGCAAGAAGTGCCGCACCTACACGAAATCCCGAATAAGGCGAATAAGAATTTTCGGAAGCTGAAATTGCCTTATTTATAAGGTCAGAATATTTCTGTTCCATTATTTTTCACCTGCCTTATGCTTTCTGCCATCAGGCTCAACAATATATGTATTATCAAGATGAGATGTAAGACTGCGTCTTATTGATTCTCTGTATTCATTTCTGAGCTGAGTCTGTTCCTGCTTTTCAGCGTCAGTAAGACCTTCATTTTTTGATTTTTTTGCAAAAAAATTTATTCGCTGTATTTTTTCATCAGTCATATTTCATACCTCATATTTATTATTTTAATGTATTTCATATATAACATATTAACATAAATTCATACATATTTCAAGTATTAGCTACAAAAAATAATTAAAATGTGTTATAATAAGATTAACGGATTATAATCATAAAAGGAGCATATTTATGAAATACGCAATAGTTACAGGCGGTTCAAGAGGAATAGGTGCTGAAATATGCCGTAAGCTTTCAGAAAACGGATATTATGTATATATAAATTATAATAATTCAGCAGAAAAGGCAGAAGCTCTTGCAGCTGAAATCGGTGGTAAAGCAGTTAAATTCGATGTTTCCGATACGCAATCTGTAAAAATTGCAATGAATAGTATACTTAGCGAATGCAAACACATTGATTTGCTCGTAAATAATGCGGGAGTTTCTGAAATAGAGCTTTTTAATTTCATTGAACAAGAAAATGCTGACAGAATCCTGAATATTAATCTCAGAGGAACACTCAGTTGCAGTCGTGCAGTAATTTCTTCAATGGTTAATCATAAAAGTGGCTGTATTATTAATATATCTTCTATGTGGGGAGAATGCGGAGCTTCCTGTGAAGTGGACTACTCAGCTTCAAAGGCAGGTATTATCGGTTTTACAAAAGCTCTTGCTAAGGAACTTGCTCCATCAGGTATAAGAGTAAACTGTGTTTCTCCGGGTTTTATTCTGACCGAAATGAACAAAAAATTTACCGAAAGCGAGCTTGAAGAAATCATTGAAGAAATCCCGCTTGGAAAATTCGGAACTACTGCTGATGTTGCAAATGCAGTTGTATTTCTGGCATCTGAAAATGCCGCTTTTATTACGGGTCAGACGCTTTCTGTGAACGGCGGAATGGTAATTTGAATATTGTAAATATGCACAAAACAAGGTTGCAATAATCGTGCATTTCTCACAAAACGCCGAATTAAGTGAAAAAATGATGATATTTTGTTTTTTCGCTTGCAGAAAAATTTTTATTGTGATATATTAAAGTAAACAAAATATAATTTATATGTAAATTCAATCGTTTTATTGTTTTCTTTTTATAAAGGGTGGGTTTATCTATGAAAGAAAAAATATTAGCAGGAAAGGAAAAAGTTTTTTCCAAAATCAAGGCATTCAACGCAGTAAGAAATGAAAACACCGAGAAATATACTAAGCTTAATCACTGGCTTTTAGCATTATTCCCGATTTTTATTACATCAATGGCAGAAATAAATCACGATAAAAGCATCGCTTCTTATCTGAAATTCATTGTTGAAAGACCAACTGTAATGCTCTTCAACTTTGTTATTGCATATCTGATTTATTTTATACTTCTTGCAATTTTCAAAAAAGGCTGGATTGCAACGGCAATTCAGGGCTTTGTATATATTATGCTCAGCACGGTTGAGCTTTTCAAATTCGGTACAAACGGAAATCACCTTATCCTTTCGGATATGAAGCTTTTTAAAAGCGTAAAGAGTCTTACCTCATTTGCGTATATTAAAATCACAATACCGCTTATACTTGCATGGCTCGCTGTTATCGCTGTATTCTGTGTGATTTTCTGGTTCAATCCTAAAATCAAGATGAAGCCTTTCAAGCGTGTTCTTACAATGGGCGCATGCTGTATGCCTTGTGTATCTCTTATCACAATGCCTTCATTCTCAGCTCCTGTTTATTCTCTCTTTAATGTTGATACAACAAAGGCAAGCAATACATTCATTCTCAATGAAAAATTCGAAAGCAACAGCTTCCTCGCATTTATCGTGGAAACAGCAACAGAAAGCTTTGCAAATCGTCTTACAAAGCCTGAAGCTTACACAGAAGAAAAGGTTGATGAAATTCTTTCCGTTGATGTTGACAACAACGAAAACTTCAATGGCGGTATAAAGCCAAACGTAATCGTTATTATGAGTGAGGCTTTTGCTGATTTCAGAGTATTCGATGAACTTGATATAGACGAAAACGTATATGCAGAATTTGATAAAGCTGCTTCAGAAGGCTTCGGCGGTACAGCAATTTCTCCGACTTACGCAAGCTTTACAGTACGTTCTGAATTTGAGCTTCTTTTCGGACTCCCTGTACGTTCGCTCAATGACCCAAATATGCCGCAGCGTGACCTTGCAGAAAGAGAACAGCCTGCACTTGCTCAGTATTACAAGAGCTGGGGTTACAATACAGCATATGTTCATCCTTTCTATGAAAACTTTTACAGCCGTCGTAAAATTTATTCACAGTTCGGCTTTGACACTATGATTTTCGAAAACGATTTTACAGTTCCTGTTGAAAATTTCGGAACTTATATTTCAGATGAAACCGTTTTCAATCAGCTTGACGCTCTCATAAACGAAAGCGATGAGCCTATTTATATCCACACTACTACAATGCAGAATCACCAGCCTTATGACCAGGGTGAAAATCCTGATGCAGAATTTGATAACTATTGCCAGTGGATTCAGAAAACCAATGAAACACTCGCTGAATTCCTCGATAAGCTGGAACAGTCTGATGAACCTACACTTGTATTATTTGTAGGCGACCACTTCCCTTCTTTAAAGGGTGGTTCAGGAATTTATGACCAGCTTGGTATTAACGGTGATAACTGCTCAGTTCTTTATGAACAGAAATACCTTCTCTGGAGCAACTATGACGCTGATTTCAGCAAGGTTCCACAGGATAAAAAATCACTCTATTATATGCCATACGTTATTATGGATGTAATCGACGCTCCGAGAGATTCGTTCATTCAGAAAATGTTTGATTATATGGAAACAACTCCGATATACTCAACAAACTATGATGATACTGTTCCAAGAGATGAAGAGCTTGACATCCTCACATACGACAGAGTTATAGGCGATGTTGTTTCACCTTGCCCTATCCCTGAGGATAAACTTTTGAATGAGGATGATTAATAATTATGAAAGAATTAAATGTCAATATATCAGGAAGCGCAGAACTTATCGCCGATAAAAGCAATCTTGCAGTCAATGTCGGAAGCGGAAGCCTTGAGGTTTTCGCAACACCGATGATGGCTATGCTTATGGAAAAAGCCGCTTGCAACGCACTCAGCTCCTACCTCGAAAATGATGAAACAACAGTCGGAACAGAGCTTAATATCAAGCATATTTCAGCTACTCCCGAAGGAATGAAGGTTACTGCAACAGCAACTGTTACAGCTGTAAACGGCAGAGAAATTTCATTTAAGGTTGAAGCTTCCGATGAAGCAGGAATTATCGGAACAGGTGAGCACAAAAGATTTGTTGTTTTCGGTGAGAAATTCACTGAAAAAACAAAAAGTAAGCTTAATTAATAACAAAAACGGTTACTGAAAATTTTCAGTAACCGTAATTTTTTTATGCCTTATAATCATCATAATACTTGACGCACACAACAGGATTTCCATTATACTCAACGAAGTAACAAACTGCTTTCTGAGTTATTTTTTCGCCGTCAAAATAATAATCAAATACAATTTCATTTTTATCAGTGTCGCTCTCATAAAGCTTACGAAGTGCTTCAGTTGACATATTCTTTTTATAATCTTCAACACATTCTTCGGCGAGATACTTTTCAACGAAATAATTTACACGCATATTCCAGTCATGTGCTTCAATGTCTTTGCCATAAGACTTATGTTCGCCATTTTCATAAGTTATATAATATAAACCATTATTAAGGTCAATCATAACCGAAAAATCGCAATCACGCATGAAAAGTCCTGAATTAACGGTATTTATAAATTCATGATAGAACTGAACAACCCCTATTTTATGGAAAACACATACACAAAGCTGTGAGCCATTTGAAAGCGTAATATTATTTTCAGCAAGGTAATAATGTTCACCAAAAAGCTTTTCCTTATCAGCAACAAGAAATGTAGACTCACCTTTTGTAACAATATCATATTTATCAGATATTGCATTATACATTTCTTCTATGAGCATATCTTTCTCAATATTAGGACAAAGCTCTTTACAAAGCTCATTAAAGAAAACTATTCTACCTGTTGTTTCATCAGATACACAGCATGCTGAGCCATTATATGATGTAAACATTTTTTCGATAATACTAAGTTCAAATTCCATTTTTCCCTCCGTATGTCACATATATTGTAACATTTCCTTATATTATTTTCCTGCCGATATATCAAGCAGGAGATTTTTATATTTCCGAATACTTTTTCCTGTATACAGACGGGGTAAAGCCTGTATGCTTCTTGAACTGTCGCATAAAATACGAATCGCTTTCATAACCGCATTTTTCTGCAATAACGCTTATGGAATTATCAGTTGCTACAAGCATTTTTTTTGCATTTTCAAGCTTACTGTTAATAATATCCTGAAGATATGATGTGCCAAAATATGCATTATAAATCCTATGAAAATACGTTCTTCCGACACCAAGTTCATTACATATATCGTCAATCTCAATTTTTTCAAAAGGCGAATTATAAATCTGCTCTCTTATATCCGAAAGAAATTCATAATGCTTACGCATCTCCTGATACTCTTCCTGAGCCGAGGACATTTCCGCAACTTTTATAATAATAAGCCTTAAAAGCTGGTTTTCAAGCTCGCATTTGAATTTTCCTGTTTTTCTGTATTCAAGTGAAAGACAATGAAATAAGGTTGACATCATATATTCATCTGCAACCGGAATCGCTTTATTGAATTCTATTCCAAGGTCAGAAAAAAACTGAAAATCCTTGATATCTGCTTCAAATACAACATATCCGCCAAGCTGAATTTCAGGCGCTCTGAACTCAAGCTTTCCGTTACAAATAACGACAGACTTTCCTGTTATCTTACATTTTTCGCCGTTTGAAGTAAAAAAAGCATCTGACTTGAAATACAAAAGAAAAAACTTGCCGTTTTCAGATATCAATGAAGCTTTTCTGCAGTCAATTCTGTTATTGACATCAACATTGCATACTTTCATTTTTTCACCACTCATAAACGGATAAGTATTTTATACATTTATTATAATAATATATTTATTCGTTTTTGTCAATAAATTCTTGAATTTTCTATATGTTAAGTTATTTTATTATCAATTCTGCCAAACTTTCAAATTGTTTTTTCTCCATTTTCTTTGTAAAAAAAATAAAATTTTGTAAAAAGTTATTTACTTTTTACATTTTGTATGGTATAATGTATGTGTTAAATTTTGCAAAATCAGTTTATTATATCAGAATATAAATTTCTTGAAAGGATTTCTTGATTATGAATAAAGGAAACAGACGAAGAAAAAGATACAGAGTCCGTTATGACCGTTTAATTATGGTCGGACTGATTTTTCTTGTTATTATATTTATTTTTGCTTCATGTGCAAACAGCTGTTCAAATAAAAAGGACAAAAACAAGAATAAAACTGGTTCATCTATAATTGACCAGACATCTGCTCCGAGTGGTCAGAACAACAACAATATCCAGCAGGGCGATCCGGGAGGACAAAATCCTATTATGCCTCCTACTGCTACTGAATATACAACAGCTCCGCTTGAATATTCAGCAATCAACAGCGGTGACCTTGTTCTTGTAAACTCACAGTATGAGTACAAATTCCCTGCAAGTGATATAAAGCTCGCAGATATTTACAGCAACAGAAACGATTGCTACAGCGTAAGTGATATGACTGTAAGCCTTGATGTAAACGTTATCGCTAAAATCAACGCTATGATGACTGACTATTACACCAATGTACAGAATAATTATCTCAGAATTATCGGCGGTCACAGAACTAAGGAAGAACAGAACGACAAATACCAGAACGGTGTTTCAAATATTCTCGGTGGTTATTCCGATTATCACACAGGCAGAAGCTTCAAGCTCGGAATATTCCCTAAGGGAGAAAGCTCTAATATCTACAAGCCTGAAGGACAGTATGCATGGATTGACCAGAACTGCGCAAACTATGGCTTCGTTGTAAGATATCCTGCTGGTAAGGAATCCGTTACAGGTGATGATTCAAGCACTGCTATTTTCAGATATGTAGGCGTTCCTCATTCTGTTTATATGAAAGAAAATAATCTTTGCCTTGAAGAGTATATTGAAGCTATAAAATCATATAATCATACTAATACTCTTAAAGTTATGGTTGGCACAGAACAGTATGAAGCTTATTATGTAGCTGCAAATGTAAATAACGTTACAGAAGTTCCTGTTCCGTCAAACAAGACATACACTGTTTCAGGCAACAATGTAGACGGATTTATCGTTACTGTATCACCAAAATAATATCTTTACAATTAATTATACGGCGGTTGCTGATTATTTCTTCAGTAACCGCCTTAAACATCTATAAAGGAGATAATTTTGAAAATAAAACCTGTTTTTTTGGCCGCATTAATTCTATGCACATCATTCTCCGCCTCCTGCAAAAAAAATGATGATAAAGGAAGCGGAAGCAATTATATGTTCAACGCATGTCTGCTTAATAATCCTGAGAGTCTTGACCCGCAATATTCCTCTGACGCTTCGTCAGCTACTGTAATTTCAAATCTTTACAGCGGATTGCTGAAATCTGACTCAACGGGAACAATTATCTGTGACGGTGCTGAAAGCTATACTGTTTCAGATGACGGACTTGTATATACTTTCAAGCTAAGACAAGACGTTTTCTGGTTTTTTGATAAAAATGATAATGACAAGGCAGATGATGACGAATACTTCAATGTTACTGCAAAGGATTATGTTTTTGCATTCAATCGTCTGCTGTCCCCTGTTACACAGTCGCCTCATTCTGAGAAATTTCTTTGTATCAAAGGCGCGCAGAATCAGCTTAGCGGAAGCACATCACAGCTTTCTGGAGTAACATCAACTGATGATTACACTCTTACAATCACGCTTGAACATCCCAACGCTGATTTTCCGATGCTTCTTACAACAAATGCAGCCAAGCCCTGCAATGAAGAATTTTTCCTCAGTACAAAGGGCAGATATGGTCTTGATGATAATTCTGTTATGTCAAACGGAGCTTTTTTCATTCGTCAATGGTTCTATGACCCATACGGAAGCAACAATATTCTCTATATGAAAAGAAATGCTGTAAACAGCGAAAATAATACTGTTCATCCTTCTTATCTGAGCTTTTCAATTGAAAAAAGCCAGAGTGATATTGTTTCATCATTCAAAAAAGGAAAAACAGATTGTTTCTCATCTATGAGCTTTGATGGCAGCTATAATAAGAATAAGCATTATTACAATGCCGAAAAGACAATAACTCTCGGGCTTATTTTCAATCCTGAAAACGAAATTTACTCCAATCAGAATCTCAGAAAGGCAATTGCATATTCTATCGATAAGGAAGCTGTAAAGAAAGAAATCAACAGCGATATAAGCGTTGCTTACGGTATAATTCCAAGCGGAATAAAGCTTCTTGGGCAAAGCTATCGTGAGCTTTCAGACCACTCTGCTTTTTCCTGTTATAACAAAGATGAAGCGGTGAGATTCTTTGAAAGAGCAAAAAAAGAGCTTGCGATTGAATCACTCAGCTCTGAAAAAATCCTTGTATCGACAAGCTCTCTTAACTCTAAATATCTTCACATTCTTTCTCAGCAGTGGCAAGAGCTTTTCGGTTATTATATCGGTGTTGAGGAGGTTTCTGACAAGGAATTTTACTCACGTCTTGAAAGTGGAGAATACTCAATTGCTCTTTATCCTGCAACAGCTGATTACAACAGCGGCATATCATTTTTGAAGAAGCTTGAACAATGCCCGTATATCAACCTGACAGCACAATGCAGTCAGGCTATAAATCAGCTTGACTGCATTGGTAATTCGTCTGAATATGTTGAGAGGTTCAGCAGTATCGAAAAACAGATACTTGACGAAAACTGCTTTATTCCCATTTTTTATAAAAACACCTATCTGGTGATAAAAAAGGAAAATGAGGATGTGGTTTACGATGCATTTTCCGGAGCTGTCAATTATCAGAACGCAAAACATTATAATTAATCTGTAAGCGACCTTTATGGTCGCTTTTTTTGTTGTTCCTTATCTATTATTATACTACTCTTTTTTTATATTGCAATAACAGAGATATTCCAATATTCCTACAATCAAGAAAATATTTCTTACAAAATTGATTTCTGTATTACATAAAAGCTACAAAGGTGACAAATAATACTAACAGCCCGTTTACAGAAATATTTTCTTGTTGCATATTGAAATTTTCTGCATAAAATAATATAAACAGCGTAGTAATAAAGGCTCTCGTTTTTACAGTGGCTTATGCCCTTGAATAGCTGTAGAAACGCTTATATTAATCCGCTGTTTTTATATAAATCAGTGCTTATGAAAATAAGCACTATTTTTTTGCCTGCACTTTGCAAGCTCCTGATACTTTTTCTTCGTCGCCATTCCGCCTCGGATATGACGTTCACTTTTATTTATTTCAAGAACTTTTTTAACTTCGGCATAAAGCACAGGATTAATTTTTGATAATCTTTCACTTACATCCTTATGTACTGTACTTTTGCTTATACCAAACTCTCCTGCGGCGGCTCTGACGGTAGATTTGTTTTCAATTATAAACTGTCCAAGCTCTATCGCCCGCTTATCTGACTGATTTTTCATTATCTCACTCCAATACATTTTCGTTTTTACCGATTTTCTTCTGAATTTCGGTAGACAATAAATATATATGACGAAAATCTGTAATAGAGTACAAATAATACATACAAAAAAAGCAATGTCGATTTTCACGACATTGCTTTGAATATTATTATATATTACCAGTTAATCATCCAGCTGTAAAGTCCCTCATACTGTCTTGCAGAGCTGTTCCATGAGAAGTCCTGTTTCATTCCTCTTACAACCATCTTATCCCAATCAGCAGGACGTTCAAAATAAATCTTCTTTGCATAATTGATAACGCTCAGCATTTCTTCTGCATTATAATTTGCAAATGAGAAGCCTGTGCCTGAATTTCTGAATTCATCATAAGCTTCAACTGTATCCTTTAAGCCGCCTGTTTCTCTGACAATCGGAACTGTTCCGTATCTGAATGCCATAAGCTGTGTAAGACCGCATGGCTCAAACAGTGACGGAACGAGAATTGAATCTGCCGCCGCATAAAGCTTTCTTGCAAGTCCGTCTGAATAAAGAATATTTGCAGATACACATTCAGGATATTTCCAGCGGTAATGCTTGAACATATTCTCATATCTTTCATCACCCGTACCGATAACAACAATCTGTGTGTGCGGGTCAATGATACGCTCTATTGCATAATTTACGAGGTCAAGACCTTTCTGGTCGGTAAGACGTGAAATGATAGCAATCATAAACTTTTTCTTATCAACAGGAAGTCCGAGTTCATGCTGAAGTGCCGCTTTATTTGCTGCCTTGCCTGATTTTACATTTTTAACGCTGTACTGCTTGTAAATCTGAACATCATCCTGAGGATTGAACAAGCTGTAATCTATACCGTTGAGGATACCTCTGAGCGACATTTTTCTTGCACGAAGAAGTCCGTCAAGCCCCTCGCCAAAGAATGGATATTTAATTTCATCCGCATAGGTTTCACTTACGGTTGTGATATAATCTGCATAAACAAGTCCACCCTTGAGCATATTTGCATCACGCTTGTATTCAAGCTTGTCGGGAGTAAACATATAATCAGGAAGTGCTGTATTGAATTTAAATGTATCAATATCCCATGTACCCTGAAATTTAAGATTATGAATAGTCATAATTGTTTTTGTGCCGTTATAGAATGGATTAGACGCAAATGTTGATTTAAGGAAAACAGGAATAAGACCTGTCTGCCAGTCGTGACAATGGATAATATCAGGTTTGAAATCAATAACAGGCATAATTGCAAGAACAGCCTTTGAGAAGAATGTAAAACGCTCGATATCCCACTTCAAATCAGATGTATATGGAGTTGAACCATTGAAATAATACTCATTGTCAACAAAATAGAATGTTATTCCCTTATATTCATATTCCATAATTCCTACATGAGTATTTACAATTCTCATACCGTAATCCATATAGAAATGATGCTTGTATTTAAAATCATTTCTGAAATTTTCAGGAATACAAGTGTAATAAGGCATAACAACTCTTACATCAAATTCTTTTTTATCAATATACTGAGGAAGTGCACCGACAACGTCAGGAAGTCCACCTGTTTTTACAAATGGGACACATTCTGATGACGCAAACAATATTTTTTTCATATACAAACTCCTATCTGTCAATTAACTGACTTTATTTCCACTTATATATATACTATTATAAACTTTTATAACAAAATAGTCAAGAACTTGCAGAAAATTCATAAAAAATTTATATATATGCACTACCTTATTTGATGATTATGCACAATCCGATTAATTCCCGATATATATTCATTATTCCTATGCATAGCTATATTTTCCCTTTGCTATATTGTTATAAACAGGAAAACAATCAACAATAATGTATAATTTGCATAAAACTTACAATAATTCCCATATACTGCCTTTCAATAGCGTTATTCCCTTGCAAAAAAGAGTGTTTTTTGTTATAATGTATATTGGAATTTAATGCGTTAAGCAATAAAATAATGAATGGAGTTTATCTATGACTAAAGCTGAAATCTTTTTCAATCAGATGAAAAATAAAAAAATTGCATTTATCGGTACAGGTGTTACCAATACAAATATTATAAAGCTTTTTCTTTCTAAAGATTTTGATGTTACTATCTGCGACAGAAAATCTCCTGAACAGATGGGCGAGCTTTATGACGAGCTTAAAAATCTCGGTGCAAAATATATCATGGGCGAAAAATATCTTGATACCCTTACTGATTTTGACGTTGTTTTCCGTTCACCAGGTATGTACTTCAACAATCCTGCTCTTAAATCCGCAAGAGAAAAGGGTGTTGTAATCACCTCTGAGATGGAAGTTTTCTTCGAGCTTTGCCCTTGCAAAATCTATGCTGTTACAGGCTCAGACGGAAAAACAACAACTACAACTCTTATTTCTGAATTCCTTTCAAAGGCAGGTAAAACAGTTCATAAGGGCGGAAATATCGGCAGAGCTTTACTTCCTATAATCGAAGAAATCAAGGAGGATGATGTAGCCGTTGTTGAGCTTTCAAGCTTCCAGCTTATTTCTATGCGTCACTCACCTGATGTTGCTGTTATTACCAACATTGCACCTAATCATCTTGATGTTCACGGAACAATGGAAGAATATATTGATTCAAAGAAAAATCTCATACTTCATCAGAATGCTTTTTCAAAAACTGTTCTCAACCTTGATAACGAGCTTACAAACAATCTTTCTGACCTTGTAAGAGGAAAGCTTGTTAAATTTTCAAGAAAAGCAGTTCCGCAGTGTGGTGCTTTCCTTAATGAGAATAATATTCTTTGCTACAACGACTACGGAAAGATTACCGAAATAGTAAAAGCTGATGAAATCAGAATCCCAGGAATACACAACGTAGAAAATTACCTTACAGCTATTACTGCTGCATGGGGCGAAGTAAGCATTGATGATATAAGATATGTCGCAAGAGAATTCGGCGGTGTTGAACACAGAATTGAATTTGTAAGAGAGCTTGATGGTGTTAAATATTACAATGACAGTATCGCTACAAGCCCTACACGAGTTCTTGCAGGACTCAATTCATTCAATCAGAAGCTTATTGTCATTGCAGGCGGATATGATAAGAAAATCCCGTTTGAGCCTATGGCTGAAACAGTCTGCAATAAGGTAAAGCATCTTATCCTCATGGGTGTTACTGCTGAAAAAATAGAAAAGGCTGTTACAGAATCCCCTGCTTATAATTCGGAAAATATTAAAATTCACCACGTTTCATCTATGGAAGAGGCTGTACAGAAAGCAAAGGAAATCGCTGTAAGCGGTGATGTTGTAACACTTTCACCTGCATGTGCAAGCTTTGACCTTTATCCTAATTTCGAAGTAAGAGGAATTCATTATAAAAATATCGTAAAGGATTTATAATATGAATATAAAGGCTGTAATTAAAAATCTCGTCAACTCAAAAGGTATTTCGGGAAACGAAAACAGTGTCTGCGAAACAGCGCTTAATCTCCTGAAAGAATACTGTCCCGACGCTTATATCAAAAACGGAAATGTAATCGGAAAATTCGGCTCTTTCAAAGAAAACCGTCCGCATATTCTTCTTGATGCACATATTGATCAGGTAGGTATGATTGTTACTTATATTACCGACGATGGCTTTATCAAGGTCGGTAATGTAGGCGGACTCGACCGCCGCCTGCTCCCTGCACAGCAGGTTACAATTCACGGCGAAAAAGATATCAAGGGCATTATATGCTCTGTTCCTCCTCATCTCACAAAGGGTAAATCAGCTGTGCTTAAAATAGAAGAAGTTTCAATTGATACGGGCTATTCAAAGGAAGAACTTGAAAAAATTGTTACTCCGGGCGATATGGTTACATTCGATACCTTCTATACAGAGCTTTTAAATGACAGAATTACAGCATCAGCACTTGATGACAGATGCGGTATTGCTTCTGTTCTTTATGCTCTTGACCAGCTTAAAGATACAGAGCTTGAATGTAATGTTACAGTTCTTTTCTCTGCACAGGAGGAGCTTGGTGAGCGTGGTGCAAAAATCGCCTGCTATGAAATCAATCCCGATATTGCTCTTGCAGTTGATGTAAGCTTCGGTTATACCTGCGGCGATACCGAGCATGAATGCGGAAAGCTTGGCGACGGTGCAATGATAGGCATATCTCCGTCACTTTCAAGAGAGATTTCAGATGCTCTTATAAATACAGCAAAAAACAATGATATTCCATATCAGCTTGAAGTCATGAGTGGACTTACATCTACAAATGCCGACAGATTTTCTGTAAGCAGAAACGGCGTAAAGGCTTGTACTGTTTCAATTCCTCTGAGATATATGCACACTCCCGTTGAGGTTATTGACATAAATGATGTAAAGCTTACAGGCAGACTTATTGCACAATATCTTAAGGAGGTACAATAATGAGCGATTACCTCAAGGACTTATGTTTGCTCAATGCCGTTTCAGGCAATGAAGAAAGCGTAAGAAACTTTATTATAGATAAAATAAAAGAATTCTGCGAATACTCCGTTGATAATCTCGGTAATGTAATAGCTTTGAGAAAGGGCAGAAAAACTCCCGATAAAAAGCTTATGGTTGCCGCACATACAGATGAAGTAGGACTTATCATAACTTCAATCAGAAGCGATGGTACTCTTACTTTTGACGCTGTAGGTGGTATCGATTCTGCTGTTATAATCGGAAAAAAAGTTAAAATCGGCAAGGCTGAGCTTAATGGCGTTGTAGGCTCTAAGGCAGTTCATAAGCTTTCGGCAAAACAACGTGATGAAGCTCCTGAAATTTCAGATTTATATATAGACTTCGGTGCAACCGATAAACAGGAAGCTGAAAAAAATGTCAATGTCGGAGATTACGCTTATTTTGATTCCGATTATATTGAATTCGGCAACAGAAGAATTAAGGCAAAGGCCATTGACGACAGGGCAGGCTGTGCGATTATGCTCTCTCTCATAGAAGAAGAGCCTGAATATGATACATGGTTTGTTTTCAACGTTCAGGAAGAAATCGGACTTCGCGGCTCAACAGTTTCCGCTTATACCGTTCAGCCTGATATTGCTATTGTGCTTGAAGCTACAACTGCCGCTGATATTGACGGGGCTTCGGGTGCCGAAAGAGTATGCGAAGTAGGAAAAGGTCCTGTTGTATCATTTATGGACAGGTCTACAATGTACGATAAAGAGCTATATAAAACTGCTTTCAGTCTTGCAGATGAGCTTGGTATAAACTGTCAGACAAAATCTATGATAGCAGGCGGTAATGACAGCGGTGCAATTCACATAAGCGGAAAAGGCGTAAGAACTATTGCAGTTTCGCTTCCTTGCAGATACCTCCATTCGCCCTCTTGTGTAATTTCCGCACAGGATTACGACGACACATATACGCTTGTAAAAGCAATGATGAAAAAGGTACTTGATTAATGATACGTTTAATTGATAATCAGAATGATTTTGACCGTGATATGCTGCTTAAAACACTAAGCGGAAAAAAGATGCTCTCATATCTGAAGGCATACGGCACGGATTATGATTTCTGCCGATTCTATAAGCTTGAATATGATGAAGTTTACGGCTTTATGTTTATGATTAATTCAACGCTTATAATATGCAGTGATTATGATTTACCCGTTGACGAAATTCTCTCATTCATTCAGATGAATGTTCCGTTTCGTATTGAGGGCTCACAGCAGATACTGAAAAAGCTTTCAATTGACAATTATCAGACTCTTAACAGAACTGTTTTTGAAATGCTGCCTGATGAGAAAACTGCTCAGTTCAACGAGGAATATGTTGATTTCAACCCAAATCTCGAAGAAGTATATAAAATTCTCAGCGAGGGATTTCCGAATATTGCCGATTTTGGCTTATGGTATACCGATACATCTCACAGATGCCGTCATGGTGTAAGCAGAGTTTTCACCTACAAGGATTGTACAACAGCTTCTATTGCATTTGATATTGAAAATACTGTTCTTATCGGACAAGTTGCTACAAAAATCGAATCAAGAGGAAGCGGTTATGCAAGAGAATTTCTCAAATGGCTTGCATGGTTTCTTAATCAGTTCAATAAACGTGCCTATCTGCTTGCTCTTGACATCAGAGTAAGCTATTACATAGAAATAGGCTTTCGTGAGGTTGAAAAGGAAATCGTTCTTGAACGTATAGATATAGAAAAAGAAAGTATGCAGAAAGGACTTCTTAATAATGAACCAGAACATAAATAAGCTTTTTGATATTGATGAACGTATTTTAAAGCTTGCAGAAAAAGCAGAAAAAAACTGCTGTGATACATTCAGAAGAATTGAAGAATGTGCAGAATATAACGGTGCAAAGGTGCTTAAAGCTTTTGCTGAAAACAGAGTAAGCGAGCCTTGCTTCTATGGAAGTACGGGATATGGCTATGGTGACATCGGACGTGTAACTATTGATAAGGTTTATGCTGATATTATGGGTACTGAGGACGCTCTTGTGCGTCATAACTTCGTTTCGGGCACTCATGCTCTTTCAGTTGCACTGTTCGGTGTGCTCCGCACAGGTGATAAAATTGTTTCAATCACAGGCAAGCCTTATGATACTCTTGAAGAGGTTATCGGTCTTGCAGGCAAAGAGGGAAACGGCTCATTAAAGGATTACGGTGTTCTCTACGGACAGGTTGACCTCAACGAAGACGGCTCGGCAAAGCTTTATGAAATCACCAAAGCTGTAAAGGATGCTAAGGTTGCATATATTCAGCGTTCAAGAGGATATTCTCTCCGTCCTGCATTTACTGTCGCTGATATTGAAGAAATGGTAAAGGCAGTAAAAAAAGGAAATCCTGACGCTATCGTTATGGTTGATAACTGCTATGGAGAATTCGTTGAAACAGCAGAACCTACAAATGTTGGCGCTGATATCATAATCGGCTCACTTATCAAAAATGCAGGCGGCGGAATTGCCCGTACAGGCGGTTATATTGCTGGCAGAGCAGACCTTATTGAGCTTTGCTCATACAGACTTACCTGTGTCGGAATGGGTAAGGAGGTCGGCTGTACTCTTGATATGAACAGAGAAATGCTGCTCGGACTTTTCTTTGCTCCCGATGTTACAGCAAACGCACTTAAAACATCTGTATTTGCAATTGAGCTTTTCAATATGATTGGCTTTGAATGTTCTCCTGCACGAGATGATGCAAGAGGAGATATCATTACTGCCGTAAAGCTTGGAAACGAGGAACTCCTCACAGCTTTCTGTCAGGGGATACAGAAGGGTGCACCTGTTGATTCATTTGTTACGCCTGAGGCATGGGATATGCCTGGATATACAAGCAAGGTTATCATGGCGGCTGGTGCTTTTACTATGGGTGCTTCAATTGAGCTTTCCGCTGACGCTCCTATAAGAGAACCTTACGCTGTATGGATGCAGGGCGGTATTACATATACAAGCGGAAAAATCGGTGTTATGCTCGCATTACAGGAGATGCTTTCTAAAAATCTGATTGAACTTTAAATAGTTACAAAAAATCTGTTTTATGTAATCTTTGATGTAATTGTTTACAAAACAAATACAAAATTGATAATATTAGGTTATATATTCATTATAAAGGTTGACATTCACCTTTATTGCTGTTAAAATAGATAATGGATGGTTGCAAAAATTTAAATTTATTCTGCCATCAAATAAATTTAAGGAGGAAATGCTTTGGGAGAACTTAAAATGTGCTATAACTGCTTGGAAAATTACGATGCTCAGAAATCTGAATGTCCAAGATGCGGTTACCTTTATGATACTCCGCATAATCCGAACTATATAGCTCCCGGAACGATACTCCATGACCGCTATATTGTCGGTGTTCTTATCGGCTATAACGGTGAAGGTGCGAATTATACCGCTTATGATAAGAATATGGGATGCAAGGTTCTTATAAGAGAATATATGCCTGCTGCACTCTGTTCGCGTGTAAAGAATAAAGCTGTTATAAGCGTAAATTATAATAATCTTGCTAAATACAAGGCTTTTATGGCTGAGTTTACTGAGCTTAACAAGTCGCTCGCAAGATTCAGAAACAACTCAAATATTATTCCTGTTATTGATATGTTTGCTGAAAACAATACAACATATACTGTTTCGGAATATATCGAGGGAATAAAGCTTCTTGATTATTTAAAGGATAATGCTGGTGAGCTTCCATGGGAAAAGGTAAGAAAAATTTTCCCTCCGCTTTTCACTACTATCGGAATTATACATAACGCAGGAATTATCCACAGAGCTATAAGCCCTGAAACAATTTATGTAACCGAAAACGGCGACCTTAAATTATCAGGCTTCTGCGTATCCTCTGTAAGAACAGCAGATGCAGGACTGGAATATGAGCTTTTCAAGGGATATTCTGCTCCTGAGCAGTATTCCGCAAGCACAAGCAGCCGTCAGGGTTCATGGACAGATGTTTACGGAATCTCTGCACTTCTTTATCGTGTACTTACAGGCTGTATGCCACTTGACGCTTCAAGTCGTCTTCAGGATGATACTCTTTGCGAGCCTTCTGTACTCAACAAGAATATTCCTCAGCACGTTTCAAGAGTTATTATGGAAGGTCTTAATCTTTCGGGACGTGACAGAATTCAGACTATTACCGAGCTTGTAACAAAGCTTTTTGATGAGCCTGCACCTGTCGTAAAACCGATATCACACGCTAAACCATCTGTTCATGATGAAGATATGCTTCATACAATGCCTATCTCATATCCGAAACAGGCGCTCAGTTCAAATAATACAAACGATAATAATCCTTATCGTCAGCAGCCGCAGCAGAATAAAAACAATCATCAGAACAATCGTGGCGGTGGCTATTATGATGAATATGAATATGAAAGCGTAAGCACTATTGACCGCTTTAAAGCTCCTGTAATAATCGGTGTACTTCTTCTTGCTCTGCTTCTTATTGCAATTGTTGCAGTTGTAACTATTATGGGCGATGATAAGAATTCTGATTCTTCAAACAACAGCTATTATTCATCTTCTGTGCCTGATAATGTTATCCCCGGTGCTACTGACGCTCCTTCCGATGATTTTGACAGCACTATGCTTGACCTTAAGGGCAAATTCTTTGATATTACTCAGCAGAAATACTCTGAAAGCTTTACGCTTGAGAAAACAGAAGAATTCAACAGTGAATATGCAAGCGGACAGATTTTCGAACAGGATCTCGCTCCGGGAGCACCTTTCAAGAAGGGCGCAACTGTTGTAAAGGTTAAAGTAAGTAAAGGACCTGCTGAAGTCGTTATCCCTGATTATAAAGGCTTCACTGTAACTCAGTATGAAAGCAAGCTTACAGACGCAGGCGTTCCTTATCAGCTCATTGAAGATACATCAGGCAACGGAACTCCTAATTCTGTAACAAGAATTGAAGTAAGAGGCGAAAAGACTTCTCCGGGCAACAAGGTTAATATTGCTTCTGGCGAAAAACTTATGGTTTATTTTGTAATCAAGGATGCTACTACAACTACTGTAACAACTACAACTGAAGAAGTTACTACAACAACTGAAACTACTACAACTACTACAACAGTTCAGACTGAGCCACCTACGGAAGCTCCTACTCAGGCTCCGACTGAGCCACCTCAGCAGAATGATCAGCCTGTTGCTCCTCCACCTGAAAACAACGGAGATCAAAACAACAACGCTCAATAATAACATAAGTCGGTTATCCGTAATTGATAACCGACTTTTTTATGTTTTTTATAAAATTATATTGCTATTTTTCTCAAAATGTGTTATAATTACTATTGTACCTTGATATTTCAATTACAGGTACAACTAATACTTTATAAAATGCCGTTGTGCTGATATATCAGCAATTGAAAATTCGGCATATATTTTGGAGGATACATAAAATGGCTGAAATAAATAACAAGGTTTTACTTGATTTAATCGCTGAAATGGAAAAAAACGCTACTGTGGATGCTCAGGAAGCTGTACTTAACGAAATCGTTACAAATGCAAAATTCCTTATTCCTGCTGTTGTAACTGAAATTCCGCCTGAGGAAGCAAAAAATCTTAAAAATCCTGAACACAACACAAGAATTAAATTCAGTATGATTACAAACGACAAAAACGAAAACTACTTCCCTGCTTTTACTTCTATGGAAGAACTTTATAAGTGGCAGGAGGATTATAACGGTAATACTCTTACACTCGGTTTTGATCAGTATGCACAGATGCTTGCTAAATCAAACGATTTTGCAGGTATGGTTATTGACCCATTCACACACAGCCTCATTATTGATAACAGAATGGCTGAAGAACTTGCTATTCAGAAAAGCCTGTATACAAAAGGCTCTGCGAAAAGAATTCTCAAAGATGGTGAAAAAATAAGAATTTCACATCCTGAGGTAACTCCGACAGAAATGATTGAAGCTATGAAGGCTCACCTTGTAAATGAGCCATGCGTTGAAAAGGCTTATCTTCGTATGATGACTAAAGAGAATAATGCTGAAAGTTATCTCCTTGCAGTTGATTTCAAAGGCGATATGGAAAAGGTATTTCCTGAAATTGCAGCAGCTGCACGTCCATATCTTAGTGGTAAGTTTATGGACATCGTTCCTGCGGATACAGGTCTTGGCAAATCAGTTGCTGACAGCACAGAACCATTCTATACAAAGTAAAAAACAAGCGGATGTTCTTCAAAAGAGCATCCGCTTTTTTATCATTATTCTGCTGCGTGACCTTTTTTATTGATAACGTCAACTACATAATTAACATACTTATCGCATGTTTCCTTATCTTTTGCTTCTACCATTACTCTAACAAGAGGCTCTGTACCACTCTGACGTACAAGAATTCTTCCTGAATCACCAAGCTGATTTACTACCTCTTCAACTGCTGCCTTTACATCTGCATCAGCTTCAGCCGCTTCCTTATCCTTAACTCTTACATTCTTAAGCACCTGAGGATAAACCTTGAATGGCGCACAAAGCTCGCTGAGCGTCTTCTTTGAAGCCATAATAACTTCCATAACCTTAAGACTTGTAAGGATACCGTCACCTGTTGTAGCATATTTAGAGAAGATGATATGACCTGATTCTTCACCGCCGATTCTGCAGCCGTGTTCCTTCATATATTCATATACATACTTATCGCCTACATCTGTCTTTGCATAGCCTATTCCTGCCTTGTCAAACGCTTTATAGAGTCCGAAGTTTGACATTATAGTTGTAACAACTGTGTTTGAAATAAGCTTTCCTCTGTCCTTCATATATTTTCCGTATATGTAAAGAATGTGGTCACCTGTAATTACATTGCCCTTTTCGTCAACGCAAAGACATCTGTCAGCATCGCCGTCATAAGCAAAACCGACATCAAGCTTGTTTTCAACAACATATTTCTGTAAGCCCTCAATATGAGTTGAGCCTGCGTTATTATTGATATTAATTCCGTTAGGAGAAGCATTGATTACATAGGTTTTAGCACCGAGTGCGTCAAATACAGATTTAGCAAGATTCCATGCACTTCCGTTTGCACAGTCAAGACCTACTCTCATTCCTCTGAATGAATACATACCGAGTGAAATAATATAACCGATATATCTGTTTCTACCTGAAACATAGTCAACTGTACAGCCGATTTCGCTGTCCTTAGCGTATGGAATATCTTCCCATGTCTTGCCAAATACATTAAGCTTTCCGTCAATATAATCCTCGATGAGTGAAATAGTAGCTTCGTCAAGCTTTTCACCCTGTCCGTTAAGAACCTTTAAGCCGTTATCATAATAAGGATTATGGCTTGCAGAAACCATAATACCGCAATCGAATGAATCAACTCTTGTAATATATGCAACTGACGGAGTTGTTGTAACGTGAAGAAGATATGCATCAGCACCTGATGCTGTAAGACCACCTACGAGAGAATATTCAAACATATAGCTTGAACGTCTTGTGTCCTTACCGATGATAATCTTCGGAGCTGAATAGTCACCGTTCTGCTTTTTAAGCTCGCCATAATACCAGCCGAGAAATCTTCCCACCTTGAATGCGTGGTCTGCTGTAAGATTGACATTTGCGGTTCCTCTGAAACCGTCTGTACCGAAATATCTGCCCATTTTTATCTTTTCCTTTCAAAAAAGTTATATAATATTTGCGTTTTTAAGATCTATTTAATTGTCACTTCGCATTTTTTAATTGATACAGCAATATATTCGCCATACAAATTCATTATACCACTTTTTTTTCATATAGTCAACAAAAAAACAGCCATTTTTTCAAATGGCTGTTTCATATTGCATTAATTTACTTGATAAGTGATTTACCTGTCATTTCAGTAGGCTGTGGTACTCCGAGTACCTGAAGAATTGTTGGAGCAATATCTGCAAGCACGCCGCCCTCACGAAGCTCACAATCCTCACCTACAACAATGAATGGTACAGGATTTGTTGTATGTGCTGTGAATGCGCTTCCGTCAGGTTCATACATCTTATCTGCGTTACCGTGGTCGGCTGTAATAAGAGCAACGCCGCCCTTTGCCGTGATAGCGTCAACCATCCTGCCAACGCATGTATCAACAGCTTCAACAGCTGTCTTTGCGGCATCAAATATGCCTGTATGACCTACCATATCGCAGTTAGCATAGTTGAGAATGATTACATCATACTTATCAGCTTCGATAGCTTCAACAACTGCGTCTGTTACCTCGAATGCACTCATTTCAGGCTTCATATCGAATGTTTCAACGTCAGGTGACTTTATAAGAATTCTGTCCTCACCGTCAAACTGCTTTTCTTCGCCGCCGTTGAAGAAGAATGTAACGTGTGCATACTTCTGTGTTTCTGCAATTCTGAGCTGTGTCTTGCCAAGCTTTGCAAGATATTCGCCGAGTGTCATTGTAAGCGCTTCAGGTGGGAATGCTACTGATACATTCGGCATTGCAGCATCATACTGTGCCATACATACAAAATGTACAGGGAAATATTTTCTTTCAAAGCCTGTAAATTCCGGATCAACAAATGCTCTTGTAATCTGTCTTGCTCTGTCAGGACGGAAGTTGAAGAATACAACGCTGTCATTTTCCTTGATCATACCGTTTTCGTCAACAACTGTCGGGAGCATAAATTCGTCAGTAACTTCATTAGCGTATGAATTCTTGATAGCCTGAACAGGATCTGTTTCCTTTACGCCTTCACCCTTAACGAGTGCTGCGTAAGCCTTTTCTACTCTGTCCCATGCATTATCTCTGTCCATAGCATAGAAACGTCCTGCAATTGTAGCAACTGAGCCTGTACCGATCTTGTTGATTTCAGCAACAGCTTCTTCCATAAATTCAGCAGCTGATGAAGGTGGAACGTCACGTCCATCTAAGAATGCGTGAACGTAAACCTTTTCAAGTCCGTTTCTCTTTGCCATTTCAAGAAGTCCGTAAAGATGCTCTGTGTGGCTGTGAACACCGCCTGGTGAAAGAAGTCCCATAAGGTGAAGTGCTGAGCCATTCTTCTTGCAGTTTTCAATAGCATCTACGAGAGCCTTATTTTCGAAGAAATCGCCGTCCTTGATTGACGTTGAAATCTTTACGAGCATCTGGTAAACAATTCTTCCTGCACCGATATTTGTATGACCAACCTCAGAGTTACCCATCTGTCCGTCAGGGAGTCCTACATCAAGTCCGCTTGCACCGATAATAGTGTTCGGACCTTTCATATATTTATCGATATTAGGTGTATTTGCGGCTGTGATTGCATTGCCGTAATCCTCGGCATTATATCCGAAGCCGTCCATAATAATAAGTGCTACGGGTTTTTTAGACATAATTGTCCTCCTGTATATAATTAATTTTAAACCGTGAGATTTTATCCCCACATTACAACTAATCCACTATCGTAGTCGAAAGCATATCCATATTTATTGCTTTCACTGAAATTATAAATAATTGTGTCTTTATCAAGTTCTGCTTGTTTTTTATCGCTCAATCGATGATAAACATAGGGCGGCAAGCCTCTCTTCTGAAGGTAACCTAACATAATAATTTTCAAATCGCCTTCATAGTACTCTTCGTTCTCTTCAAAATATTCTTCATAGGTTATTTCACATTCAGGAATAAATCCGTCATTTTCTCTGCAATTCCTTTCAAGTTCTTTAATAGCATCTGTATCGGTATAAAATGAAAGATATGCAGTAGGTGAATAATCCTGTGCAGGCATACAAGGCTCTGTTTTGAAATAATAATCTTCACATTTTTCAGGAAGATTTTTCGGAAACCTTTTCATGGTTTCTTCACTATATACACGCACTCCGTATGAAAAGACCATTTTCTTTGGCTGATACATTATCTTACCGGTTTTAAAGCCTACGCATATAAACGGCAGGAAAACACAAAAAAGAGTAAATATCACAGCAACAGTTCGTAGTATTATTACTGCCTTTTTATATGTTCCGTATTCTTTGTATTTTTTATAAAAAAACGCAAGAAATATATTAAGCAAAATAAACGGAATACAAAGATATTTTACAATCCCCATAACAGCTATTGTTAAAAAAGCTCCGCCTAAAAAGATATAACAACATGCTATAATTAGATTTAATAAAAAAATCGAGATCTGCATTTTTTACTATCAGTCATAAAATCACCTCATTAATACAGTGAATACAGGAAATTCCTGTCTATGACTATAGCATAACACACTATTCATTATTTGTCAATAGTTTTTTATCGTTTTTCGATAATATTTTTCTGTTTTTCAAAATTGGTGCATTTGCAAATGTAGGGGCGGATATTATCCGCCCGCTTAAATCAAATAACATTCGGCTTAGCCATTGATAGCAGCCTGAACGATTGTGTTGAAGTCCTCAGCCTTGAGTGAAGCACCGCCGATAAGACCGCCGTCGATGTTTGGCTTAGCAAGAAGCTCAGCAGCATTTGCAGCGTTCATTGAACCACCGTACTGGATTGTTACAGCGTCAGCAGTTGCCTGATCGTAAAGCTTAGCAAGCTGTGCACGGATAAATGCACAAACTTCTTCAGCCTGTTCTGGAGTAGCTGTAAGACCTGTACCGATTGCCCATACAGGCTCGTAAGCGATAACTGTGTTCTTAACCTGTTCAGCTGTGAGTGACCAGAGGTCAAGCTTAATCTGACGAGCAATAACTTCTTCTGTGATATTGCATTCACGTTCCCACTTAAGCTCACCAACACATACGATTGGCTTAAGACCTGCATTGAGAGCAGCAATTGTTCTCTTGTTTACAGTTTCATCTGTTTCACCAAAATACTGTCTTCTTTCGCTGTGACCGATTACAACGTATTCAACGCCAAGCTCAACGAGCATATCAGCAGAAATTTCACCTGTGAAAGCACCACTCTTTTCAAAGTGTACGTTCTCAGCACCAATCTTTACGTTTGAACCTGCTGTTGTATTGATAGCTGTTTCAAGGTTTGTGAAAGGTACGCAAGCGATAACCTCTACATTGTTTTCAGCATTTGCAACGAGTGGCTTGATAGCTTCGAGAAGAGCCTTAGCCTCAGGTCTTGTCTTATTCATTTTCCAGTTTCCGGCAATAATTGCCTTTCTTGTTGACTTGTTCATATCAATTAACTCCTTATAATTATTTGATTAAAGAATCCGAAAGCACTACAATTTCACACATAGCCAAAAATCCTGCAATAATAAAATACGATACTGCTGCTCCTGTTAAAATCGGAGGCTTCGGTTTAAATATCTTTGTAATTTCGGGCTTATCCTTACGACAATATATTTCAGTACCGATATCTCCCGAACTATATTTCAAAGTTTTAAATTCATAGGATTTTCAGTCATATTCATATTTAAGCTTACTGTATTTTGCTGTACTATTTATCGGGTATGATTTATACCTTACTCCCGTTTTATGATAATGGACATCATCAAACGCAGAGCTTTCAAAATCTGGGGCAATCTCAATATCCTTTTCACTTACTGTCTGAACATCAACCTTTGCCCATCTCAATTTGCAAGGTCGAATACTGGAAGTCTTTTTCATCAGACCTCTTATCGCCACCCATAGCGAAAATATAATCACCATATTATACAGCACAAACAAAACAAGTGAAAAAACACGCATATTTTACCTCGTAATCATTTTCAAGAACTATTTATGAGTTTATTCGCAGTCGCAGTTGCAGTCACAGCCGTCGCTACCGGTATGGTGACAGTTGTCACTTCCTATAGATGTAGATGCTGACAGACCCTTATTGCTGCAGCCTATAGATGTGTTTATAGAGAGACCATTCTTGATAGGTGCAATAAATATACCTACGGCAAATCCGAAAATAAATACGATTATTGCCATAATTACTGCAAAAGCAGTATCCTGTGGAATTTTCTCGTTTGAGTTTTCTATAATATATCTTCTTTGAAATAAGGGCGAATATCACTATCCGCCCCTACTGATTTTGTATACTGAAATCCGATTGTATTCTCCCACCTCCCTTGGGGGAGGTCACATTTACTCGCCTCTGCCTGTAAATGCAGTCAGGTGGGGGAACTGTCAGCGGGGACTCCCGCTTACTTTTCAGCGATAACAGCTACGCCTGGAAGAACCTTACCTTCGAGGTATTCAAGTGAAGCACCGCCGCCTGTTGAGATGTGGCTCATCTTGTCAGCAAAACCGAGCTGCATAACAGCTGCAGCTGAGTCACCGCCGCCGATGATTGTTGTAGCGTCTGTTTCAGCAAGTGCCTGAGCAACTGCGATTGTACCCTTAGCAAGAACAGGGTTTTCGAAAACGCCCATAGGTCCGTTCCATACAACTGTCTTAGCTGTCTTTACAGCATCAGCGAAGAGAGCCTGTGTCTTAGGACCGATGTCAAGACCCATCTTGTCAGCAGGAATCTGATTTGATTCGCAGATTTCAATTTCGATTTCAGCATCTATTGGTGTTGGGAATTCAGCTGTGATAGCTGTATCGATTGGGAGAAGAATCTTCTTGCCGAGCTTTTCAGCCTTAGCAAGCATTTCCTTACAGTAATCAAGCTTTTCGTCATCAACGAGTGATGTACCGATTGAACCGCCGTTAGCCTTGATGAATGTATATGCCATACCGCCACCGATGATAAGTGTATCACACTTTTCGAGGAGGTTTGAAATTACGTTGAGCTTATCAGCAACCTTAGCACCGCCGAGGATTGCAACGAAAGGACGTTCTGGAACTTCTACTGCATTACCAAGGTACTGGATTTCCTTCTGCATAAGATATCCAACAGCTGTTTCAGCAACAAAGTTTGTAACACCTGCAGTTGAAGCGTGAGCTCTGTGAGCACTTCCGAAAGCATCCATAACGAATACCTGACCATCAACGAGCTGTGCGAGTTCCTTTGAGAAATCTTCGCCGTTCTTTGTTTCTTCAGCGCCTCTGAATCTTGTGTTCTGGAGAAGAACAACTTCACCGTCAGCCATTTCAGCAACAGCCTTCTTAGCGTTTTCGCCTACAACAGTATCATCATTTGCAAAAGTTACCTTAGCAGGAGCAAGAACCTCTGCAAGTCTAGCAGCAACAGGAGCGAGTGAGAACTTTTCCTCAGGACCAT
>JAFWWU010000068.1 GCA_017523285.1 Ruminococcus sp.
CCCCAAATAACATAAACTAATTTTATCATCTGGAAGATGTAAATTTGGTTGATATTCATATAACGGTCGAGCGAGATATAATGTATGTACTTTTTTTTCTTTGAGAACATCCTGAAGAATATTTTGATATAGATTACATTCTGTAACTATGCTATCTGCATACTTTATATGTTTATCTCGTATTTTTTTCCAATAAGAAAATGGAAAAATATTTTTATTAATATTAATAGGCATAGTTTCTGGCCATAAATCAATCAGATCGTATATAAGTTTAACATTGGAATATTTTTTCTTTATTTTTGATAAATCTTTAACTAATGAATTAGGTGGAATTAAGGCCCAAATTAAATCAAAACTATTTATATTCTGTTCAATATATTTGATATATCCTTAGAAAACTCTACATGTGACTTCATGCGATTTATAGACAAATTTTTTACATATGGTAGTGTTTTAAAAAAAATAAAACCTTCTTTTTTTTCTAAACGTTTACACTTTTCAAAATGCCTAAAATCAGATGATAATATAAGAACATTATGTCCTAATTCTTTAAATGTATCACACAAAAGATCAACTCTATGTTCATATGTATCAAAACAATTAACTATACATATATTCAATTTAATTCCTCCGTTTGGGTTATGCTTAAATCCAATGAGTAAACACAATATTTAACTTTATATGAACTCAAATCTAAATCATATATTAAATTTCCAAACGCCTTATTTACCAAACCAGTTAAATAACTCATTAACCTTAAAAAGAATGTAAATCCTTTAATTAGCCTGATTTTTTTACCATGACATTTAGCAATCACTTTAACAAGCTCACTTGTATTTGAATATTCATTATTTTGTGGCCAAAATATTCCTTGTTCATCATTAATAATCATCAAACGAACAAATTCGCATAAATTCTCGATATACAGCATTGAACGCTGATTATCGACATAAGGAAATATAGGTGTTTTTAAAGCAATTTTTGCAAGAATCGGATAATTTCCTTTACTTCCTTTTCCATAAATCATTGGTGGACGTAAAATAACAATTTTAAAATTATCATCTTCAAGATTTTGGAGACCAATTTCAGCCTTCACCTTACTATCACCATAAGAATTAGCAGGAGATACCGGTGTATCTCTTGTTATTATTTTTTTCCTACCGATTGGAGCACTTTCGCCGTATACAATAGCACTACTCATAAATATAAATTGCTTTACACCCTCATTTTTAGCTTTTTGTGCTGTTTCAATCGTTAATTCTGTATTTACTTTATAATATAACTTTGATTTTTCTTCTGATATTCTACCGTTGTCTGAATGAGCAATACCTGCAACATGAAAAACAGTGTCATATTTTGAAAAATCATAATCCTTCCATGTTGAATCAATCATATCAATTGTATCGATATGAAAATCTTCATTATAATTATCTTTGATATATTTTTCAAAAGAGGTGCCTATGTAACTATTAGCACCAGTAATTAGTATACGCTTCATTAAACTAATTCCTCTTTTTTATCTTCATTAGCATTATTAATTTCCCCAGTACCACCTTCTACAACACCATCTGACTTAAGTACAGATGTTATTGTACCAAAAAAACATTTACAATCAAAACTAAAACTTAATTTTCCAACATATTCTCCATCAAGTTTTGCCTTAACTGGAATTTCAAGCTCGTCTCTACCATTTATCTGTGCCCAACCAGTTAAACCAGGCTTTACGTCATTAGCACCATATTTATCACGTTCTTCAATTAAATCATATTGATTCCATAATGCAGGACGTGGTCCAATAATTGACATCTCACCTAATAATATATTAATTAATTGTGGCAACTCATCAAGTGATGTTTTACGTAAAAATGCTCCAACTTTTGTAATGTATGATGTAGCTCCCTGTAACTGATGAGTCGGTGCATCATGTGGTGTATCTGTACGCATTGAACGGAATTTAAGTATATTAAAATGCGACTTATGTATTCCAACTCTTTTCTGCTGAAAGAAAACAGGTCCTGGAGAATCAATTTTAATGATTAATGCAATAATAATCATTGGAATTGAAAAGAAAATAAGAGCCATTGCTGACAAAATAACATCAATAAGTCGTTTTAATACCTTACTATACATTCTATAACATACACCTTTCTGTATTAAATGTAAACCATAATAATTATTTATATACTTCACCAGAAGCCAATTTAGTTCTTGCTGGAACGATCATATATCCTGCAACTGTGGCATTGCAGTCTATATGAACTCCTTCTTCACAAATACTCTTATGATTAATTACTGCTCCTGCTGAAATAATACATCCTGTTTTTATCGTGCAGAGAGCATGTATGACAGCTAAAGGCTCTACTATTGTTCCCTCTACTATCATAGCTGATGGTGAAATATAAGCTCTCGGTGAAATAAGTGTTGCAATTGATAAGCAAGCGGTATTTTTAATCCTGTAAATTAAGCTTAATCTAACATCAGGATTACCTATCGCAACAATTACGTCAGTATATTCATCTGAAAACTTACAAATATCATTCGTTTTTCCGATAACTTTTGCACCATTTGGAGCAATTAATTTATTATCATCAACAAAATCAATTTTATCAAAACAATTCATATCCTGAGCTATTTCATATGCTACAAGTGAATATGTACTCGCTCCTACAATAATTAAATTTCTATTCATCCACACATCTCAATTCTAAAGGTAAAACTACAACTTTATTGTACTATACATGATGTGCTCTTATACGTCAAGCTTCACCCTTTTAAGGAATTATCAAATTATTTTTATATTAAAATCTATGTAATAAATATTATTTTAAAAATTTCTTACATAATATACTATTCAATGGTTTATCAATATATCTATAAATATACACACTTATTATTTCAACAAAAATTAAAAAAACTATCATTGAAATATAAGACCTATCTAGAATTATCCCCATACACATATATACTAGATTTAACATTGCGTAAAGTGGAACATGTAAAATATAAACTTCATAACTAGCTGATGTAAGTAATGATATCGTATAATCCATCTTTTTACTAATTGAGAATCTAATACACCTTTCACCAACTAATAAAGTAAAAACCATCAGTGATAAACAATAATATATAACAAATATACTTCTTCCTTGTCTAACAAAATAAGCTATCCCCCCCCCAAGAATTATTAATAAAATGTCAATAATAAAAAGTTTCTTAATAGATGAAATATACTGCGATATATATGCTAAAATAAAACCAATAAAAAAGCATTTAAACCCACGAACTGAATCAACACCAATATAATAAAAATAATCACAATAGTAATAGTCAATTAATATAATCAAAACAACAAACAAAAAAGCTAATAATTCTATTCTTATTTTCAGTATTTCACTGATTTTTAACATTAAATAATATACTACATAGCAACAAATCAAAACACTAATATACCATGTTGGGTTATTTATTGCTCTTTCGCATGCCAAAATCGGCCATCCACGATGTGTAAGAGTTAAACTAGTAAATATACATTTTAAATTATGATAATCAATATCAGTTGGGAAAGATCTAAATATTCTAAATTGAATTTCTGCAACTACAAAAATAACAAGAAATGCAATTATAGAAATGGGATAAAAACGAACTATTCTTTTAAAAAGTATTTTTAATTTATTTTCACCATTTTTCTTATTATCTGATATATATATTAATGCACCTGAAATAAGAAAAAACAATTCAACCAACCTATTAAATGGGATAATACCTCCATAAAAATTTATACCACTAAAATATGAATTAGATAATTGTTGATAATGATGAAAAACAATAAAAATTGAAGCTACTATTTTGATGATGTCAAAACTATAATATTTATTTAAAAAACCATAGCTCTTCATTTGATTCATTTACACCTACTCCATTTTTAATACTAATAAAAACTATCGTTTACATTTATTCTTAATTTAATCAATTTGTATATAATCATCAATAAAAACAACAAAGGATATTAATAACTTTTTACATACAATAATTAGATTTCTTTTTAATTCTACATTTTACTATAAACGATATTAAAAATTCATTCATTTTTAATATCTAAAAATATAATTAATACTCCGTAAAGTCTAAATCTTGAAAGAAAAATCATAATATTGCGTGAGTGCTTGAATATGAGCTGAAAGATGGCATTCAAGTTTTAGCATTAACGAAGTATTAAATATATAATCATCTTGTACTACAAATAAACAATATTCAAATTAAATTATATCACATCATCCTGTTTGTGTCAATAGATTTAAAATTTTTATGTCGGAAAAAGATGTAAAATGGTTAATATGAAAGGTTTGACCAACTAAAAAAGACAATTTTTATTATCATTAACAAGTTTTATCCACACTCAGATTGAACCGCATCACTATAATTGTATTTTTATAGATTCTACTATATATGATTGCTCTGTATTATAATATTTGATATTTGAACTCATAATTATGAATATACTGAGCCTATATAACCTAATTATATACAACATTATAATTATATCACACTTTCTTCATAATTTCAATAATTGATATTTCATAATTATTGCACTTATACCTTTAGATCGGTATAAGTGCAATATATTTGATTCTATTAATTTTTCGCTATATCAATAAAATAATCCAGCAATTCGTAAAAATCAGTGAATTTAGCACATTCTTCCTCAATATCGTCATAATCCTCGTATTCATAAAGAATAAATGAATTATATCTTAAATCATAACAAATTTGTCTTGAATTGTCAAAACCTATAATCAGCAATTCTTTTGTCACTTCGCCTTCTGAAAAGTCATAGTTGATTCTGAATTCATCGTCAAAATCAACTCCATACAAATATGTATCTCCTCCGAAAAGCTTAGCACCATTTGAATATCTCAAAAACTCCTTATATGATTCAGGAATCCTTACATCTGTATTCTTTTCAAATTCTTCTATCTGAGAATCTGAGGCTGGTGGATTGAACTCTGATTTCATCCAATCATCTGTAATACCTTTTATAATTTCAATTTGGCTTTTCATATAATAAATCTCCTATTATTCGAAATATTCATATATATACAATGATTTGATTACCACATACCCTTTATATCTTCAATTATAATTTCAAGCAATTCGCCGAAATCATTATATACTGTTATATCTTCATGATCATCCGTAAATATTGTTCCTCTCTCTTTTGAAAAGCATATTATTTCACCATCTCCTGTTAAGCTACCTATTACAACATAATCATCAGGTAAATATTCAATATCATATTCTATTCTATCCAACCCATATATTTCAGCTACATTTCCTCTTAGAATAGAACCATTCGAAAACATCAACCAATCAGCATAAGATGTTGGAAGTGTAATCTTACTATTCTTTTCCCATTCTGCTATTTCTGTATCTGTGGCAGGCATATTGAATTTGAATCTTCTTTTCTCTTGAAGGGCTATAGCTAATTTCGCAAGCTCCTCAATTTCTTTCTTCAAACTGTTATTTGGTATTTCAGGTATATACATAATTATTTCTCCTTTGACTCATTTACCATTTTCATTAATAATTCCTGCATCTGAATTGAAAGTCCACTTTTATCTTCTATAATTCGAATTATATCTTTTAATATTTCTCTGAAATCAGCATCTTCTATATTATCATTGTCCACAACCACAAGTTTATTATCTGATTTCGATATACAAAGTAGCTCTCCATCCCCCATCAATTCACCGACAATTATCAAATCATTTGGAATTCTATTTATATTAGAAAGAAAATCATCAGGTTTATAAAACCGTGCTAAATTATTTCTTATTTGAGATTCCTCTGAAAATAATAGCCATTCCTTATACAAAGTGGGAATTGAAATATTATTTGAACTTTCCCAATTATGTATATCCGCTTCTGATAGCCCTGACTCAAACCATGAAGAGTCTTCTCCATATTCATTGATTTTGCTTTCGCATAATTCAGTGATTCTTTTAATTTCTTTCGTCAAACTGTTATTTGGTATCTTTGGAATATACATAGTATTTTTCTCCCTTTTGCATTAATGTCACATATTATATCATATTTTGAAAAGAATGTCTATTATTTTATTTCCATTATATCTTTCATAGATATAATGGTATTTATTTTTATTATTAACTCATATAAGACAATTTGACGCTCTTTTATATGCCTATAAATCGTGATTTCTTATAAATCTTAATAATCTTAAGAAAATCATAAGAATTATAACGTGTTTTTATAAGAAATTGGATTTATAATATTGACATAGACAGCGAAAGAGAGGTAAAATAAAAGATATGTGAACAATAAAATCTGAACAGGTGGTAAATATATGAATAATACAGAAAATTCAGTAATTCTTGTAGTTGATGATGATCATGATATTGTAAACGCTATTTCAGCACTCCTTGAACGTGAGGGATATACAACACGAAAGGCATATAACGGACTTGAAGCTGTTGAGGCTCTTATGCGTGAAGAAATACATCTTATACTTATTGACATCATGATGCCGAAAATGGATGGTTTATCAGCGATGATGAAGATACGTACAATGAAGAATATTCCTATTATTGTTCTTTCAGCAAAATCTGAGGACAGCGATAAAATTCTCGGACTTTCAATGGGGGCAGATGATTATATTACAAAGCCATATAATCCTATGGAGCTTGTGGCAAGAGTTCAGTCAAATCTTCGTCGTTATCTTAGTCTTGGTGCAGCAGACAGCGTTAAAAAAAGCTCCGTTCTTCGTATAGGTGGTTTATCTCTTGATCGTGATGAAAAACAGATTTACATTGACGGCGAGCCTGTGAAGCTGACAGCTACTGAATTCAAAATTACAGAACTACTTATGGAAAATGCAGGCAGAGTATTTTCCACAGAAGAAATCTATAATCGTGTATGGAATGAGGACTCCTATTCAGTTGAAAATACAGTAATGGTGCATATCCGCCATATACGAGAAAAAATTGAAATTAATCCAGCAGAGCCAAGATATCTTAAGGTCGTCTGGGGAATAGGCTATAAAATAAGCCGTGAATAGAAAGGACAAAAAAATGTTAAAGAACAAAGCAACACGAATTGCAGCAGGAACTATAGGTTGTGCAATGGCATTTGTATGTGCCGCACATACAACATCACTTTTCGTTAAATCAGATGAATTCTATAATAGCAATGACTATACTCAAAATTATGGTACATATAACGAAGATGCAAATGATATTTACCGCAAGTTATATATTGCAGGTCATATGTATCTGAATAAGCTTGATGAAAACGGCAACTTTAACGGAACAGAATATGAAAAGAAGCAGACTATTTCCGCATTACAGGAAATGGGAATTATGGATAATAATGGAGAGCTTCAGATAAGTGATTCAAATAACATTGAATACCGTGTAAATATAGGTTACAGCGAATATTCCAACACAGATAAATCACATGATGACCTTTCATCAACATTATATTCATTCAGACAGCGTAACGGAGAAGTTTTATACAGCAATTATTTTCATTGCTTTTATGGCTCAGGATTATTTAACTGGTTTACCACAAATTACGGAATGACATATTACTATATTGAAGGCAAGGGTTATGCTATATATGACTTTGATACAACTGGTTGT
Source organism: Ruminococcus sp. (assembly GCA_017523285.1). Lineage (GTDB taxonomy): Bacteria > Bacillota > Clostridia > Oscillospirales > Ruminococcaceae > Ruminococcus. Next base: position 7,656 of record JAFWWU010000068.1, read on the forward strand.
AACAGCTATATAGACGAGCTTGGAGCAACGATTTATTACAAGACTGACGGCTCAACTCCACTCCCTGACGATTCTATTAATCCTGAACACCCGACAATTAATGAGCAGATTCCTGTAACAGAAGCAAATGAAGCGTTTACCGATAATTATGAACAGGAATTTGAAAGCGAACATATCGAAGATAAGACAGATACTGACATTCAGCCTGTTACTGACGCTGGCAAACCTGTAATTGATGAAAGTAAATTTATAAAAACTCAGATGCCTGAAGATGAAATAGTAATTACTGTTTCTCCGAATGCTAACACTATTGCAGAAATAGAAAAATCAATTGAAGAAGAAAGAAAACACGAATCAGAATTAAACATCGGATTTTTAAAGCTTATTCCATTTGCGGCTATTGCACTGATAATGGCTGTATATGTACTAATTGCAGGTGGTTACAGCAAAAAAGACAAGAAATTCGTTCTCACATCTGCCGATAAAGTATTTGCCGAGATTTACATTGCATTTGCGACTGCAATAATTGGTGGTGCTGTAGCTTATTGCTGTTACATAGATGAAATATGGGATAGTTTTAAGGTTAATTATACATCAACGCTTTTTAGTGGTATAAATGGTACAGCAGGAGCAGTTGTATTCGGAGCAACTCTTCTTATACTTAATACACTTATAATCCGTTTTAAATGCCGCAGTATGATGAAAACTTCAATTATCGGCAGACTTATCAATAAAGGTATTGACCTTATAAAATGCTTAGTTAATAAAGCTAAGAAAGCAAAAGAAGAATTTCTTAAAAATATGGTAAGTCGTGATATGCTTCGCAACGATAAATTTACAAGAAGCTTTATTTTAAGAACAGGCATTGCAATAGCACTTGGAGTAATCTCATTAATCATATCAGCAATTATTAACGAATTAGAGCTTTTCCCAGTATGTATAATAATTATAATTGCGGGCTATATTTATTTCAGTCTTTCTGATTTAAAGGCATTTGAACGTCTTAATGAACATATTTCTGCTGTTAATTCAGGAGATTATATGATTCGTAATGAAGAGCTCGATTCTCCGATATATGTTCCTACTGAAAAGCTTAATAATATATCTGACGGAATTCAGACAACAGTAGAAAAACAGTTAAAATCGGAGCGTATGAAAATTGAGCTTGTGACAAATGTTTCTCACGATTTAAAAACTCCGCTTACATCAATCATAAGCTATATTGACCTTTTATCAGCTGAGGAGCTTTCACCTACTGCAAGAGATTATGTGACAATAATTGAAGATAAATCACAGCGACTTAAAACAATGGTAGCCGATTTATTTGACCTTGCTAAAGCGACAAGTCGCACTGATGTAAAGTCAGAGGAAATTGATGCAGTTGTTCTTACAAGGCAAGTTCTTGGAGATATGGCGGATAAGATTGAAGCGTCAGGCAGAGCTTTGAAGTGTGATATCCAGGCAGAAACTGCTCCGATTAATGCTGACGGAAAGAAAATGTACCGAGTATTGCAGAATATAATTGATAATGCATTGAAATACTCTATGGAGGGTACAAGAATATATCTCACTCTGAAAAATGAAAACGGAGCATGCGATATTATAATCAAGAATATTGCAAGTTATGAAATGACATTCAATCCCGATGAAATCACTGAGCGTTTTACACGAGGAGATGAAGCAAGAAGCACTGAGGGGAATGGTCTTGGTTTATCAATAGCTAAAAGTTTCACAGAGGCTTGCGGCGGTCAGTTCAGAGTTGATATTGATGGTGATATGTTTATTGCTGTTGTAACAATTCCTGTTATATAATATCTCCCCTGTATTCAAATTTGATATTTATTGAAACAAGCTGTTATGCCGATAATAAGGCATAACAGCTTGCTTTTTCTTCACTCCACAAGATTTACTCGCAAAATCAAATTCCACGCTGCATTTTTTTACTCATTTGTATTAACCTGCATCGACAGATAGATTGCATCGTGAAATTTCATTTTTCTCCTAAATCTTATGTCGTTTCAGTTGTCAGATAGATTCTTTCTTGACTTCTTTAATATGTATTCAGATACAGCGTCTTTGGGTATCTTCCAAGCCTTGCCTATTTTAAAGGCTCTTATTTCTCCACTGTTAAGAATTTTGTATGAAGTGTTTCTACCTATATATAATAGCTCTGCAAATTCTTCCACAGTTATGATTTCTTCTGAAAATGATTCATACATTATAATACACCTCTTCTCGTTATATTTATTCTTATTAGATTGTTTGGCTTTATTCCGTACTTTTAATCCTTTCATTTATATATCATTATAGTAGATAATAATAAGAAATTATCAAAAAAATGAAAGGAGTTTTTTATGCAATACGGAAGTCATATAAGAGTATGGCGAGGGTGTTATTATCATCATGGAATTTATGTAGGCGACGGACAGGTTGTTCACTATAAATCCGAAGGTATAGTAATGTCCCCACTGTACGAATTTGAAAACGGAGGAACTGTTGAAGAGGTACACCATGAGGAACAGGACTTCGATCTTACAGTAAGTCGTGCATATATGAGACTTGGTGAAAGTTCATATAACCTTATCTTCAATAACTGTGAAAGCTTTGCCAATTGGTGTGCTATAGGAAGAAATACTTCAAATCAGGTAAGATTAGTATTATCTCTTCTTACAGGACTTGATTTCTGAAAGGAGTATGTATGTTTAATTCAAATCGATATATTACAAAAGGAGTTCAGGAGAATATATCTCTTGAACTCCAGTTTTTTATGTGGGATTGTATTGATGATCTTTCAGAACCTAAAGATTATCTGCAAGTGTTTAATCTTAGTGTTGTTGGTTCTTTACAACGTATAACTCACACATCAGAAGAACCTGAGTATAAAAAGGAATACCTTATTCCGTCAGAGAAACCTATAACTGAGAAAGTCTATGTTATTGATGACGGAGATCATTCAACTATGCTTTTAGCGGAAGAATATTAATATTATGGAGGAAAAGAAAATGGAAGAAAAAATAATATGCTCTAAATGCGGAGAAATAATTGAAGATGATGATTACAGCACAGTAAACGGACAAGTTGTATGTTCCGATTGTATTTCAAGATACTGCTGTACATGCGATAGATGCGGAGCTACTGTCTGGGATTCTGATTCATATGGAGATGAATATACTAATCTATGTCAGCATTGTTATGATAATTACTATACACGCTGTCAGTCATGTGACGCTCTTATGCATATAGATGACGCTTATCATTACGGAGATAGCGATTATTGTTCTGAATGTTATCATGATATATGCAGTGAGAATTCATCTATAAAGGAATACAGCTATAAACCTGAACCTATATTTTATGGAAGCGACTCTCGATATTTCGGAGTAGAACTTGAAATTGATATAGGCGGTCGTGATTGCGATTACGCTGATGAGCTTCTTGAAATTGCCAATGAAGATAAAGAGCATATCTACATAAAATCAGACGGAAGCCTTAATGACGGCATGGAAATAGTAACTCATCCTATGACTCTTGATTATCATAAGCATTTCTGCTGGGAGAGAATAATGAAAAGAGCAATTGCTCTTGGTTATCGTTCTCATCAGACCAGTACATGTGGCTTACATATACATGTAAACAGAAACAGTCTTAGTGAGAATTATGATGAACAGGAAAGTATAATCTCCCGTATTCTCTATTTTGTGGAGCATCATTGGAACGAATTATTGAAATTTTCACGCAGAAGTGAAGCTACAATGAGCAGATGGGCAAGCAGATACGGATATGAAAACACTCCAAGAGCTATACTTGATAAAGCAAAGAAAGGGAACTATGGAAGATACGCTGCTGTAAATCTATGTAATTACAGTACGATAGAGTTCAGATTATTCAGAGGTACATTAAAGTATAATACATTGATAGCCGCATTACAACTCGTAAATGAGATATGTAATGCGGCTGTTTTTATGTCTGATGATGAAATTCAGAAGCTTTCGTGGTCTGAATTTGTATCGGATATTAATGATACTGAGCTTATCCAGTATTTAAAGGAAAGAAACCTATATATCAATGAAAGAATTAATACAGAGGAGGATATATAATATGTGTGCATTATTTGGTTGGCTTGATACAAAAGGAATTATACCTCATAAGCTATTAACGAAGCTTACACAAGAGCTTGCTAATGCATCTGAGGAAAGAGGCACAGATGCTGCGGGTATTTCATATGTAAAGAACAATAAGATTACAATTTACAAAAGACCAAAGCCTGCTCATAAGCTGAAATTCAGTTTTCCTGAAAATACAAAAGCAGTAATGGGGCATACCAGGCTTACTACACAGGGGAATCAGAGATTTAACTGGAATAATCATCCATTTATGGGATATGCAGATAAATCCTTTGCTTTTGCTCATAACGGAGTTCTTTACAACGATAATGAGCTTAAAAAAGAGAAGAAACTCCCATATACACATATAGAAACTGACAGCTATGTTGCAGTACAGCTTATTGAAAAGCAAGGTACACTAAGCTTTGAAAGTCTTAAAAGCATGGCAGAAGATGTACATGGTAACTTTACATTTACAATACTTGATGAAGATAATACGCTGTATTTTATAAAGGGCAGTAGTCCGCTTCATCTTATATACTTTGAAAAGCTTGGACTTTACATATACACATCGACAGAGAGCATAATGAACAAGGCTCTTAAAGCAACAGGCTTATGGAAATACAAGTATGAGATTATACCTGTATATGAAGAGGATATACTCTCAATTGATATTGACGGAAATATTTCAAAGAGCGAGTTTGAAGCTTACAGGACATCTTTTTACTCAAACTTCTATTCTTCTTATGATGATTTCTATAATTATCATGAAGAACTGCTTCTTGAAATGTGCGGATACTTTGGAGTTGATGAGGAAGATATAACTGCTCTGCTTGAATATGGGTATACAGTAGATGAGATTGAGGATATGCTTATGGATAACGATCTTATCATTCAGACGCTCAGTGAAATCAGGAACGCTGATGTTTATCAGCTTTGTGAAGGGGCTTGTTAGCTGAAAATATTATGGACCAGATGGACCACTTATTCTTGAATTCAAAATAAATAACGATATATAGCCAAATTATATTGATTTGAATTTATGTGGTCCAAGTGGTCCATTTAATATGCTTAATACCTTCAAGTAAATTCAGCAGTTTATGTATAGAGCTATTTACGAATATTTGCATCTCCATAATATACATCACTTTTTGAAAAATGAATCGCATGCATTACTATGCATACTATATTATTAATGTATATGCTAAGTAGAAAAATCTTCTTATACACATCCGCTTGCATCAGTACATGATAATATAAATCTGGACCAAGTGGGCCACGAAAAATAAAATCAATAATTATTGGCTATATTTCGATACTTTATATTGATTTGAAAAATGATGGTCCATCTGGTCCATATGAATTATTGTAGTTTACCCCAGAAATCATAAAATGTTTTCATATACGAATTAATTAGCCCAGCTGTTTCATTTACTCTTGGATTATAAATGATACTTGCAAAGTATGATGGAAAATCTTTTTCATCAAACATAATATTCAAATGTTTGTAGAAACAGGACATATCCTTAGGTAGAGAATTAAATGTAACATCTGATTCGGAAGATAACCATTCAAACTGCTCATCTTTTTTCATATTTTTATTGTTTTTACATATTTCATCAAGGACTGTTCTGAGATTTTCTTCCATTTCTTTAGGTGAAGTATTTGCATTCTGAAATTTTGATAAAAGCTTATTCTTATGTTTATCAGAAAAAATATATTTGAGTGTGAGCAATACATACGACATTAATATAGGATAGTATATAAAAGCTTCATAAATACAAAAATCAAGAACTTGACTATTATAATTCTTAAAGAATTCTTCACGAATTGAATAATCCTTTCTGTTCATGCAGTTTAAAGTGATTTTTGTAACTATATGACTATATTTTCTTCGTAAATATACATTAGGAATAATTATAAAATTTGAATTGATTTCGTATATTTTATTTATATCTATATCCGAATTTTCTAGTTCTACGTTCTTTTTAAATGCATGAGATATAACTTCATCAGTTCCTTTTATAATACTAAAACCATATATTAATTCTGTAAACATCCGTTCAGATTCAGTGACTAATTCTCTTTCTGACGTATAGTATTCTAAGTATTTTTTATAATCACGTTCTTTTTTATTGTCATTAGAGTTTGTATTTTCATCTTCAAGTTCATATTTATCTCTATTATTATTATATTTTGTAATCTCATTAAAAGTCTCAAAATATTTTTTTACAAACAACTTGTAATTTTTACTTGTATATTTTTTATTTATGTTTAAATAAAAGAGTATAAAGGA
>JAFWWU010000069.1 GCA_017523285.1 Ruminococcus sp.
TTTACAAGCATTACTATCTGCCTTTTAAATTCGTCTGTATAATTCCTTGTTTTTCCTGACATTTTTACCACCTTACCTTTTTTTATTTCTATTATATCATGGCTAAATGTTTTCTGTCCAATTTATTATAACCGATCCAGTAACAAGTACAGTCCGACTACAATCGTTGCTCCGATTACAACGGCAATGAAGAAACGAGCGTTACCAGTTCACGTTCCCGTTTACAGCAATCGGCTTCACAAGAACTCGATGGTGCTTTGTGAACAGGTTCAGGTAATCGACAAATCAAGGCTCGGCAAGTTGCTGTGCCGCATAAGCAACAAGACACTCGCAGAAGTCGATAAGGCTCTTGCGGTAAGCGTCGGAATTAACAATAACTTTGGAGGTAACGAGAATGAATAACGAAATCAAAATTTTTGAACACGAACAGTTTGGTTCAGTAAGAACAATCCTCATTGACGGTCAGCCGTGGTTCGTGGGAAAAGATGTAGCGAAAGCCTTAGGCTATTCTAAATCCGAAAATGCACTTCAACGTCACGTTGACGAAGAAGATAAATCACTTACCCCGTTTCAGGGTGGGTGTTCAACAGGTAGACAGAACACCACTATTATTAATGAAAGCGGCTTATATAGCCTTATCCTCTCCAGTAAGCTTCCAAACGCCAAGAAGTTCAAACGCTGGGTAACTTCCGAAGTCCTCCCTTCAATCAGGAAATACGGAATGTACGCAACAGAGCAGACAATCGACAATGTGCTTAATGGCACAGAGGAAGCCGAAAAGCTCTTTATTCAGCTTAAAGAAGAAAAGCTCCGCACGAGGGAGCTTGAAAGCGAGAATATGAGGCTTGTCGAAGAAAATGACTCACTTGCAGAGGTCGTTGACTTCATCAATATGTATGATGATGAAAGCGATTTGCTGAATGTATCTGATATTGCAATCGCATATCAGATGTCGGCAATCGAATTCAATCGCTTGCTCTGTATTCTCGGTATTCAGTACAGAGCCTATGGAACTTGGATGATTGCCCCCGAATATGAGAATTGCGGATATGTGAGGACGGACAAACGCCCCACTTTCTACGGTGAAGGCTTCTTTATTCATACCCGTTGGACGCATAAGGGAGCAGCGTTCTTGTATAATCGTTTGAAAGAAAACGGCATTTTACCCGTTTTCGACTGGATAAAGCAGATAACAGTAACAAACTGAAAATAAAGGAGAATATAATTATGGGAAATGTAATGGTAGTAGCAATTCTTACCCCCGATGAAGCAATGAAGGAGCTTGACAGAGATTTGGAGAAAACCTGCGAAATTATGGGTTTACTCTACCATAACTACGGTATCGAACTTAGCGACGAAGAGTTCGATAAGGTATTTGACATCATAAACAGGTAATTTTCTTTCATATTGCTAACCTCCTTTTTCAAACGGCAGTTCTTCAAGAGCTGCCGTTTTTACATAGCCTACCCAAAGTAGGCACAACCTCGCACTGAGCGAAAGTCAGGAAACGCTCTTGACATTTACGCTTTAAAGTGCTAAAATGTAAGGAGAGATAAATTATGCTTAATACACCACAAATCGAACGAAATTATGGTATCTGGTTGGCTCTGAAAGTTCTGCTCAAGCACGAACTTATCAATCAGGAAACCTTTGACAAAATTGTAAAACACGAGCTTAAAGAATTTAAGGCTTAATGCCAGAAGGAGGACATATTATGTATATTCCAGAAAATCCGCTTTTTCTTGACAAAAACAGACCAAGAAAGGTCGTTTTCTACGGACGAGTTTCTACAGAACACGAAGCTCAGCTCTCTGCTCTCGAAAATCAGATGCAGTGGTATGAAGATACTGCAAAGCGTTTTCCAAATTGGGAAGTTGTAGGCAGATACATAGACGAAGGTATTACAGGTACTCAGGCAAAGAAAAGACCTTCGTTTATGAGAATGATAGCAGACGCCGAAAAAGGACTGTTTGACCTTATCGTTACTCGTGAAGTATGCCGTTTCGCTCGAAATACCGTTGACACGCTTACTCATACCCGTGCATTAAAGGGTCGTGGAATTGAGGTATTCTTCGTTGACGATAATATCTGGACTATGGACGGCGACGGTGAACTCCGATTAACAATTATGGCAACACTCGCTCAGGAAGAAAGCCGTAAGGTATCCGAAAGAGTAAAGGCAGGTCAGCGTATCAGCCGTGCAAACAAACAGCTTTTCGGCAGCGGAAACATCTTAGGCTATGACAGAAATCCCGGTGAAACCTACAAAATAAATCCCGAACAAGCTGAAACTGTAAAGATGATATATGACCTTTATGAAGAAGGCTACGGTACAATGAAAATCGCAAAGATTTTGCAGGAACGCAAACGCCTTACTGCAACAGGTACTACAAAATGGACTTCCCATAATGTAGGTCGTGTTCTGCAAAATGCCACTTACAAGGGATATATCGGTTACTACAAATCGTACAGCAATAACTATCTTGAACAAAAGCGAGTTCATAACCTCGACAAAGATAGCTATGAATATGTTAAGGGCGATTTTGAACCGATTATTACTGAAGAACAGTGGGACAGATGTCAGGCTATCCTTAAAGAAAAGCGTAAAACTACCCTCGTTGTAAACGGCGAGGAAAAGAAAAAAAGCAATCGCACTTCCAGAGACCTTTGGGTAAAGAAGTTACGTTGCTCTTGTGGTTCATCATTCAGAAAAAACCGTTATCATAAGCATAATGACGGTACTGTTACCTATAATTATGTTTGCTATAATCAAATCAATAACGGCAAAGCTTCTCAGCGTGAGAAGATGGGACTTGAAACTGATGGTTACTGCAACGAACACTCCGTTACAGACTGGAAAATGGAAATGATGGCAAAATATTTCTTAAATGAAGCTTGGAAAAGTCGTAAAGAGGATTTGATGATTGCTCTTGAATATATCAAGAAATATTATACGGATGCTACACGAGAAAATTCCAAGCACAGAGAGTTGTTTATCGACGCACAAATTGAGAAGATTGAGAAAAAACTCAAAAATCTCATTGAACTTTATACTGACGGTCAGATTGACAAGGAAGAATTTGCCGAGTTCAAAAAGACTTACAGTGCAGATTTGCAGAAGTTCAAGGATGAAAAAACATCGTGCGGAGAGCAGCAGGAACTGGTTGAAAGTTGTATTTCAGATATGTCAGCAGTATCTCAGGCTCTCGCAGGAATGATTGACATGAGTTCACCTGAATACACTCACGACCTTATGAATGAAATCATAAATTCTATATTGGTTAAGGATAACCGCTTTATATGGAATTTCAATTTCAACAGAACAGCAAATGCAGATATGAATATTAGTATTGAAGGAAACAAACGTAAAAAACAATGCCCTGTAATCACGATTGACGGCGAAATTATGGGGACTCCTTCGGGAGTCCCCGATTTTTCTGTTTTTGATGACACTACGGGGATTCCTTCGGGAGTCCCCGACTTTTTACATATATCAGGGAATAATTCTTTGGATTTACCTGCGGAAATCCGCAATAATCCGTTGTTTGCCAAGAAAGCATCCCTATTACTCCACCTGCACACACAGGTGGAGATAACTCTACCGCCTATATATGGGAGGACTTTTTCGTATATAATTATTTATATTAAATTATATCATATAATTCATCTGATTTCAAGAAATAGTATCTGAAATCAATAAAAATATTGTTATAATACAATTTTTTTTGCTCCGTAATAAAAAATTACGGAGCATTTTTTATACCTAAAAACAATTACATAGCAGCAATCAAGGACTTGTGAAATTCACAGGTCCTTTTTTGTTGCCCGAATTCAAAGGAGGACAAATATATGTCAAGAGAAATTTTTATTTTTAACAACAGAAACAACCCCGCAGAAGGCTATTATCAGATTACAGAAGCTGAGCTTCAGCTCTACAAGAAAAGCTGTGATGAAAAGCCGTTCATCATCAATCTCGGCTATGCGCTTATGGAAGTTACCGAAGCTGACTACAAGGACTTTTACAGAGTACGCCGTAGAGAAAAGTATATTCAGGAGGAAGCTATCCGTGTTGGCGAGTTCTCATACAACGCTTTTGATACAGACGAGTATAATGGTGCTTCTTTTATTGCAGACGATAGTGAAGCAGTCGAGGACAGCGTTATGCGAAGAATTATGATTGAAAAGATTCCCGAAGCTGTTGCAACGCTGACAGAAGATGAAAAGAAACTTATCTGCAAAATTTATTTTGAGCACATCAGCGATACGAAGCTTGCACAGGAATACGGTGTAAATCAGAGCACGATTACACGACGCAAAACAAAAATCTTAAAGAAGCTGAACAATTATTTTGAAAACACCCTCTAAAAATGCGTCAGATATGGCAATGTGTGAGGGTGCTTTTTCTCATTGAAAAAATTTTTCAAAAAATATTGCATTGCCCCCTCATTTTTTCGGCTTGAATAGTGAGGAAGGTCAAGAGCTGTAAAAGTGACGAAAAAATCAGCAGGAAATTTTCCGGACATACTCTGCATCGTTTTTGCAATTTCCTGAAGAAAAAACGTTAATTTTTACAGGTCAAGAGCTGTAAAAAATCTCGCAAAAACAGACTGTTTCAGTCAGAAAGGACTATTTTATGAAGGATAAGCTTAAAAAGAAGGAACGCACCACTCATATCAGCTTCAACGAGGATGAGCCGATTATCGAGGTATTTACTCACAACACAGATTTGAAGAGGCGGCTTTACAATTACAGCAACTCCTATCCCGACTCCTGCAAGCATATCGAAACAGACGAGTTCGGCGGTGCACTGTTTATTGTAAAGAAGGGAAGATTCTGCTTCAGGCTTACAAAGCCTTATTCCGAGGAACGACGAGCCTCGGCAAGGGAATATACCATAAAGAATAATACCGCAAGGCGGCTAAAAAATCAGAGAAAGGTCGGTGAGAATGATGAATATTTTTGAAGCTGTACGAGAGAAAATTCCAGTCAGGGCTGCGGCGGAGTATTACGGGCTGAAGGTCAGAGGCGGTATGACCAACTGCATTTTTCATAATGACCGCACTCCGTCAATGAGGCTGTACGACGACCACTTTTATTGCTTCGGCTGCGGTAAATGCGGCGATGTCACAAAGCTTGTAGAGGGGCTGTTCGGAGAGTCTCCGATACAGTCTGCAAAAAGACTTTGTGCTGATTTCGGGATTGAGCATATAAGAGGGAGTCCTCCGAAAGTAAAAACAAAATATGTAAGTACACAGACGCAGGAGCAAAGAGCTTTTCGCATACTTTCCGATTACTGCAATCTGCTTCGGAGATATCGCACAGAATATGCTCCGAAATCGGATGATGAGGACTTGCATCTGCTGTTTACCGAGGGCCTGACAAAGCTATCTGAGTATGAGTATTACTGCGAAATATTCATAACGGGCACAAAGGAAGAACAACAGAAATTCATAGAAGAAAGGAGAAATTTGCTTGGAGAACTCGAACGAAAACTCAAACTGGATCAGTCCCGTTCCGCTCAGGACGGACAAGTCTGCTCTGCCTGATTTTCCGCTGACCTGCCTGCCACTTGTGCCACAGGCTATGGCGGTCGGAGTTGCAGAAACGACATCAACCGATATTTCAATGTCGGCAACGGCATTGCTCAGTGCATTGTCGTTCTGCTTCTCTGGTGTTTACCGAATGTTCGGCAAGGCAGACCACAGCGAGCCGCTGACACTGGATCGGTTATAATAAATTGGACAGAAAACATTTAGCCATGATATAATAGAAATAAAAAAAGGTAAGGTGGTAAAAATGTCAGGAAAAACAAGGAATTATACAGACGAATTTAAAAGGCAGATAGTAATGCTTGTAAA
>JAFWWU010000070.1 GCA_017523285.1 Ruminococcus sp.
AGTTTTTTCAGCTATTTCAAGGCATTTATCAGAAAAATCATCATCAATGCCTTTCCATAATCTTGCAGCTTGTGCCGCACAAGCTGATACGTTCAGTGTTGCGGCTGTCGTTGGCGGTTTGAGAATACGTTTTAAATCGTCATCGGCAGGTGCAAGAGCAAGTGCTGTCCATTTTTCGTCATGGACTTTATGATATACCATTCCGTCATACTCTCCACCGTTGACCAGCATTTTCATCATCCATTCCATTTCCCATCTTGCTTCATCAAGAAGATCAGGAAAGCCGTTGCTGTTTTCAGGAATGTTCATTGTACCATCTGCAAACGCATCTTCAAAGCCCATTAATTTAGCTGTTTCGTACTGATTCTGCATTATCCATAATGCAATACCGCCGTTTACAACATATTTACCGTGATCGCCTGCATCATACCAGCCACCGCTTACTTCCTGAGAGCCGCTGCTTCCGCTGTATCCCCATGTCTGTTCAACTTCAGCATTATCGCTTGTATGACCTGCTGCACGGGCAAGAGTTGCAGAATCACCTGATGTAATATACTGACTTTCTATTTCAATTCCGCTTCTGTTCTGATAAAAATAGTTAAGCGAATCGTAAAGAAGACTTGAATAGATTTCATCATCGCCAATTTTAAATTTACGGCTTACAGCACCGTTCTCAGCTTCGATATAAAATGTTCCTTCTTCGTTTAATTCAGAAAAATCAATAATATGAACATTATCATCAGAATCTGCATCATATCCGAACGCTTCTGATTTACCTGAATATACAGTCTTATCAGATGAATCCTTTACGTCGAATGAAATGCCATTCTTTTCATTACAAAGCATTGTAGCTTTTTTAGCTCTATCAGTAAAATAGCTCACTTGATTGGTGAGAATTTCAGCTCTGTTCCATTGTTCAACCGCTTTATAATCATTTTCATCACTTGTCATGTCAGTAAGTGACATATTATCAAATGTTATAACAGTACCTGCAGGGAAACAGCCGCCCTGTGTATACTGACCGTCACCACCGAGATGAAAAGCCCATTCGGCAACATCAAGACTCTGACTTGCTGTAAATGTAAGCTGAACTTTTTTTGTTTCATTTGCATTTATAGGCATAGGATCCCAGTTAGCACCGAAATCCCCCTCATTAGTTGACATATTATGCCATATTTCTACATCACCATCAAGATTTCCTATTTTAGTATAATATTTACCGCTGTTTGAAGCTGTAATCTCATACTCAACCTTATACTGATGACCTGCAACAATCTTAAGCCCTCTGTGACGGAACTGACAATCCCATCTGTCCTCACCGCCTGCAGATGCACCGCCCGGATTAACAATAGTTACAGTATAGACACCTTTATCAATTTCAAAATCCATTTTGCCTGGACCTGATTCGCAGATATGCCAAGGTAATCCAACACCATTTTTGAAATCTGTCTGTCCAAGCTGTTGTCCAGCATTAACAGTAAAATTATCAATATTGCAAACAGCTGTCATATTTAATGTAATGGCTGCTGATGCAATTATAGAAAAAAAACGCTTATTAATACGCTTCATTTATAAGAAAACTCCCTTCATAACATTATCAATATAACTTTAATATATTTTTTTATACTTGTAAAGGCGTAAAATAAAAAGTTTACATTTTATTTCTCATAATATCCGAAATAAATAAAATAATGTAAAATTATGAGTCTTTCTTTGCATTTATTGCTATAAATGTATATTTTTGTTTAATATTGCTTTAATATTCTGTTCAAACAAACGCAAAAGTTATGTAATGTTTGCAAATACTCTTGTTCTGTGATATAATTACTTTGTATATGTATAATTAGATTGGAGATAAAAATGAGTACATTTAATGTTATGCTTTCCGCAATAGCAATAATTATGCTTGATATATGTGTTTTAGTTCTGATCTTTTCAGCATACAGGGAAAGACATACAGGAAAAAAGCGGTGGAGTAAAATCGGCGGTGATATGGAACTTGTTGAACCTGGAAAAACATATCCTCTTGAATGTGATGAAATAATAATAGGACGTCACGCTTCAGCGGATATCAGACTTATGGATATGTCCGTTTCACGTTATCACGCACTTCTTACGGTTTGTAACGGTGTATGGACAATTAAGGATATCGGCTCAAAGTCAGGTATTTATATAAATGGTTCAAGAGTTAAGCAAGCCCGACTGTGTGAAAATGATATTATAAAGCTTGGAAAATATAAGCTTACAATCAGAAAAAGGAGAAACGGAAATAATGTATAAAAACGGACTTTCCTATGTCACTTCGTGCCTTTTTGTATTAATTGCGCATTGCGCTATGCTTGCACTCGTTTTATTCAATGGAAACTATACAGAAACCAAAGATGTTGTTACACTTGCTGGAGTTGTCATAAGTCTTGATCTCGTTTATTTTATTGTAATGCTATTTTATAAGCAAATGACATATTCTATTGATTGTATGCTTCTGCTTATACTTAATATGAGCCTTATATTCCAATCCTGTTTTGGTGGAGTAGAACTTGCAAAGAAACACTTAATTACATGTATTGCCGCTCTTATTGCGTGCAGACTCGGATATATTATCTGTCGTAATCATACCCTGATTCAAACAAAGAAAAAATATATTTTCATTATTAATCTGATAATAATCTTATGTATTCTTACTCTTACAGGCAGTAGAAGCATCTGGATTGACCTTGGATTTATGACTATTCAGCCATCGGAATTTCTTAAGCCTGCATTTATTCTTTCATGTTCAACTTCAATTATCGAACAGCAGAA
The DNA here is from genome assembly GCA_017523285.1 of Ruminococcus sp. GTDB lineage: Bacteria > Bacillota > Clostridia > Oscillospirales > Ruminococcaceae > Ruminococcus. The sequence continues at coordinate 2,800 of JAFWWU010000070.1, forward strand.
AAAAACTAAAGTGCTTTGTTTTAATGTCGTTAAGGAAAACATTGTTCTTACAGGACTTATAATACTTATCGTCGGACTTCAATGGTGGTGCAGGGATTTAGGCAGTCTGCCAACTTTTATAGCTATATATTTATGTGGACTTATGTTCAGATTTTGTTACCCAAAAGCAAAATTTTCAAAAAAAATTCTTGTAATAATAGGAGTTATATCAGCAATTCTCATTGTTCTTGCATTAAAATTTGCCCCGTCATACGTTCAGGACAGATTAAACGTTGACATCTGGAACGACAAATCAGGAAACGGATATCAGCAATCCAGAGCACTTATAGCTATTGCTGAGGGCGGTTGGTTCGGAAAAGGACCGGGAAACGGAAATCTTCATAATATAGCCGCATCGGATACTGATATAGTCTTTTCCAGTATATGTGAAGAGTGGGGACTGCTATTTGCTCTAATGATGATAATAGTGATTCTGAGTATGCTTATACTACCACTTATAAACCCACCAAGGTCTTATTTTCATACAACAGTAACAACAGGTGTCTGTGGTGCGTTTATCGTGCAAATGGCACTTAATATTTTCGGATCATGCAATATGATTCCTTTTACAGGAGTAACTATTCCATTTATTTCACAAGGCGGAAGTTCAATGGTAACAAGCGGATTTATGATAGGTATGGTTATCGCAGGACAATCTCCTGTATTTAAACGTCATAAACGCAAAAGAAGATCCAAGGGAGGCGCAAAATGAAAAGTATAAAACGCGGACAGCGCCTTATAGCGTTTATATTAGTTGCTTTTATAATTGGAATGATTGTTCTTGTTGTCAGAATACAGAGAGAATCTGCATTCTATATGTCACATAACACTCATAAAGTAATAGGTAATGTATATGATAAAAACGGAGATGTATTATTTGATGGTTCCGGAGATTTTTCAAAATATGAAGATAAGCATTTTATAGACGTCGGTAATTTAATAGGGGATAACACAGGACAGATGTCCAATACTCTTGTAGCCAAAAACTTAGAAAAGCTGAATAATTATTCATTTTCTACGGGACTTGTAGAAAACGGTGGAAAAAGTGCAATATATACCTCTCTTGACCATTATGCAAATAAAGCTGTATATAATGCCTTTGAAAATAAAAAAGGTTGTGCAGTAGCATATGATTATATTACAGGTGAAATACTTGTATGTGTAAGTCTGCCGTCAGTTGATATTGCAAAAGGATATGCGAATATAGCTGAATTTGAAACGGGAACATTGATTTCTAAAAATCTGTATGGTACAGTACCGGGATCAACTCAGAAAATTCCTACGCTTATTGCGGCACTTGAAACAATTGGCGAGGAAAAGTTGCTTGATAAAACCTATAATTGTACAGGGTCATACGTTAATATGAATGGTCAGACAATAAAATGTCATAAATCTGAAGGGCATGGCGAACAGAATATAACAAAAGCTTTTGCCAATAGCTGTAATCCTTTCTACGCACAGCTTGTAGAAGATAGTGAATTACCGCTTGATAGTATCAAAAAATCATTTAATTCACTTGGCTATTCAATAAATGGAAAAAAAAAGAATTATATCAGTATTGATGGTATTAATTGCGAAACAGCGTCTACAACTCTTGAAAATTCCTCCGATTTTGATACACAGTGGGGATGTATAGGACAAGGAGATACACTTGTAAGCCCTGTTCAGATGATACTATGGAATAGTGCTGTTGCAAATGAAACAGGAAGAATGACAATGCCGTATCTTATTGACCATATTACAAATGTAAAAGGAAAAATAACTGACAGAGCGGAAACTAAATACAGTGACAGCATTTTTGATGCTAATACTGCAGAAGCTGCAAAGAAAATAATGCTTGAAAACGGTAAGAATTATACTGAATCCATAAGCGGATACGAATTGGGAATTAAAAGCGGTACGGCTCAGGTTAAAAATGGCGAAGAAGAAAACTCATTACTTACAGGTTTTGTAAATGACCGCCGACATCCTATTGCGTTCTGTGTGCTTATTGAAGATAAAAAAAGCGGAAATGTAAAGACAGAACAGATTGTAAAATGCATGCTTGATTCTCTATGTAGCTGATTTTTATAATAAAACATCTTTTGTTATGTATAAATTGCTGAAATAAAGTAGCTTTGATTGTGCGGGATGTATAAATTTGCATAAAAAGCTTGTAAAAAAATATAAATCGTGCTATAATATAACCATAATACTTATGGCAATCAGTTTATAACATTTTATATTAAATTGTTGCCAAAAAGGAGGAACTAATATGAATGTTAAAATTACATCTAAAAAAATGAACACACCACAGAATTTCACAGAGTTTGCAGAAGAAAAGCTTTCAGCAAAGCTTGACAAATTTTTTGGAGATGATGCAGAGGCAAAGATTACACTTTCTGAATTCAAGAATCAGATAGTAGTAGAACTTACAGTAAAATACAATAATATGATTTACAGAGCAGAGCAGTCTGCTATTGATAAAGAAGATGCTCTTGATGCTTCTATTGATAAGATCATAAGACAGATCAGAAAGAATAAAACAAAGATTGAAAAGCGTCTTAAAGATACAGCTTTCAAGGAAGCATTTACAGAGCCTGTTACTGAACAGATTGATTACGAAGTAATTAAACATAAGAAATTTGAAATGCGTCCTATGGATGTGGAAGAAGCTATCCTTCAGATGAATATGCTCGGACATAATTTCTTTATGTTCTCGAATGCTTCAACAGGAAATATCAACGTAGTTTATAAACGTGCAGAAGGAAACTACGCTGTTCTTGAACCAAATGTTGTTTAATTTCTGATTTATTTTGCGGGGTTATTTTTATATAGATTTATCACTTTTACGATAAGTGAATTGGGGAGGAATTATTATAACAGCCGTTAATAATTGTATAGCTGCAATAAGGGATATTTCATCCATGGCTTTAGTTAAGGGAATGAAAGCAGGCTGGAATCTTGGCAATTCTCTTGATGTAAACAGATATTTGCCGAAAAGTAATAATCCCTCTGAATATGAAACATATTGGGGTAACCCGGTTGTAAAAAAAGAGATTATAGACAATATTAAAAATGCAGGTTTTAACATAATCAGAATACCAATCAGCTGGGGGGAACATACCGATGAATCAGATGAATTTCTGATCGACGAAGTATGGTTTAATCGAGTAAAAGAAGTTATCGATTATGCTATTGATAACAATACATACGTTATAATCAATATACACCATGAAGAATGGCTCGTTCCCCTTAATGCTGATTATGAATTTGTTTCTGACAAATTTTCAAAAATCTGGAATCAGATTGCTGAATTTTTCAAAAACTATGATGAACATTTATTATTTCAGTCGATGAACGAGCCTCGCCTCAAGGGAACAGATATAGAATGGACAGATGGTTCGCAAGAAGCAAGAGATATTATTAATAAGCTTAATGCCAGGTTTGTCAGTATTGTACGTTCAACAGGCGGGAATAATAAGCTCAGACATCTGATTATTACTGGATATTGTTCATCTATTCATGAAAATGTGCTTAGGAATATTCTACTTCCCGAAGATGATAAGCTTATAGTATCAACTCATGTATATAAACCGTATGAGTTTTCTTTGAAATCAGACGGTACTGATATATGGAATAATGATACACCAGCGGATATAGATGAAATCATTCAGATTTATAATAATTTTAAACATTATTTTACAGATAAAGGTATTCCTGTAATTATTGATGAATGCGGAAATGTCAATAAATCAAATATTCATGCAAGAAGTAAACATATAGGTTATCTTGTAAACACGTTTAAAAAGCTGAATATTCCATGTATCTGGTGGGATAACGGCGTATTCAATGAAAATGGAGAGAAATTTGGAATTATTAATCGCTTGAATGGTGAATGGTATTTTCCTGAAATTGCCGAAGCGATGTTGCAGAACTGTTTTTAATGAAATAAAATAAATTAAATATAAGGGAGAATTATCATGGACAAAAATATTGAAAGCATTATCCTGAAACGAATAAACAGAACTGCTGAAAATCTGCGTAAAAACAATATGGAATTTCATTACGCAGCCACTAAGGAAGATGTAGTCGGAATTGTAGAAAATCTACTTAATAAAGGTGATGTTGTTACTCATGGCGGCTCAGTTACTTTAAAACAATGTAATATTCCTGATTTGCTTAATTCAGGTGATTATAAGTATATTGACCGTTCAGCTGTCAGCGAAGATAAGCTTGAACAGCTATACAGAGCATCATTTTCAGCCGATGCATATTTCACAAGTGCTAATGCGATTACAGAAGACGGTATTCTTTATAATGTTGACGGTAACAGTAACAGAATTGCAGCAATTGCCTATGGACCAAAGTCTGTAATTGTTGTTGCGGGTTACAATAAAATTGTAAAAAATCTCGATGAAGCTGTAATGCGTGTTAAACGAGAGGCTGCACCACCAAATTGCGAAAGACTTAATAAAGCAACTCCATGTTATAATACAGGAGAGTGTATTTCAATCAAGGACAATAATAAAGGTATAATGTGTGACGGCTGTGCAAGTGATGACAGAATTTGCTGTAATTATCTTGTTTCTGCTTATCAGCGTCATAAAAACAGAATTAAAGTGATTATTGTAGGTGAAACACTCGGTTATTAAGTCTATGAACAGGATTATATCCTATTTTACAATTTAATAATAAAACTCAAGGATATCGGATTTTTCGATATCCTTTTTTGTGCAAAAAAATCCTTTACATTTATCTTTAAATATGATAAAATATATAAGTATGTAAATAAGTCTTTTTCGGAGGTATTATGATTACAGTTTCAAATGTCAGCTTACAATTCGGCGGCTCTACACTTTTTAAGAATGTAAATCTTAAATTTACAAATGGAAATTGCTATGGTGTTATAGGTGCAAATGGTGCAGGAAAATCGACTTTTCTGAAAATTTTATGTGGAGAACTTGAGCCAACAACAGGAGAAGTATCAATTCCAAAAGAATTAAGATTAAGTGTTCTTAAACAAGATCACTTCGCTTATGATGAATATAATGTTATTGATACAGTTACAATGGGCAATGCTCGTCTTTATGAAATCATTCAGGAAAAAGACGCTCTTTATGCTAAGGAAGATTTTTCTGAAGAAGATGGCATAAAAGCATCTGAACTTGAAGCTGAATTTGCCGAACTTAACGGATGGGAAATTGAATCAGACGTATCAAAGCTTATTCAGGGTCTTGGCTTACCTGAGGAAATACTATATAGCAATATGGCAACCCTTTCCGGTAATGAAAAGGTAAAAATTCTTCTTGCACAAGCACTTTTTGGAAACCCTGACATAATTCTTCTCGACGAGCCTACTAACCATCTCGATATAGATGCTGTACGTTGGCTTGAAGAGTTTTTATCAGAGTATTTCGGTACAGTTATCGTTGTGTCTCACGACAGACATTTTCTTAATAATGTTTGTACTCATATCGTCGACATTGACTATACTAAAATCAAGATGTATGTTGGTAACTACGAATTCTGGTATGAATCAAGTCAGCTCATTCAGAGAATGATTAAGCAGCAGAATAAGAAAAATGAAGAAAAAATCAAAGAACTTAAATCGTTTATTGAAAGATTCTCTGCCAATAAATCAAAATCAAATCAGGCTACTTCAAGACGTAAACTTATTGAAAAGCTTACAGTTGAGGAACTTCCAGCATCAAGCAGACGTTATCCTTTTATTGGATTTGACATTGAACGTGAGCTTGGAAAAGAAATATTACAGGTAAACGGGATTTCAAAAACAGTTGACGGAGAAAAGCTCCTTAATAACGTAAGCTTTACACTTGGACGCAATGATAAGGTTGCATTCATCGGTGAAAGCGAACAAGCGATAACAATGCTTTTCAAAATTCTTATGGAAGAAGAACAGGCTGATGAGGGTACTTTCAAATGGGGTGTTTCTACATCTGTATCATATTTTCCTGTTGATAACTCAGAATACTTCAATGATTGTCAGCTTTCTATTCTTGAATGGATCAGACAGTATTCACAGACTGATGAAACCGAAACATATCTTCGTGGATTTCTTGGAAGAATGCTTTTCTCAGGTGATGATGTCTACAAGCCTGTAAATGTCTTATCAGGTGGCGAAAAGGTAAGGTGTATGTTCTCAAGAATGATGCTTTACGGCTCAAATGTAATACTCCTTGATCGCCCTACAAACCACCTGGACCTTGAAAGTATTACAGCTGTAAATAATGGACTTGTTAATTTCAAAGGAGTCGTAATTCTTTCATCACACGACCATGAAATTCTTCAGACAGTTGCAAACAGAATTATTGAAATTACTCCTGATGGCTGTATTGATCGTCAGGGTACTTACGAGGAATTCCTTGAATTCAAAAAAGCAAACAATATAGAGTAAACAGAAAAGCACTTCACAACAGAAGTGCTTTTTAATTTATATAATTTTAATTGAATTTAATGCACGATTTTCAGCATCAGAAAAATCAGTAACACTTGAAGAATAAAGTGTAAGAAGCAGATCACCTTCCTTGACGTATTCGCCGCATTCCTTATCAATAATTATTCCTGCTGACATATCAATGGAATCTGTTTTACTCTTTCTGCCAGCACCGATAATAAGCGATGTCATACCAATTTCTTCACTGTTCATTTCCTGTATAGTTCCCGTTTTATTGGCATAAACCTTATGAGAATATTTAGGTTGCGGTAATAGGGAAGTATCACTTACAATTTTCGCATTACCACCATGAAGTGCAATAGTTTTTTCAAATATTTCAGCAGCTTTTCCGCAGGAAATTGCATCTACAGCCATCTTTCTACAGATATCAATATCGCCCTTACCTGCAAGTTCAAGCATTTTAGCGGATAAATCTATACATAAATCATAAAGTTTTCCTTTGGACTTTCCATTAAGAACATCAACGGCTTCAATAACCTCAAGCGCATTTCCTATATTTCTTCCAAGAGGAATATTTATATCAGTAACCATAGCAGCACATTTTTTTCCGGCCATATTGCCGATTCTTGTCATTATATCAGCAAGCTTCTGTGCATTTTCAATTGTTTTCATAAATGCACCTGAGCCATATTTTACATCAAGAAGAATACAATCAGCAGAAACAGCGAGCTTCTTGCTCATAATACTCGCACATATAAGAGGAATACTGTCTACTGTTCCGCTTGCATTTCTTAATGCATAGAGTTTTTTATCAGCTGGGCATAATTTTCCGCTTTGTGAAACAATTGAAAAACCTGTTTTATTAACAATATCAATAAACTCATTAAAACTGATTTCAGTACGATAACCATTAATACTTTCAAGTTTATCAATTGTTCCACCTGTATGTCCAAGTCCTCTCCCAGACATTTTAGGAACATAAACACCACATGCTGCAGCAACAGGTCCGATAATAAGACTTGTTTTATCACCGACACCACCTGTACTATGTTTATCGACTGTTATGCCATTTACTCCACTAAGATCAAGAATATCGCCTGAATCACGCATAGCAAGCGTCAATGCAAGAGTTTCCTCATCAGTGAGCGAATTCAGACATACAGCCATAAGCCATGCAGAGATCTGATAATCAGGTATGTTATCGTATGTATATTCATTTACAAGCCATTTAATTTCATTTTCAGTAAGTGCTTGTTTACGTTTAGTCTTATTAATTAAATCACAGCAATTCATATATAAACCTCCATAATAACTTTATATGTATTTTATCATATTTTTAAGCATAAGTCAAGAAAAAATGTGTATAAAGTTGAAAATATTGTAAAAATATGATACTATGTATACACAAAAGCCCCGCTGAATAAGCGAGGCTTCTATGTGTAGAAAAGTTCTTTAAATTTAAAATTTAGGAATCGTTTTGTTGCTTCCCATGTATATAATTATACTAAATACGACTTATATCGTCAATAGCATTTTTTAGAATATTTTGTCGAAAAATAGTATTATATGTCGTTTCTGATTATATCATCAAGAGTTTCGCGTTTTACACCAATTCTGCTTTCACCCTCATTTACAAAAACAACGGCTGGCTTAGGAATTCTGTTATAATTTGATGACATCGAATAGTTATATGCACCTGTTGCACAAACAGCAATAATATCACCTGATTCAGCATACTGAAGAGGCATATTTTCTCCTATGAGGTCACCGCTTTCACAGCATTTACCTGCAATTGTAACAATGTCAGTTTTTTCCTGTGATGCCTTGTTAGCAACAAGTGCATCATATTCTGATTTATATAAAGCATATCGAGGATTATCACACATTCCGCCGTCAATTGATACATAGGTTCTGATATTCGGGATTTCTTTTCTTGCACCAACAGTATATAATGTAATACCTGCAGGACCTGCAATTGAACGACCCGGTTCAATAAGAATAAATGGAAGATTAATTCCAAGCTCTTCACATTTCTTATGAACAACAGCAGAAACGTTCTTCATATAAGTATCATAAGGGGAAGGTGTATCTTTTTCAGTATACATTATACCAAATCCACCGCCAAGATTAAGTTCCTTGACTTCAAAATCAAGCTCTTTTTTAATTTTAGCAATAAATCCAAGCATTACATTAGCAGCTTCTTCAAATGGAGCAATATCAAATATCTGTGAACCGATATGACAATGCAAACCAAGAAGATTTACATTTTCAAGCTGTATTGCAAGCTTTACTGCTTCAAAGGCTTCTCCTGTTTCAAGTGCAAAACCAAATTTACTGTCAATTTGACCTGTTTTAACAAAATCATGAGTATGAGCGTCAATACCTGGCTTAATTCTGAACATAATATCAGCTATTACATTCTTTTCACCTGCGATTTTATCAAGACGATAAAGTTCTTCGATGTTATCAACAATTATATGACCAACTTTATTATCAACAGCATATTCAAGCTCCTGATTTGTCTTGTTATTTCCGTGGAAACCAATCTTACTGCAGTCAAATCCTGCCTTTAACGCTGTATAAAGCTCGCCGATTGATACAACATCAAGACCAATACCTTCGTTTTTTATAATACGGCACATCTCAAGGCATGAAAATGTTTTGCTTGCATAACACACAAGTCCATTACCATCATAATATTTATCAATACTTTTCTTAAAACTGCGGCAATTTTTTCTGATTAACTGTTCATCCATAACATAAAGTGGAGTGCCATATTGCTGAGCAAGCTCAACTGTATCAACTCCGCCAATGGCAAGATTGCCATTTTCATTAACAGTAAGATTTTTTGATACAAACATATATGTAATTCCTTTCAGAGTGGTTATTCTTCATTATTTTCACTTTCAGCAATATCATCTATAATATTCCTTAGTTCTTCAACGCCCTCAAATGTCTGAGAAGAAAACGGAACAACATGAATTTCATCAAAATGAGGTATTTCTGTTTTAAATGCCTCCATACGCTTTTCACGTTCTGTCTTTTTAAGTTTATCCGCCTTAGTAAGAACTATAACAAACGGTCTTTCAGTTTCTATCAGATAATTGATCATCTGTAAATCATCTGCTGACGGAGCGTGACGCATATCAATCAAGAGAAATATAAGATAAAAATCTCTGTTTGAATTAAGATATCCTTCAATAAGATCAGACCAGCGGTCTTTTTCGCTTCTCGAAACCTTTGCATATCCATATCCCGGAAGATCAGCAAAAACTATATTTTCAAGCTTGTAGAAATTTATAGTTGCCGTCTTACCCGGAACAGAACTCACACGGGCAAGATTTTTACGATTAAATAGTTTATTTATAAGTGTCGATTTTCCGACATTTGAACGCCCTGCAAAAGCAATTTCAATTCCTGTGCAGGGTGGAATCTGTGAAAATTTTCCATACGATGCAAAAAATTCAGCTTTATTATAATTCATTGGAAAACCTTCTTTCTGAATTTATGATATTACTGTTTCTTTCGATTTTTCAGCACTGAAATCAAGTGCATTATCAAGAACTTGTTCGATGTTTTCAGCGTAAATGAAATTAAGCTTTTCTTTTACAACATCATCTACTTCTTCGATGTCAGCTTTATTGAGTGACGGAATAATTACAGTTTCAATACCTGCTTTATATGCCGCCATGGTTTTTTCACGAAGCCCACCGATTGGCAAAACTTTTCCATGAAGAGTGATTTCACCTGTCATAGCAACATTCGATTTTACAGGAATACCCGATAATGCGGAGATAAGTGCAGTTGACATTGTAACACCTGCTGACGGACCATCCTTCGGAACAGCTCCCTCAGGTGCATGAATGTGAATATCGTTATTCTTGTAGAATTCAGCATCAATATTATATTTATCAGCAACACTTCTGCTATAACTTACAGCAATTTTTGCACTTTCTTTCATAACATCGCCAAGTGAACCTGTAACTTCAATATTTCCTTTGCCCTTATCAAGCAAAAGTACTTCAAGAGGCATGAGAACTCCACCGACTGATGTCCATGCAAGACCATTTACTACGCCAACCTGATTTTCATCAGATTTAAGGTCGTCGAGGTATTTGTAAATTCCGAGGAAATCTTTAAGGTTAGCTGATTTAATAGTAACCTTTTTTGCTTCGTCTGAGGCAATTTTCTTCGCACTCTTTCTGCATAATGATGCAATAAATCTTTCAAGATTTCTTACTCCCGCTTCTTTTGTATAGTGTAATATTATATCATGAATTGCACTGTCATCAATTTTAAGCTGACTTGCTTTTAAACCATGTTCTTTAATTTGTTTTGGAATAAGGTGTTTTTTGGCAATATGGAATTTTTCCTCTGCAGTATAACTTGTAAGCTCTATTACTTCCATTCTGTCAAGAAGCGGCTGTGGTATTGTTGATGTTGTATTTGCTGTTGTAATAAATACAGCTTTACTTAAATCAAACGGTAATTCAATATAGTGATCACGAAATGCAAAGTTCTGTTCGTTATCGAGAACTTCAAGCATTGCCGATGATGGATCACCCTTGATATCACTGCAAAGCTTATCAATCTCATCAAAAAGTATAAGTGGATTTGATGAGCCTGCCTGCTGCATAGCAGTAATGATTCTTCCAGGCATAGCACCGACATAAGTTTTTCTGTGACCTCTTATATCTGCTTCATCACGAACTCCGCCAAGTGAAACTCGTGCATATTTACGTCCCATAGCCTTAGCTATAGAACGACCGATTGAAGTTTTACCGATTCCAGGAGGACCTACAAGACAGATAATCTGCCCTTTGATTTCAGGATTAAGTGAATGAACAGCAAGAAATTCAAGAATACGTTCCTTTACTTTTTTCAGACCGTAATGGTCTTTTTCAAGGGTTGCCTCAGATTTCTTTATAGAAATTTTATCTTTCGTAATCTTTCCCCAAGGAAGTGAAAGACAAGTATCGAGGTAATTGCGTATTACAAACGCTTCCTGAGATGATGAGGAAATTTTTGAAAGCTTATCCGCTTCTTTAAGGAGCTTATCGCGATTTTCTTCAGTTGTTTTAAGCTCCATAATTTTTGTCAGATATTCAAAATATTCTTCTTCCTCATCCTCGCCAAGCTGCGACTGTATTACACGAAGCTGTTCACGGAGATAATATTCACGCTGTCCCTTATCGATATTTTCCTGTGTCTGCTCGCTTATGGCGCGCTCAAGCTTCAGGATCTCTATTTCAGAAACAAGGCAAGATAAAAGTGCTGAAAGCTTTTCAAGAATATTTCCTGCCTCAAGAAGCATTTGCTTATCCTGATACGATAATGAGCTGTTAAAAACTATTGCTTCAAAGAGCTTAACAGGGGAGCTCTGACACATAATATTACCGATAATTTCTTTTGGCATTCTTGGGAAAAATGAAGAATACTGCTCAAAAACATCCTTTACAGAACGCAGAAGAGCCTCTGATTCCGAATCTTCAAGCGCAATTCTTGAATATGTAGGAAGCTTTTTTATTTTAGCAACAAGCGCACCATTCTTTTCTGTGATATCAGTAAGAGATGCTTTATACATACCTTCAACAAGGAGTTTTATAACTTTATTATCAGGCATTTTAAGAATCTGTCTTATTTCAGCAACAATTCCGATTTTATATAAATCTGATTTCTTAGGGTCATCAACAAGTGAATCCTTCTGTGCAACAAGAAAAATTTTACCACCATTCTTTATAGCGTAATCTATGGCTTTTATTGATTTCTTGCGTGCTATATCAAAATGCATAACCATTTTTGGAAACGCAACCATTCCACGCATAGCAACTGCATAAAAGACATTATCTTCGTTAATCATTATATCTGTATTTTTACTCATATTATCCACCATTCAAAATAATTATAAAATGTCATATTTACATTATACTATATTAATTATATAAATGCAAGTAAAAGTAAAAATTTGTATTGATTTATCAGCGATAGATTATTAGCAATTTTTGTAACTTGACATAATATGTGAAAACGATTATAATATTAGATATATGGGATTATTTGTATGCTTTGAAAAGGAGATATTATGAAAAAAAATAAATATATGATAGGTTTCGCAGCAGGTATCCTTACATCATTAAGTATTTTTACAGGAGTTATGTCTGCAAGTGCAGCAACTATTGACGATGTAGCAAGAGTTGCAAGAGAAATGGGAATTTCAGAAAGTTACATACAGGCAGGATATAACAACTATTATAAAAATCCTGATAAATATACATCAGAAGATTTTGATAATGCAATTGCTTGTCTTTACCTTTATGGAGAAGATAGTGAACAGGCAATTATGGACTATTTCGGTGTATCAGCACCACCTGCAACAACTACATCAACTAATCCATCAACATCACCTACAACAAACACAACAACAGTTGCACCAACATCACCAACTGAAAACAACAATAATAATACGGGTAACTCAAATTCAGGAAGCTCTAACGGAAATACCCAGCAGGGAAGTGAAAATAATTCACGTCCGATAGGAGTTGCAGAATTTCTCAAAATGACAATCGATGAAAAGAAAGCATTTATTAATTCTCTTCCTGACGAAGAAAAAGCCGTTTTCCTCGGCAGTCTTACAAAAGAGGAAAGAAACAGTATAATTAAGTCGCTTCCGACCGATACAAAGCTTGATATTCTTTCTAATTTTATTGATGCAGGAAATTCAATGGGACTAAATATGCAGATAGAGGATATTGAGGGAGATAAACTTTCAATGTCTATAAGAGATGATAACGGTACACTTATCGATGTATCTAATGTAGGTGTAGTAGTAGCAGATACAGGCTATGATTATACATTATTTGCAATTATCTCAGGCATAATCGTTCTTGCAGCATCATTTGGGTTATATGTTGTTTTCAAAAAAATGTCTGCTGAAGAAAAAGCGGAGGATAATAATGGCATCAAGTAAGAAGACATCAATTATCATAAAAATTATTACTCCGATTTTCATTTTTGCAATATGTGCCGTTATTGTTGCTATACTTGCGATAAAACCTTATAATAAGGCTTCAATGTATCTTGATATTGCATTTATGGATACTCTTAAAACACAGGCTAACGACGGAAGTGTTGCAGGACTTACCATAAAGGAAAATGAAATAATAGAAGATGATTCGTTATCAACAAGCGATACCGGCGAGGTTATATGGCCTGCATTTGCTGAACAGTATGCAGTATTGAAAAGTGACGCACTTGAATTAAGTATACCTGTTTACTGGGGAATCAGCAGCGAAATTCTTGAAAAGGGAGCTTGCCAGCAATCTGATTCTACAATTCTCGGCAATAATGGTAATACTGTAATAAGTGCTCATGTAAACACATTTTTCTCTGATCTCGGTAAGCTTAAAGTCGGTGATAAAATCACACTAACTACAAAATACGGCTATTTTACTTATGAAGTCACAGAGCTTATAGAATTCAATAAAAAAGATAAAAAATATCTTATCCCTACAACAGACAGTCGCCTTACTTTATACACCTGTAAAAATGATATTCTCGGTGCGACAGAAATGAGAACAGGTGTTGTATGTAAGCAAATAGAAAAGAAATTCTATACTCAATAAGGGGGACAATATGAGAAAATCCGTATCATTTATAATCTCAGCAATTATTTCAATTCTCCTTGTTTTCCTTGTAATAGGAGAAACAGCTGTAAGATGTGCTGTATCATTTTCTGATGAAAAATGGATTATCGAAATAATCGATGAAAAGGAAATAAGCACAAAAGTAAAGAAAAGTCTTGAAAAAAACTTCAATGATAAATATAATTCAACAGGAATTCCTGCTGATGTTTATATGAACTCTCTTAGCGACGAATGGGTAAGTAACACTGTTCATGGCTACATTTCAAACGGAATGAATTACTTAAGCGGCAAAAATGATGTATATAAATTTGGGCCTGATTTTACATCTCTTAACAAAAATATAGAAAAATTCTTTATCGAATATGCAGAAGCAAACAATTTTGAAAAAGATTCTGTTTTCGAGAAAAAAGTAGCTTCTACACAGAAAAATGCTGTAAGCACAATAAAAAACTACTGCGATGTTGCTAAAATGGATAAGCTATATTCAGAGGGAATTCTCCCACAAGCAAGAAAATATGTAATTTTCGTGAATAAGCCGATTATTGAAATATCAGTCATCGCTTTACTTATTATTTTTATAGCAATTCTTATAATACTTAATCGAAAGAATATTGAGCTTATATTCTACTGGGCAGGAAGTATTCTTATAGTTTCATCAGCTATATTGCTTATCCCAACGATTTATCTTAAGGCTACAAGATATTTTGACGCATTTGTGATTAAACAAGAGCAAATTTATATTACATTTACTTCACTTATGTATAAAGCTGTTGATACTGTATTTACTGCCGCTGTTGTTTATGGAATCGCAGGTATTGTTTTTATTGCTGTAAATGGTATAATTTCGCTGAAAAAGAATAAATAAAAACTAACGCTTCCGAAAATTCATAATCGGAAGCGTTTTTTTATAAAACAAAAAGAGTAAACAATAAGTTTATTCTTAAAAATATGTGGTGCCGGTGGCGGGGCTCGAACCCGCACGGTATCGCTACCACCGGATTTTGAGTCCGGCACGTCTGCCAATTCCATCACACCGGCAAAATAACAATAAAATTATATCATAAATATAGCAAAATGTCAAGACTTTGTAAAAAAAAGTTAATAAGATGAAAAAAAAATAAAAAAACCCTTTACACAATTAAAAATATAGTGTAAAATAGTATAAGATAATAAAATCAGAGGTGCGTATTATGGAACCAAAATATAAAAGAATATTACTTAAAATCAGCGGTGAAGCTCTTGCAGGCGAAAAGAAAATTGGATTTGATTACGAAGTAATCACCGATATTTGTAAGAGTGTAAAAAAATGTGTTGATGCAGGCGTTCAGGTTGGTATCGTTGTTGGCGGCGGTAACTTCTGGAGAGGTCGTTCCTGCGGCGAAATGGATAGAACAAGAGCTGACCATATCGGAATGCTTGCAACTACAATGAACGCTCTTGCTCTTGCAGATGCTCTCGAAGCACAAGGAGCAGAAGTGCGAGTACAGACTGCTATTGCTATGCAGCAGTTCGCTGAACCATATATCAGAAATAAAGCACTCAACCATCTTAAAAAGGGTAGAGTTGTAATTTTTGGTTGTGGTACAGGCAATCCATTCTTCTCAACTGATACTGCTTCTGTTCTCAGAGGCGTTGAAATTGATGCACAGATTTTCTTTAAGGCTACTCTTGTTGACGGAGTTTATGATAAAGACCCACACAAGTTTGATGACGCAAAGAAATATCAGACCCTCACATTTTCACAGGTACTTAACGATAATCTCGGAGTTATTGACAGCACAGCAGCTTCACTCTGCCGTGATAATAAGCTCCCTATGCTTGTATTTGATTTAAGTCGTCCCGATAATATTTATGATGCTGTAATGGGCAAGGATATCGGTACAGTTGTTTACGAAGACTAATTTTTTTTAAACGAAAGGATAAATATCATGAAAGAACAGCTTAATATTACAAAAGAAAAAATGACAAAAAGTCTTAATAACCTTATAAATGAATTTGTTTCAATCAGAGCCGGCAGAGCTAATCCTGCAGTTCTTGATAAAGTAATGGTAGAATATTACGGAGCTCCTACACCAATCAATCAGATGGCTGCTGTATCTGTTGCAGAAGCAAGAATTCTTGTTATTTCACCATGGGATGCAACATCACTCAAGGCAATCGAAAAGGCAATTTTAGCTTCAGATATCGGAATTACTCCTACAAATGACGGTAAAGCATTAAGACTTGCTTTCCCACAGCTCACAGAAGAAAGACGTAAGGAACTTTGTAAAACTATAAAGAAATACGGCGAAGAATGTAAGGTTTCTATCCGTTCTATCAGACGTGACAGCATAGAAAAATTCAAGGCAATGAAGAAAAATGCTGAAATCACAGAGGATGATATGAAGGATTGCGAAAAGAAGGTACAGGATCTTACTGATAAATTCTGTGCTGATGTTGATAAAGAAGTTGCCGCTAAGGAAAAAGAGGTAATGAGCATCTGATTATTCTGTCTGAACGGAGATTAATATGGCTTTTTTAAATAAAAAATCAGGCAAGTCTAACGAATTGCCTGAAATTCTGCCTGAACATATAGGTTTTATAATGGACGGCAACGGAAGATGGGCAAAGCGTAAAGGACTTCCAAGAAGCTTTGGTCATCGTGAAGGCGCAAAAAACTTTAAAAAAATAGTAAGATATTGTAAGGATATAGGCATTAAGAATATTTCATTCTACGCTTTTTCTACCGAAAACTGGAAGCGTCCACAAGAAGAAATTGATGTAATTATGGATCTTTTCAGAGAGTATATCGTTGATGTAAGAAAGCATCTTTCTGAAAATACAAGAATGATTTTCCTCGGAGATAAAAGTGTTTTCGATGAGGATTTACGCGAAAAGATGATAAAGCTTGAAGAAGATACAAAACATTATACCGAAATGAATCTTATGATGGCTGTAAATTATGGTGGACGTGATGAGCTTGCTTATGCAGCAAGACAGCTTGCTCAGAAAGTAAAAGATGGTGAAATCAATCCTGAAGATATAGATGAAAATGCAATTGATTCACATCTTTATACTAAGGGCATTCCTGATGTTGACCTAATTATACGTCCAAGCGGAGAACTTCGTCTTTCTAATTTCCTTATATGGCAATCCGCTTACGCTGAATATTATTTTACCGAAATAATGTGGCCTGATTTTACTCCAAAAGAACTCGATAAAGCTCTTATTGAA
Organism: Ruminococcus sp.; assembly: GCA_017523285.1. GTDB lineage: Bacteria > Bacillota > Clostridia > Oscillospirales > Ruminococcaceae > Ruminococcus. The sequence continues at coordinate 20,092 of JAFWWU010000070.1, forward strand.
TTTGCCAATCGTGGCAGACGTTTCGGAGGTGTATAATGCTTACACGAATAATATCAGGAGCAGTTGCTGTAGTTATTCTTGCGGTTGTACTTTACTTCCATAATACAATTGTACTTCCGATTGCAGTTTCGATTATAATAGCTATAATGCTTTTTGAACTTTTAAGAGCTGTTAAGCTTCATAAATGTATACCTATTTTATGTGCTGTTGAGTTATATGGAATATGTCTACCATTTAATACTTTAGCTAATATTCCGCCGAAGTTATTAAAATCAGGTTTACCTTATACTGAGCTTAATATCATAAATATAGTGTATGCAAATAGACTTTTTAGTTTTCGTTTGTTTATAATTACAGCATTTGTTATATTTCTCACATGGCTTTGTAATCATAAAACAATCAGATACGAGCAAACTTTCTTTACACTTGCAGTTATGCTTCTTGTTCCACATGCAATGTCTACAATATTATTAATTGAAAAAACAAACCATTCTAACGGTTTATTCTTACTTATAATGGGACTTTGCGGTGCATGGATTGCAGATACAGGTGCATATTTCACAGGTGTAGCAATAGGTAAACATAAATTATGCCCTGAAATAAGCCCTAAGAAAACTATCGAAGGTTTTATTGGTGGTATTGTTACAACAGGTATTGTTTATGCAGTTGCATTTTCAATAAATTCAGGTGAGTTCAAATTATCAAGAATATTACTTACATTTATTCTTGGAGTCGTTTGTGCAGTAATCGGTACTATCGGCGACCTTACAGCTTCAATGGTAAAACGTCAGGTAGGCATAAAGGATTATGGTAAAATAATGCCCGGACACGGTGGACTTATGGACAGATTTGACAGTGTTCTTTTTGTAATTCCGACGTTCTATGTATTTATTTCAACTTTTAATATTTTATAATTATTTCAGGAAAGGAGACTAATCGTATATATTGCGGATAGTCCCTTTTCGTATTTTATTGCATAAAGTTTCATATAATTATCAGGGAAACAGGATTTTCCTAACAAAAAGGGGAACTATTATAATGTCTAAGACAATTTCAATTTTAGGTTCAACAGGTTCAATTGGTACACAGGCAATTGAAGTTGCAAAAAAACATAATTTCAAAATATCAGCCCTTTCAGCAAACAGCAACGCTGATATACTTGAAAATCAAGCAAGAGAATTAAAACCTGAATATGTATGTATTTACAATGAAAAATACTATAAAGAGCTCAAAGATAATCTTGCCGATACTTCCGTAAAAGTTTTAAGCGGTATGGACGGTTTATGCACAATTGCTTCATCCAAGAATTGTGATACTCTTGTTAATTCTGTTGTTGGAATGGTTGGATTACTTCCGACTCTTACAGCAATTGATGCAGGAACAGAAATCGCTCTTGCAAATAAAGAAACTCTCGTTGCTGGCGGTAAGCTTGTAACTGAATCAGCAGAAAAAAAAGGAGTAAGAATACTTCCTATTGATAGTGAACATTCTGCAATTTTCCAATGCTTACAGGGAAATAAAAGGGAGCAGCTAAATAAGATTATATTAACAGCATCAGGCGGGCCTTTTTTTAATAAAAAAACAGATGAACTCGAAAATGTCACAGTTGCAGATGCTCTTAATCATCCAAACTGGAGTATGGGCAGTAAAATCACTATTGATTCTGCAACACTTATGAATAAAGGTCTTGAATTCATTGAAGCAAAGTGGCTTTTTGACCTTGAACCTGATATGATTGAAATTATTGTTCATAGACAAAGTGTTATTCATTCAGCAGTTGAGTATAAGGATTTCTCTGTAATTGCACAGCTTGGTGTACCCGATATGAAAATTCCGATTCAGTATGCACTTTTGTATCCTGACAGATTTGAATGTCCTACAAAACAGCTTTCTCTCACAGATTATGGTACACTTACATTTGAGAAGCCTGATTATGAAACATTCAAATGTCTTTCAGCAGCTATAAAGGCTATTAAAACAGGTGGAGCTTATCCATGCCTTGTTAATTCTGCAAACGAAGAAGCTGTTAAATTATTCCTTGAAGGAAAAATCAGCTTCCTTAAAATAGGCGAGATTGTTTCATCCGTTCTCGATAAATTCCCATATACAGAAATCACATCTTACGATGATGTTGTCAAAGCTGATCAAAATGCCAGAGCATACGTCATGAATATGATTTAATTACAAACAAGGAGCATTTTTTATGATAGATATTCTTATTGCAATATTAATATTCGGTCTGATTATTGCTATACATGAATTCGGACATTTTGCCGTTGCAAAACTATGTAAAATCAAAGTTAATAAGTTTGCAATCGGTATGGGACCGAAATTAATAAAATTCACAAAAGGAGAAACAGAATACTCTCTCCGTCTTTTACCGATAGGCGGTTTCTGTGCTATGGAAGGCGAGGATGAATCAAGCGACGATAAAAGAGCATTCAATAATAAAGCTGTATGGCAGAGAATGCTTGTTGTTGTTGCAGGTGCAGTAATGAATGTTTTTCTCGGATTTGTGCTTCTGATTATTCTTACATGTATGCTTACAAAGATTCCGAGTATGGAAATTGATGAATTCCACCGTACACTTGACGCTGACGGCAAAATAGTTGAATATAACGCTGAAAGCTATGAATCAGGTCTGAAGCAAGGCGACATCATCTATTCAATGAATGGACTTCGTATATTTACGGATACTGATCTTGCATATAAGCTTTCAAGTACAAATGAAGAGGAATTTGACGTTGTTGTTATCCGTGACGGCGAAAAAGTTGAAATCGAAAACGTAAAATTCGGCGATAATAAAAACGGCGGCAGACTTGATTTTTATCTTGTCGGACTTAAAAAAAATCCGCTTAATGTAATAAGCTATGCTGCTAAAGATACTATTTCGACAGCAAGACTAATCTGGCTTTCACTATTTGATCTTATTACAGGTAAATATGGAGCAAATGAGCTCTCAGGACCTGTCGGAATTGTTTCAACAATAGGTGAAGCCGCTTCAATTGGTGAAACAATCAAGGAAAAAGTAATGTCACTTATGAATCTTACAATATTCATAACAATCAATGTCGGAGTCTGCAATATGCTTCCGATTCCTGCTCTTGACGGCGGCAGATTTATGTTCCTTATTGTAGAAGCAATAAGACGCAAGCCAATTAAACCTGAACACGAGGGTTATGTTCACCTTGCAGGTATGATATTACTTTTTGCACTTATGATTTTTGCAACTTATAATGATATTTTAAGACTTATTAAAGGATAGCGGAGGTTTAAAATGAGAAATTTACATGCTGTTAAAGTCGGAAATTGCACACTTGATGGAAAGCATATATATATTCAGTCAATGTTAAATACACGTTCTGATGATATAGAAGGAAGTGTTAAACAAGCAGTCGAGCTTGAAAAGGCAGGCTGCGAGATAATCCGTGCCGCTATTCCTGATATGGATGCTGTAAAGCTTATTCCTGCTATAAAGGAAAAAATATCTATTCCACTTGTTGCAGATATTCATTTTGATTACAGACTTGCACTTGAATCTGCTGCGGTTGGTGTAGATAAAATCCGTATAAATCCCGGAAATATAGGTGATATGGATAAGGTAAAGCTTGTAGCAAATGCTTGTCGTGAAAAGAATATCCCTATAAGAATAGGCGTAAATTCCGGATCACTTGAAAAGGAATTACTTGCAAAATACGGCTCACCAACTCCTGAAGCACTTATAGAAAGTGCAATGAATCACGCTCAGCTTCTTGAACGATTTGATTTTGAAGATATAGTTATATCAATAAAATCATCAGATGTAAATAAAATGATAAAAAGCTATCGTCTTGCCGCTCAGAAATGTGAATATCCGCTTCATCTTGGTGTTACAGAGGCAGGAACAGAAAGAATGGGATTGATAAAATCTGCTGTCGGTATAGGCTCTCTTTTATGTGATGGAATCGGAGAAACTATAAGGGTATCTCTTACCGATGACCCGATAAGAGAAATTGAAGCTGCAAAGGATATTCTTAAATGTATAGATAAACGCAAGGGTGTACAGCTTGTATCATGCCCTACATGCGGAAGAACCCGCATTGACCTTGTTAAAGTAGCAAATGAAGTTGAAGCCGCAATAAAGAATATTGAAAAAGACATCAAGGTTGCTGTAATGGGATGTGTAGTAAACGGCCCTGGAGAAGCAAGAGAAGCCGATATTGGAATTGCAGGCGGCGACGGTTGTGCTGTTATCTTCAAAAAAGGAGAAGTTCTCAGAAAAGTAAAAGAGGAGGAAATAGTAGCTGAACTTCTGAAAGAAATTTCACTGCTATAAGTTTATGAAAGTCAATCTCGAAGAATTTTTAAAGGAATATACAACTGATATTCCTGAGTCTTTAAAAAAAGGCGACATATATAAACTTACATACACTCAAAAGCTTGACGGTATATCTATGTATGCCGTCTTTCCGTCGTTATTGGAATATAATGATATTATTGAATTTGAAAAAAAACTTGAAGCTGTTTTAAACCTCGATAAATTCAGATTATATCCAAGATATGATGAAAAACTGTTTACTCCCGCATACTTTAACACTCTTATTCAAATGCTCAAACGTGATGTAGCACTTGTAAATGGTTTCCTTGATAACGCAGAATATAGTCTTAATGATTCTGTACTTAATATTACATTAACTCACGGTGGACTTGATATTCTTAAAAAGAGTGATTTTTCTAATAAACTTTCAAAGCTTATATATAATCAGTTTGCATTAAGAATTGAAATAACATTAAATGGCGAATCTTCTGTTTCGAATGATGAATATGATAAAATGCTTGAACAAATGGCATCTGAAATGCCTGATTACAGTAGTCAACTTATCCCTGAAAAGACAGCCGAAGAAAAATTAAATGAAGAGAAAGCAAATGCTATCCCCTCACAATCAATTGATTCCGATTCTCTCAATCTTGATTTTAATGCAGAATCAGCCGAAATAATCAAGGGACGAGCAATAAGAAATAAACCTATTTCTATCTCTGAAGCAATTAATAATCAGGGTGAAAAAGTAGTTATTGTAGGTGATGTATTCTCAACAGAAATCAAAGAGCTTAGAAATGAAAGAAAGGCTGTAACATTTGCAATAACAGATTTTGGTGCATCAGTACTTGTAAAAATATTTGGTAACAACGCGGATATAGATGCACTACCACTCGGAAATATTAAAAAGGGGACAACTCTTCTTGTATCAGGTAAAATTGATTATGATCAGTACGCACATGATATCGTAATCAAAGCTGATTCAATTATAAAAGTAAAAAGAACTCCAAAACAAGATACATATCCCGAAAAAAGAGTTGAACTTCATTGTCATACAAATATGTCAATGATGGATGCTGTTACAGAAGCACCAAAGCTTATAGAACGTGCGGCTGAATGGGGACATCAGGCAATAGCCATTACTGACCATGGTAATGTACAGGCTTTCCCTGACGCAATGTACAGCACACCAAAAGGCTTCAAGGTTATATATGGCTGTGAAGCTTATGTGGTAAATGACATTGACGTAGCAAAAATAATAAATAAAGCTGATACAAGAAGTGTCAACGATGAAATTATAGTTTTTGACGTAGAAACAACAGGATTAAATCCTAAAAAAGAACGTCTTACAGAAATCGGAGCTGTCAAGCTTAAAAATATGCAGATTATTGACAGCTTTAATATAATGGTAAATCCTGAAAAAACTATTCCACAGAAAATTGTAGAACTTACAGGTATTACAGATGAAATGGTTGCTGATGCTCCTAAGGAAGAAGAAGCTATCAGAAAATTCATTGAATTCTGCGGCAGTAACGCTGTACTTGTTGCTCATAACGCACGATTTGACGATTCATTCATTCAGTCTGCGTGTCAGCGTCACGATATTAATTTTGAATATGCGCTTATAGATACACTTATTCTATGTCAGTGTATGCTTCCTGAAATGGGACGTCATAAGCTTAATCTTGTTGCCAAGCAACTTAAACTCGGTAAATTCGAACATCACAGAGCTTCAGACGATGCTCGTATGCTTGCGAAAATATATATTGAGCTTGTAAATCGTCTTATAAATGAAAAAAATCTTAAAACACTTGCAGAACTTAATACAAAATCAGGCTCAATTGATGTAAAAAAACTAAAATCTCACCATCATATTATTCTTGTACGCAATCAGGCGGGATTGAAAAACTTATACAGACTTGTATCATACAGTTATCTCGATTGTTTCTATAAACATCCGCTTATTCCTAAGTCTGTACTTGAAGCTCACAGAGAGGGACTCATTTTCGGAAGTGCCTGTGAATCCGGAGAATTATTCTCCTCAATGGTTAATGGTGCAACCGAAGAAGAACTTGAACATATTGCTAAATTCTATGATTATCTTGAAATTCAGCCGATTCATAACAATGATTTTATGCTGAGAAAAGGCGATGTAGAATCAGAACAGGATTTAATAGATTTCAATAAAAGAATTGTTGCACTCGGTGACAGACTTGGTATTCCTGTATGCGCAACATGCGACGTTCATTTTCTTGACCCTAAGGATGCTGTTTTCAGAAAAATTCTACAAGCAAGTATGGGATATGACGACGTAGAAAACCAGGCTCCGCTATATTTCAGAACAACCGATGAAATGCTTAAAGAATTTGAATATCTCGGCGAAGAAAAGGCTAAAGAAGTTGTAATCACGAATACAAATGCTATTGCTGACCAGATAGAAATTGTAAGACCTATTCCAAAGGGAACATTCACTCCGACGATTGACGGTGCAGAAGAAGAACTCACACAGATAACAAACGACAAAGCACGTGAAATCTATGGTGACCCACTTCCTGAAATAGTTGAAAAACGACTTAACAGAGAGTTATCATCAATCATAAAGCACGGATTTTCAGTTCTATATATTATCGCACAGAAGCTTGTATGGAACTCTGTTGAAAATGGTTATCTTGTTGGTTCAAGAGGCTCAGTAGGCTCATCATTTGTTGCATCAATGGCAGGTATTTCTGAAGTAAATCCATTGCCGCCGCATTATGTATGCCCTAAATGTAAGCACAGTGAATTTATTACAGACGGCTCTTATGGCTCAGGATATGATTTACCTGCTAAAAACTGTCCTGAGTGCAATTCAGACATGACAAGAGAGGGACACGATATCCCATTTGAAACATTCCTTGGTTTTGATGGCGATAAGGCTCCTGATATAGATCTTAATTTCTCTGATGAATATCAGTTTTACGCTCACAGATATACAGAACAGCTTTTCGGTAAGTCAAATGTATTCAAAGCAGGAACAATTTCTGCTGTTGCAGATAAAACAGCATATGGCTTTGTAAAAAAATACTGCGAAGAAAACAATATGGTTCTTAACAATGCGGAAATGACACGTTTATCCATTGGATGTACAGGAATAAAACGTACAACAGGACAACATCCTGGAGGAATGGTTGTTGTTCCGTCTGATTACGAAGTATATGACTTTACTCCTATTCAACATCCTGCTGATACAGCCGATTCAGAGGTTATTACAACTCATTTCACGTTCAACTCACTTCACGATACTATTCTGAAGCTTGATGAACTCGGACACGTTGTACCAACTTTATATAAACATCTTGAAGATTTAACAGGAATTAAAATCAAGGATGTTCCTGGTGCTGACCCAGAAGTTATAAAAATGTGCACAGATGCAAGTGTTCTCGGAGTAACACCCGAAGAGATTTATTGTCAGACTGGAAGTCTTGGTATACCTGAAATGGGAACAGGCTTTACAATTCAGATGCTTCTTGATGCTAAACCTACAAAATTCAGCGATTTTTTACAGATTTCAGGACTTTCACATGGTACAGATGTTTGGCTCGGTAATGCAAAGGATCTTATCGATAACGGTACATGTACGATTTCAGACGTTATTGGTACAAGAGACAGTATTATGACATATCTTATTTATAAGGGCGTTGAATCAAAGCAAGCCTTTCAGATTATGGAGGATACCCGTAAAGGAAAAGCTCCCAAAACATTTACTCCTGAAAGAATTCAGATGCTCAAAGACCATAATGTTCCTGATTGGTACATTGAGAGTTGTCTGAAAATCAAGTATATGTTCCCGAAAGCGCATGCGGCGGCTTATGTTATTGCTGCAATAAAGCTTGGCTGGTTTAAATTATATAAACCGCTTGAATTCTACGCTACATATCTGACAATCAGAGGTGAGGATTTCGATCCCGAACTTGCTATTAAGGGAATTACCGCAGTCAGAGCAAGAATAGATGAACTAAAGGCTCTCGGAAACGAGCGAAGCAAAAAAGAAAGCGATCTTTACGATATACTTCTTATTACAAATGAAATGATGAGCCGTGGTTACGAATTTTTGCCTATAGATTTATATAAATCCCATGCAACAGAATATCTGATTGAAGATGGAAAAATAAGAATACCATTCGGTGCTGTTCCCGGAGTAGGCGAAAACGCTGCAAAAGGCATATATGAAACGGCACAAGAGGGCGGATTTATATCAATCGAAGAATTTCAGACAAAAAGCGGTGCATCAAAAACAATAATAGAAGTATTAAAAAGTATGGGTGCTTTGGGCAATTTGCCTGATTCTACACAAATGTCGTTCTTTTAGCTTGACTTTATTATATTAATATGGTAATATGGTAGTATGTTAGCACGCTAAAGTATATGGAGGTTAATTATGAAAAATTATTATCTGATTACCCCTGAGGGTACAAAAGACCTTTTATTTGAAGAATGTATAATCAGACGTAAAATAGAAAACTCATTAAACGCTGTATTTAAAAGCAGAGGATACTGTGAATTTATAACTCCCGGACTTGAATTCTATGATGTGTTCACTCTTAATTCAAGATATTTTCCACAGGAAAATCTTTATAAGCTTACAGACAGCAAGGGCAGACTTCTCGTGGTTCGTCCTGACTCTACAATGCCTATTGCAAGAGCAGTTGCAACAAGACTTAAAGATGCAACACTTCCGCTTAGAATTTTCTATAATCAGACTGTTTACAGAACAGAGCCTGCATTAAA
>JAFWWU010000071.1 GCA_017523285.1 Ruminococcus sp.
ATTTACCTCACCTTTCTTACAATAGACCTGAACAATCTTATTGTACCAGAAAGGTGAACTTTTTGTAGCATAGCTTTTGTTACCCACCCGCATAGCGGGTGGTTTTCTGTTTCGCTTCGCTCAACTGCCTTAAGGCATTAACAAAAGTGCCAGCGACAAAGCCGCTGGCACAAAAATATCGTGAAATATTTTCCTACGTCGGCATTATCCGAATCAGGTTATGGGTCGAAGTAACACAACTTCCTCTCAGCCTTTAAAAAAGCTCCCCTTTTAACTTTATTTAATTATATCATACCGGCAATAAGCTTGTCAATACTTTTTATTCCGCTTCCTTTTCATTTACAGAAATTCCGAGAACATCAAGGCTTTCCTTATCAACAGCTGACGGACAAGCCGACATAAGCTCGCTTGCATTCTGTACCTTAGGGAATGCTGTTACATCTCTTAGGCTTTCAGCCTGAAGCATTACCATTACAAGTCTGTCAAGACCTATACCAAGACCGCCATGTGGTGGTGCACCATACTTATATGCTTCAACAAGGAATCCGAATTTAGCTTCAATTTCTTCATCTGTAAGTCCTAATGACTGGAACATCTTCTGCTGAAGCTCGTAATCTGTAATACGGATTGAGCCTGATGAAAGCTCTGTACCGTTCAATACAAGGTCAAATGCCTTTGCGATTACCTTTTCAGGTGCTGTATCAAGATACTGAATACAATCATCAAGAGGCATTGTAAATGGATGATGCATTGCAAGCCATGTCTGGCATTCTTCATCCCATTCAAAGAACGGAAATTCTGTAATCCAGAGGAAATTGAACTGATTTTCAGGAATCATATCAAGCTGCTTTGCAACCTGTAAACGAAGTGCACCAAGTACAGGAAGTGTTACCTTATTCTTATCAGCTACGATAAATGCAACGTCACCCTGCTTGCAGTCAATTCTGTCAAGGATAGCTTCAACCTCGCCCTCTGCCATAAATTTAGCAAATGAGCAAGTCGGTGCTTCGTCAACCCATCTTACATAAGCAAGTCCCTTTGCACCAATTCCTCTTACCATTTCAGTAAGCTTATCTATTTCTTTTCTTGTGAGAGTCTTCGCACCATTTTTAGCAACTATTGCACGAACGCTTCCGCCTGCCTCAATAGCTGATGTGAATACACCAAATCCGCAGTCCTTGACAAGATCAGAAATATCCTGAATTTCCATATCAAAACGTGTATCAGGCTTATCTGAGCCGTAACGCTCCATAGCTTCTTTATAAGTAAGACGCTTGATAGGAAGTGTTATATCCATATCAAGAACCTTCTTAAAGAGATATGAAATAAAGCCCTCTGTCATTTCAAGAATATCATCAACGTCAACAAATGACATTTCAAGGTCAATCTGAGTAAATTCAGGCTGTCTGTCAGCTCTTAAGTCTTCATCTCTGAAGCAGCGGGCAAGCTGAATATATCTGTCAAAGCCTGATACCATTAAAAGCTGCTTATAAATCTGCGGTGACTGTGGAAGAGCATAGAACTTGCCATTGTGAACTCTTGATGGAATAAGATAATCTCTTGCACCTTCAGGAGTTGACTTCATCATCATCGGTGTTTCAATTTCAGTAAAGTCGTTAGCATAATAATATTCTCTTGCAGCCTGTGCAATTTTATGACGCATTATGATATTATTCTGGAGTGGTGCTCTTCTTAAATCAAGGTAACGATATTTAAGTCTGAGTTCTTCATTAACCTTTGTTTCACTTGTGATTTCAAAAGGTGTTGTCTGAGCTTTTGCAAGTATTCTTAAATCAGTAACAATAATTTCAATATGTCCTGTCTTGATTTCAGTATTAATATTTGAACGCTGCTGAGCCTTACCCTTTGCCATAAGGACAAATTCACTTCTGCAAGTAGATGCCTTTTCGAATAATGCTCTGTCTGTTTCATCATTGAATGCAAGCTGTACTATACCTGTTTTATCTCTGAGGTCAATGAAAATCAGATTTCCGAGATCTCTTATTTTTGCAACAAAGCCTCCGACAACAACATCTTCGCCTGCAGTTACTACTTCTCCGCAGTAATGGGTGCGTTTTAAGCCATTCATATTATCAGCCATACCGATTCTCCAATTCTAAAATTATTTATTTTCATTCATTACAAGCTCGTCAAGGTTTCCAAGCATATTATCAACGCAGATAGCGTCAAATCTGTCTGCAAACTTATCATCAAGATCAAGCTCAAGCTCTTCGCCCTTTGCCATATTCTTAACCTTAACCTTACCGCTTGTAAGTTCGTTTTCACCAAGTACAATTGTAAATGAAGCATTGATTTTATTTGCATACTTCATCTGTGCCTTAAGTCCTCTGCCTACAACATCATATTCTACCCAGTAGCCGAATTCACGAAGCTTCTTTGCAATGAGCATAGCCTTTTCAACAGCAGGCTCATCCATAGGAGCAATATATAAATCGCAGTTTCGTGGAGTAAGGAAATCACAGCCCTGCTTTTCCATTGTAATAAGTAGTCTTTCAAGTCCCATCGCAAAACCGAGAGCAGGTACTTTCTGACCGCCAAGCTGTTCGATAAGTCCGTCATAACGGCCACCACCGCAGACAGTTCCCTGTGCGCCGATATCTGTTGTAACAAACTCAAATACAGTTTTTGTATAATAATCAAGTCCACGAACAATTTTAGGATTAACCTTATATTCAATTTCGAGATTTTTAAGATATGTCTGTAATTTATTGAAATGCTCTGAACATTCATCACAGAGATAATCAAGAATTACAGGAGCATCCTTTGCAATTTCTGAACATATAGGACTCTTGCAGTCAAGAATACGCATCGGATTCTTTTCAAGTCTTGAAAGACATGTATCGCAAAGCTCTGATTTTTTTGTCTCAAAGAATTCCTTGAGTGCCTTATGATATTTTGAGCGACATTCAGGACATCCGATTGAGTTTATATATAGTTCAATATTTTTAAGTCCAAGTCTGTCAAGAAGTGTTTTAGCAAGTGAAATTACCTCGGCGTCTGCACTCGGCGACTGACTTCCTGCCATTTCAAGTCCGAACTGATGAAATTCACGGAGTCTGCCTGCCTGTGGTCTTTCATGACGGAAGCATGACAAAATATAGAATACCCTCTGCGGCATTGCTTCATTCATAAGTCCATTCTGAAGCATAGCTCTGATTGTTCCCGCTGTACCTTCAGGACGCAATGTGAATTTTGTTTCCTTAGCTATAACAGAATACATTTCCTTCTGAACAACGTCGGTTGTTTCTCCAACAGAGCGAAGAAAAAGGTCGGTATTTTCAAATGTAGGAATTCTTATTTCCTTAAAACCAAAGCTTTCGGCAACATCTCGTGCTATTTTTTCAACAGTATGCCATTTATGAACATTCTGAGGGAGTACATCCTCCGTACCGTTTGGTCGCTTAATATTGAGTGCCATTAAAATCAGCCTTTCATAAATAATATCAGGATAATCGAGGAAATATCCTCCGAAATCCATCTGCCGCATTTTGCAATAAGCAATATATACAACAAAATTGTCCCTTAATTTAAGGGACAATTATTAGCTTAGATAGTAGGATTGCCAATTTCACGCCAATCCAGATCACCACGTTCAAGAGCAAGAATTAAAGCTTCTGCAGTAGCAATATTTGTTGCAACAGGAACATTATGAACATCGCACAATCTGAGAAGATTAAAGTCATCAGCGTCTGTCTTTTTAGGATTGATAGGATCCCTGAAGAAGAGAAGAACGTCTACTTCATTACATGAAAGAAGTGCAATAATCTGCTCTACTCCGCCTTTACCTGTTAAGTAACGCTTGATTTCAAGTCCTGTTGCTTCACTTACCTGTTTACCGGTTGTACTTGTTGCGCAAAGTGAATGCTTTGAAAGAATACCGCAGTAAGCACTGCAGAACTGAACCATAAGCTCTTTTTTTGCATCGTGTGCAATGATGGCAATTTTCATTTAATCATTCCTTTCAATAAAATTAGTTCAAAAATCATGTTCGATTATGAGATTTTAACAGTCAGCGGAGCATTTTCACCGTTAAGTCTTTTTGAAATTGCGTCAAAGGCTTTAAGGCTGTCTGAATTTGTCGGCATCGGACGTCCTTTACCTGTTGCAATTGTAAGCGCAAAATCCTCAGGAATTACACCGATAAGCTGTACACCGATTGTATCGATAATTTCATCGAGGTGCTGTACAAGCTCACTTCCGATAATCTTCTTGCTTACCTTATTGATGATAAGACGCTGGCTCTTGTTTCCTCTGTTGTAGAATTCATCTGACATCATATTAGCATCTCTGATACATACAGGGTCAGGTGTTGTGACAACGAGGATAAGGTTTGCCTGTTCAACAATATCAAATACATGTGAGTTAATACCTGCACCTGTATCTATAATGATAAATTCAAAGTATTTCTTGATTGAACGGCATATGTCTACAATCTGCTGAGCTGAAACTGCAGCAAACGGATTTTTAGGTGCACATAAGATACTGAGGTTTGTTGCCATATCAACCTGTGTTACAGCATCAAGAACTTCTTTTTTACCGCTTAAAACGTCACCGAGGTCGTACTGGATTTTACCCTCCATGCCGAAAATAATATCAAGACATCCGAGGCCAAAATCGAGCTCAATGATAAGAGTTCTGTGTCCCTGTTTAGCAAGAGTATAACCTATACCGGCACAGATTGAAGATTTACCTGTACCACCTTTTCCTGAAGTAACTGCAATAATTTTTGACATGATAGCTCCTTTCAAACAGGTCATAGACCCCGTACCATTATATCCGCTTAGGCAAGGTATTAAATGCACCTTACAATAAACATATTAATGTACAATTATATTATAACATAAAAAACTGATTTGTCAAAGAAAAATGCACAAAAAATCGTAAGATTGTGTATTTTATCACTTTACAAACGCATCTGTTTGTGTATATTTAATAAAATAATCATCATATTCAGCGAGCTGTGCAATTATTTTATTAATAGTTTTTTCAACTCCGCAATGATTTTCATCAACAACTATATCAGCATACTTTTCATAAAGCGGAACACGCTCTGAATACAAATCATACAGGCGCTGATTTTCTCTTATTACCACGCCTCTGTTTTTGATATTTCCGAGCCTGTATCTGAGTTTTTTATAATCAAGCTTCAGATATACAATTATGCCACTTTCTGATAAATTACGCATTGCTTCTTCGCCGTAAACAACGCTTCCTCCAGTTGCAATGACTGATTTTTCTACCGAAATATTACTGTTGACCTTATTTTCAATTTCAATAAAACCGTCAACTCCCGAATCGGCAATAATCTCTCTGAGCAATCTCCCCTCGCTCTGCTGAATTAAAAGGTCAGTATCAATAAACTCATACCCTAAAATTTTCGCAAGTATTACGCCAACGGTACTTTTGCCGACACCCGGCATACCAATCAGGACAATATTTTTCTTCATATTATCAGCTCATTTCAGATGAATAAGTGTTAATATTTTGACAATTAATTTATCACTATAATATTTTATCATATTTCAGCATAAAAGTCAAGAAACATATTAAAAAGAAGTTAAATTTTATTGAAAATTCAAATTATTAACAATAAATCAGTCTTTAACCTTGAAATTATTTACTTCAAGGACTTCAGCAGGCTTGTCCGAGTTACTCTTTTTTCCGAACTGCTTTGAAATACCGATAACAATAATAATAACACCGATAATTCTTATAATCATTTCAGTCACTTTTTTGTAATTCGCAAGAACATAGAAGCCGAAGCCTGTGAAAAGTATTCCGACAACAAGCGGAATCACCCACTTATTTTCATCCTTTCGAAGTGAAAATGCATTTACAAGACGCTCAAAGCCATTCATAAATATAAATGCACCTGCAACGAGAGGTATACCGATTTCAAGAAATGCAGGAACTAATATCAGCAATGCCCCAAACATTGAATACATAAACATTTTAAAAAGCGAGTAATGCTTTTCCTTATTGCGTAAAATAAAATACTTTGCAATATTGAAAATAATTATAAATGCGCCTGTTGAATAAAAAATCCACTTAACTATCTGCGGAAATGCAGCAAGAATAATTCCTATGATTATAGCAGTATACTGCGAAACATTTTTTAAATCAATAATTTTTTTCATAAATACCCCTCTTTCTTTATCCTATCATTTTAATACAAGGATATATTTAATATACAGCTTTTTCGGCATTGTTGAAGCATTATAAATGTTTTCGGAAAGCTTATATGCAAAATCTGCTGTTTTCTTTGTATCTTCTTTATTTGCTCCGTTATCTGCGAAAACGCTTCTGAGCATTATTTCGGTAAATTCTTTAAATTCACCCTTTTCGAAATATTTTCCAGCAAATCTGCGTTCAACTTCACTCGCAAAGCTATTATAAGCTTCATTTTCAGGCGACATTTCTATCAACGCAAGAAGTTTTAATGTATACGAATAAATATCCGCCACAGATTTCCTGTAATTCTTATTCTTAAACTTCTTCTCACGACTGCTTATTATATACATTCTTCTTAAAACTATAAACAATGCAATTAAGGCAAGTACAAGAAGTGTTTTCAGTATTTCCTTTACAACAGGAGGTATTTTTATACCACCTGATTTACCACCGTTTACAGCAGAAGTAATACCAGCCATAGACGTCTGTGCAGTTGTTGTCTTTGCAGACTGCTTGGCAGTTGTTGTTTTTGTAATATTACTGCTTGTAGTCTTTGTGGTTGTAATTGAAGTCTGTGTTGAGCTTGATGTTGAGGAAGTTGCAGGTTCGGAAGTCGGCTGCTGTTCTTCATTAGAACTTCCTGAATATCCTGCTGTAAATTCATACGGTACCCATCCGTAGCCATCTAAATATACTTCTGCCCATGCGTGAGAATTATTATCCTTTAATACAACCTCATAAGCCCTGCCAACATAGCGTTTATAATTATCAAAGTCATCATCAAGCGCTATATAACCTGTTGCATATCTTGCAGGAATTCCTGCCATTCTTGCAAGCATAACTCCTGCTGTTGCATAATGTACGCAATAGCCCTCCTGACTTTCAAAAAGGAAATAATTGACAAAATCCCTGTTTTGCGGCGTCTTACCAGGTGTAAGAGTATAGCTTGTATTTGAATGAATTTTATTTCGGATATTATCAAGAGTCTGTAATTTTGAAGTTACAGTAGACGTATCTCCTCTGAGTACACTGCCATATTTAAGCCTGATTTCTTCAAAATCTTCATCTGCAGGATAATCAAGATAGTTATCATATACAAAATCTCTGTATTCGTTCTCAAGAATAACTGCAAGAAGAAGCTCATTATTATTTACAAGCTCTGTTCTGCTTGCAACAGTCTCTACATTAATAAGTATATCTCCTGCAAGCTCTTTAATTTTGGAAAGATATTTATCATCCTTAAGCTCTGAATATGAAATTGTAATATTTTGTGCATCTGATAAACTGCTTAAATCCTCCGAGAGATTATACGCAGGAATTTTACAGGTATATTCAGTCTTTTTCTTGAAATATGCAAGCGTATCATTTTCAAACTGTATATCGCCATAATCAGCCGCAAAGGTAGGAACGAAGGATTTGCTTTTTCTTCTTAGTTCTTCAATTTCTACATTTACAGATTCACCGCTGTTTTTATATAGAAGATATCCCAGCTCCTGCGGATATGTATTGTATTTTTTGAATTTATCAAAGATTTCTTCGTTTTTGTATACACTGCTGTCAAATTCAAACCATTCGTTATCCTTATATTCTGAAGCTACAAAGCCTTTCAGATAAAGCGGCTCGGAATATACTTCATTTGTATCTGTCCAGCTGAACATAAGTGAAATTTCATCTCTGTTCTTATATGAAACACCGCTTTTTTCTCCGAGCTTATTATTCTGATAATCAAATGAAAAACCGAACGCATCCGCAAGAGATGAGGCACTTTCCGCTAAATCTTCAAATGAAAAATTATTTACAGCTTCTTTAATCTGCCAACGCTTTTCATTAATACTTTCAGAACGCTCATATCCGAACATTCTGAGAAGCAGAAGACTTGCAAGAACAAGCGTCATAATACCTGTCATAACTCCGATAGCACATTTTTCGGTAACCTTGAATTTCATATTCCTTTTCGGGAAAAAGAGATTTCCCTTTCGCATAAATCCGCCTTTACCGCCATCATATTCACCATAATCAGAAAATGCAATTACAAGCACGGCAAACCAGTATGCTATTAGCAGACTTCCCCATATTACCGAAAGCTCTATTCCATAATAAAGTCCTATTTCGATAATAGGAAATCCTATCAACACAACAGGAAGCGGATTAGGCTTTGCAATTGTAAAGAAATATGTTAAAAATGCAATTACAAAAAGTACCGCAATCATAAATGAAGTTATACATTCATATTTATCAAAATCTTTAAGTCCGATAAAATAATCTGATTTAGTATAATTCGTCATTGCATATACTTTATTATATGTAAACTTAA
This sequence comes from Ruminococcus sp., assembly GCA_017523285.1. Lineage (GTDB taxonomy): Bacteria > Bacillota > Clostridia > Oscillospirales > Ruminococcaceae > Ruminococcus. Next base: position 8,507 of record JAFWWU010000071.1, read on the forward strand.
AGCCTGCAATTATTTCGTGAATGTTTAAATACACAAAATAAGAATAAATCACAACCATAACGGGAATAAGCCAGAACGCTTTTCCTCTTTTTACTGATATGAAAATATCCAAGGCTGAAAACAATACAAAAGCCATTACAAATGCTGTTGTATTGAAGCTTATCGGAAACATTGAAAAAAACGACATAATAAGCGCCACAAGACCTGACATTGCTATTATAGATGACATCAGAGCGCGGTTATTGCTTTGCTTTATTTCAAGCGATAATATAATACTGTCGTTTATCTGTATTCCGCTGTTATCATTTATATTTTTTCTCTTTTTCTTCATTTTTGTCCCCGTTTAAAGCTCAATATCGTTTATCGCGGAAGAAATCCTGCCTATCGGAACTACTGTAATATTTATCGGCAAGCCTTCATCATAATTCTTATCGGAAATTCCGTTTGTTACATCAATGACATTTTTTATATCCGATTCTATATAATCGTTAATCAAATTAAGTGCATTATTATCGGGATTTGACGAAATATAGGTAAATGACGAAAATTCAAATCTGTCTGTTGTTTTAATAAATGTTTCAAGCGACGCTTTTTCTTTATTGGCGGCATTGTAATTCTTAAGTATCTTATTCATAGCTGCCGCACTTTCTTCAAATGACATAATTTCTTTGAATTGAAATTCATTCATCTGGCTGTTATATATTACTATCGTGTGCGGCTTTTCATTAGTAAGCATAAATTCGGAAAGAGAAAAAAGAGTTTCAAGTAACGTGTCAATAACAGGAAGCGTATATTCATTTTTTTCTTCATAATACATATCAAGGAAAAGGACTGCCGAAAGGTCTATCGGTCTGCTCAGTTCTTTAACTATAAATTCGTCCTTTTTTGAACTTAGCTTCCAATGTATGCGATTCATTTTATCTCCGCCGACATATTCTCTGAGGTCGAATACCTCCGATGGATCATCACCCGATCTGAACTGTGAATAAATATTACCTTCTTCATTATCATTTTCGCCGCTTAATATATATCCCGATATTTCATGTGTAACAGGAAGAACAGTTATTTTTTCTCCTATATTTTTGCAAATTCTGAATTTAAAAATCTTCAATGGGTCATAAATGGTCAATTGCTCCATTTTAACTTCTATGATGCCACAGAATTTTGATGTAAGCTGAAATACAACATTTTCGATATTTCTTGAATGAACAGGAAGATAAATTTCAATTTCATTCTTTTCTCCGCTGAGCAGATTTGTATAAGAAATTATCGCCTCAGCTCTTGCACATGAAAAAATACTTTCATTCGATACCTCAAGCTTTACGTTGAATGGCTGATTTTTCGGAATTGATTTATTCTGAATACCAAGCTCAACAGATATGAGCTTTTTCATTGAATATGCGGATATAAACATCCATACAGGAACAGCCGAAACAATTATGAGTAAAATAAGGGAAAATTCACCTATGTACAGAATATAGAAAAAAACACATACTATTATTAATATAAGGAAAAATATTTTTTCTATTGTCATTTTTCAACCTCATTCTACTTTATCTGCGGTACTGAGGTTTGTTTTATTATTTCTGCAATAACAGAATCTGCATTCTTCTCTGCAATTCTCGCTTTAGAGCTTAAAATAATTCTGTGACTGAAAACATCACTGCATATATACATTACATCATCAGGAATAACATAATCTCTGCCGTATGCAAGAGCAATTCCCTTTGAAATCTGAGTAAGTGCAAGTGTACCTCTCGGACTTATGCCAAGCTTTATAAGAGGATTATTTCTTGTTGCATTGGAAAGTGAAACGATATACTTATAAA
>JAFWWU010000072.1 GCA_017523285.1 Ruminococcus sp.
TAAGTGCGGCCGAGTAAGTCCTTGCTGTCTTCCGTGTCGGTCATATCCATGTTGGTGAATAGATCAACTACATCACCGAGAACACGCTTATCCAAATCGGGACTTGCATAGTTCTTCGGCAAAACATTCTTCAAGGTCTTGTTTTCGTCCTCGATAGCCCTCATTGCATCGTCAATGACCGAGCCGATCTCAGGAGTGTGAGCCGCAGCAGACACCACCGACCACCGAGCTTTTTCAGGTACGAAGAAGATATTGTCCATAAGGTATGCGTCAGGCTCGTCCTCAAATCCGTCACCTTCAGCAACAAGCTCGTTATAACGTTTCTCAAACGCACTTGATATGTAACGCAGGAAGATCAGTCCCACGATCACTTTTCTGTATTCGGCAGCAGGAATATGCCCCCACAAAACGCAGGCAGCGTCCCATATCTGCTTTTCAAAACCAATATTGGCGGTATTCTTTTCAGCCATAGTATTTACACCTCTTAACCTCTACGCTTATAGCAGGGTACTATCTTTTATATTATACTACAACTCACAAAAATAGTCAATTAATATACATCGAATTATCTTAACACTTCATCCGAGGTTATACAATGATTATTCATGTGCAATTTGGCTTACCATAAAGTTTGGCATATCGTAGTCGATACACTTGGCACGGCTACTTTCAACCTGTGTTCTTTATTGAGACAACATTGCTTCATCTCCTCGCAGAGCGCAAAGACTTATGATAGCCCCGCTGTCAAAAGTATCTTTGCGTTACTTCTGGAAGAAGTAACAAGACCAAAGCAAGTTTATCCAGAAGGTAGAAATGCTCTAAAAAGTGATTTACCTCCACCCCTATACTGCCGGAAAACCGAATATTTCAGATAGCTGTTTTTGTGTATATTGCACACGAACAGCTATTGTCTTTTCCCGAAAAGGAGCTTCTATGAGTTTCTTTTTCGGGATTTTTTATGTAAATTGCAACAAAACACGAAGAGAAAACACAGCATATTGCCAGTCGAATAATCCCTATTGCTATCAGCAATATACCCCCGGAAAATCGGCTTTTTCAGACCCGATATTTCTGGTATTTTGTCAATTGTGCCGAACATACATTTCGTTGTATAATGGAAGTGCGAACAAAAAGAGTGCACTCGTTCGCAGTACCTTGAAAATTTAATATACCTCCACCCCGAATGTCCTTTACATATACGAAAAGTGTATGTCAGCTTTACGCTGTATCACATTTTAAAGGAGGAATTTCCTATGAGAAATCCAAACCGGGACATCTTCGGGGAAGTCAAAGAAATCGTCAGCGTTCCCTCTGCCGCAGAATATTACGGTATGAGCGTACGTAACGGAATGACCTCTTGCATTTTCCACGAGGACAGAAATCCGTCTATGAAGCTGTACGACGACCATTTTTACTGCTTCGGTTGCACCGAATACGGCGACGTTGTAAAACTTACCGCAAGGCTGTTCGGCTTGACGCAGTATGAAGCGGCGAAAAAGCTCTGCTCTGACTTCGGTGTTATCCATTCAAGAGATAAACCGATTATCAGACAGAAAATATGCGTACAAAGCCAGAGAGAAAAGGAACAAAGAGTATTTCGCATTCTCTCCGATTATTGCTCACTACTACGCAGATTTCGGACTGAATATGCCCCCAAAAGCGACAGCGAAGCTCTCCACCCTTTATTCACCGAAAGCCTGACACAGCTTGAAATGTATGAGCATTTCTGTGATGTTTTTATCTCAGGCACTACAGACGAAAGAAAAGACTTTATGGAAAACTGCAAGGAGGTAATCGATTATGCAGACAGAAGAAACAATGACTACAACACAGACACCCGTATCGCCTGCTGATGAAAATATTATCGGCTGGTTTGACGGAAAGAAAATTGACGAGCTTGCTTTCTGCGAGGAATTTGTAAAGCAGTACAACTTCAAATATTTCGAAGGCTGTTTCTACAATCTTGACGGAGTGCAGGAGGACGCTTATGTTGAAAGCCTTATCACAACAAAGCTGAAGGACGCAGGCGTTCGCTACGGACTTGCGAATAAAATCAAAAATCTGATGAACGCTCTCAGGCATATTTGTTTTACTGAAGATATGGAAACCGACCTGAATGAAATCCATATCCTTAACGGAACTTATCGCATTGACGGAACATTCTCTCCCGAAAAGAAGCACTGCCGCAACAGAATTAACGTCAGCTACACAGAGGAAACAGTAAAGAAAGCAGCAGTGTGGGAAAGGTTTGTAAACGAACTCCTTGAGCCTGATGATGTAAAGACGTTGCAGGAATTTATCGGTTACTGCTTACTGAATACCACAAAGGCACAGGCTATGCTCTTTCTTGTGGGACGAGGCGGCGAAGGTAAAAGTCGTATCGGTGTTATCCTTGAAAAGCTGTTCGGAAAGGCTTGCTACTTTGACAGTATCGTAGCACTTTCCAAAAACAAATTCCGTCAGGGCAACCTTGTAGGCAAGTGCGTTCTTGTTGATGACGATATGAGCTTCGAGGGAATTAAAGATACGTCATTTCTGAAAAGTCTTGTAACAGCAGAAACCTGTATTTCCGTAGAAAAGAAAAATGTTCAGGCTATTCAGGCGAAGCTCTGTGCGAGAGCAGTTGTTTTCTCAAACAGCAATCCGAACTCTCTTTACGACAAGACGGACGGCTGGCACAGGCGACTTATCGTTCTTGACACAAAGCCTATTCCCCCTGACAGAAAGCCTGACCGCTATCTTTCGGAAAAGCTTATCGCAGAGCTTGACGGAATTTTCTTCTGGGCGCTTGAAGGACTAAGGCGACTTATTGAAAATGATTTTATTTTCACTGTCAGCAACAAGACCAGAGAGATAATGGAGAACTTAAAGCAAGAGAACTGCAACGTCGCAGAATTTATGAACGACGCTCAGGCAGTTCAGCTTTCTCCCGACAGCACAACTTGTTCCGTTGATATTTACAACGCTTATGTCAACTGGTGTCAGAGCAACGGCTTGCAGGAACTGAAACAGAAAAGTTTTTACGACTGGCTGTATCACAACTGTGAAAGCTATAATCTCTCCCCTACGAACAAAGCTCACAACGGAAGAAATTACGTCAGAGGTTATGTCGGTATCAGCGTTTCTTACAGAAGCAAGGCAGCATAAATTTTTTCATTCCAAGTGAAAAAGGTATGTACGTACGTACCAAGTAAAAGAAAAATCCGAAGCCTTATGGTACGTACGTACGCAGGGTTTTAAACTGAAATGAAAATTTTTTCTTTCGGAAAAACTATCAAGGCTGAATTTATTTTTACGTTGACAGCAAGCATATCCTGTGTAAAGACACAGGCACGTTTTTGCAAAAACTGTATGTTCGCTCTCTCTTGTTATCATTGAGAGCAAGCATCGCCTGTGTATAGACACAATCAGTTTTTTGTAAACTATGCTTTCTGCAACTTCGTTGACAGCAAGCATAGCATTTGTGGCCACACTCCCTCATTTTCAGAGAAAATCCGTGCGCCGACAAATACAAAAAACTTGTTGGGAGAACCCAAACCCCTTGATTGATTTTCTGAAAAATCTGCGTCATCCCATAAGGGACTTGACAAAAATATTCTATTCGTGTATAATCGCTTTAAAGTGTTAAAATCTTTGAATCCGGAGGATATAAAAATGACAAGAAATAATTATTTTGATATAAGCACACTCGACAGAAACCGTCAGCGTACAGTAGTATTCTACGGACGAGTTTCCACAGAACACGAAGCACAGCTCTCTGCTCTCGAAAATCAGATGCAGTGGTATTCCGACCAAGCGAAATATCATCCCAACTGGAATGTAATCGACAAGTATATTGACGAAGGCATCACAGGAACTCAGGCGAAGAAAAGACCTTCTTTCCTCAGAATGATTGAGGACGCAAAGATTGGAAAGTTCGATTTGATTGTTACCCGTGAGGTGTGCAGATTTGCAAGAAATACTGTTGATACGCTCAACTTTACTCGTGAACTTAAAAATATCGGCGTTGAAGTTTTCTTTGTTGATGATAATATCTGGACGATGGACGGCGACGGAGAACTTCGACTTTCTCTTATGGCAACTCTTGCACAGGAAGAAAGCAGAAAGGTATCGGAGCGTGTTAAGGCTGGACAGAAAATAAGTCGTGAAAACAAAATGCTGTATGGAAGCGGAAACATTCTCGGATATGACCGCAAGGCCGGTGAGAGTTATACTATCAATCCTGAACAGGCTGAAACTGTCAGAATGATATTTGACCTCTATGAGCAAGGCTTGGGCGGTGCTAAAATTGCAAAGGTGCTGACTGAGCGTGGACGTAAAAATTCATCAGGACTTGTCCGCTGGGATGTATCCTATATCACCCGTGTTATTGCGAACGCTACTTACAAAGGCTGTGTATGTTACAACAAGAGCCGAAGCAACAACTACTTAGAGCAGAAGCGAATTACAAATCGTGACAGAGATAGTTATATCTATGAAAAGGGCGATTTTGAAGCAATTATTTCCGAAGAACAGTGGAATAAGTGCAACGGGCTTCTTGCGAAAAGAAGAATTGTCAGCAAGGACAAGTTCGGCAATACCACATCAACGGGATATAACCCTTCTGCTGATTTATGGCAGAGAAAATTACGCTGTACCTGTGGATCTAAATTCAGAAAAAATGTTTATCATAAGCACGATGACGGCAGCAAGACCTTCTGCTACATCTGTTACAACAAGCTTAATCACGGCAATGCAGCTAATCGAAAAAAGGCAGGACTTGAAACGGAAGGGTATTGCGATAACAAGACTGTTCTTCAGTGGAAAATGGATATGATGGGCGAGTTTATTTTCAATGAGCATTGGGCAAACAGAGCGAAGGATATGCAGGACGCACTTGAATATATCAAGAAGTATTATACGCAGAGTGATCCCGAAGCTGTTCCGACTTTTGATTATGAAGCTGAAATCGCTAAGCTTGAAAGAAAACTCGACGCTCTGATTGATATGCGTACTGACGGAGAGATAACCAAAGAGGAATATAACAAGAAGCGTGCAGAATATGAAGCGCAAATTAAAAACCTCAGAAGTCAGGCGGCATCTGTATCCCCTGCAACTCCTACAACTGATACACTTGACCTTGATAAGATTATCTCGGCGTTAAATGACATTTCCGACAGCAAAACAGAGCTCGGACGCGAAGTATTGGAAGATATTGTTTCATCTGTTGTTCCCACAAGCGAAGGCGTGTATGAATGGCATTTATCCACAGGAGCTGATATCGAAACACAGACAAACCTTTCAGTCAAAGGCAGAGCAAACTCCAAAGAAAGACCGTATGTGTATTTATACGGCGAGGAAGCGGACAAAACCGCTTCCGATGTACATAATATCTGCATTCTCAATTTTGACTGCCTACGCAGATTACTACACAAGCAGTTATTAGTAATAGGGATTAATCAAAAAATCGCAATACAGTTATCCGCTATACATAATAATCCACTTGCACAAGCCGATGAAAACTACGGTACCCCAGTCTGTTACTCACCCCAAGGAAACAATTTTCCAGAGACAAGTTCAAAAACCGAAACATATATAATAACTCATTATCTATTATATCACAGAATTTGTCAAATTACAATAACAAAAGTCGGATATTAGAAATTTATATCGGTAAAATTAACGAAAAGGCTTTATAGATTTGATGCAGAATGATTCTCAAATTACTTTGCGTTTTTGCTGAACTCTGTCATTACCTTGTGGTGTAGTTCTGTGCTACGTGAAGATTGAATTTTCGTGGTAGGTATGGTATAATAATAAAAAAGTAAACAGGTGTATAAATAAGAAATTGTGGAGATATATGTATATGGGATATTTAATGGATACCATCTTTCCTTTTGGGCTTGAAAACTATTTGCTTGACGAAGAAGAAATTAATGATAAGGGTTTGAAAATTATAGCACAAATTGAAACAGAGACTATTACTGATAATTCAGAAAAACTAAAAAAATTTTTCAACACAATTAATTCGAAATGTGAGGGTAAACACTTATGGGCTTTGTTCGGCAGTAATGATGCTAAAAAATGGTTGCCTCTCCAGCTAGCAAGTGTTTATGCAGAGGAAAAGGACATTAGATATGAGATAAAATCTGATTTCAAAAAAATGATACCATTTAATCCAAAAACAGATGTAAGAGCATGGACTAGCAAATTTCATGATAGAATTATGGAAGTTGAGATTGGTAGAGACATTCAATGTCAAAAATATACTAAACTTCGAGAAAAATCAGCATATCTTGCAGTCGCTATATTAACAGTGGAAGAATATACTGATACAGATAATAGTATTATTACAAAATATCAGAAAAAGGAAATCGACCTAGCGTATGAATTGAAACCACTAATTTGGAATCCTTCTCCACAAGAAATGAAATATATTAATAATAGCAATAAATATACCATAAAGTAATGCTTATGTAGAGTAAGAAAAATCCCAACATATCTAACCGTCTGCTGACAGCAACAACCAGTTGCTTGATAGAAAAAGCTCTGTGTGATATACTGTTATTGAGGTGATGAATAATGGAAACGAAAGAAATAATTCGTGAACTCCGCGCGAAAAACGGATTATCACAGGATGAGCTTGCAGAGAAGATTTTTGTAACCCGTCAGGCTGTTTCACGCTGGGAAAACGGAGAGACTGTTCCGAATACAGAAACCCTGAAACTGCTCTCAAAGCTTTTTAATGTTTCAATCAATACACTCCTTGGCTCTCCGAGAGAACTTATCTGTCAATGCTGTGGAATGCCTCTTGAGGACTCTGCAATCAGCAAGGAAAAAGACGGTGATTTCAACGAGGACTACTGCAAATGGTGCTATGCCGACGGCGAGTATATGTACAACGATATGGACGCACTCATTGATGTCTGCGTAAAAAATATGGTAAGCGAGGAACACACGGAAGAAGAGGTGCGTTCATATCTGAAAGCGACTCTGCCGAAGCTTGATTACTGGAAGCGTTATGAAGAGCTCGGAGGCAACGAAGCTTTTGAGCAGTTCAAAAAAACTCTTATTGAAGAAATCAACGCTCTGAATATTGAAGGTATGCCGAAGCTGGAAAAGCTCAACGCACTTGTGGGCAGTTATATCAATCTTGAATACCGACTTCCAAACGGCAGAACTGTAAAATTTCTGGACGATAACGCTACATATCTCGGCAATCAGCTTGAATGTGAATTCGGCGGTGACAGATGCTTCGGTATTGCCGCAAATATGGAGTTTATACTCGTCTGCACCTATGAAGAAAACGGAGAAAATCCCGAACTTGTGATTTATAAAAAAAGATAAAATAAAGCAAGCCGTACCCGGAAATCTTCTGAGTACGGCTTTTTTGTGTACAAAAGGAGAACAACTTCATTGTTTTCTTATACTGCCTATTGACAAATTAAAATTGATGTGATAAACTAATATCATATATGAGAATAGCAGAAGGAGAGGTTATGGAAAAACTGCTGAAAGTCCTTACAGACCCTGTATCGAATCGTATATTACAGATGATCAGGGTGCATGAAAAAATGACTATATCCGATATTTTATCGGATAATACACAGATACCGAGAGCAACAATATATCGTAAGGTTGAGAAAATGCTTGATGTGGGAGCAATTGAGATTGTTGATTCTCATAAGGTGCGTGGACAAACAGAAAACGTCTATGCTATAAAAGAGATGTACATTGCAAATCCCGAAGCCGATGAGGACAGCATGAAAATAGTGACTATCAGTATTATGCAGATTTTAGACCAGTACATCCGATATTTTCAAGGCGGAAATGCCGATGTGAACAGGGATAAGCTGTTTCTGCTGAACTACGCTATATCCCTTTCAGACAAAGATTTCTCAGCAATGATGAATGATATTTTTAAGATTGTGGATAAGTATCAGAAAAAGAAATCAACACCTGACGCTAAGCTGAGAAGTCTGTATTTATTGTCTGCACCGGGAGGAGAAAACAATGAGTAAGTCAAAGAAAAATGCTGTATTATATCCCGATAACAAAAACGGAATTTATCTTTATGAATATCCTATGATTAACGGAATAAAGCAGTACATTCAAATCAGAGGGGCTGATAAGAACAATCCGATGATACTCTTTCTGCACGGCGGTCCGGGAGGCTCTCTTGCGGGACTTTGCCACGTTTTGCAGGCTGGCTGGGAGGAGAAATTCACTATTGCAAACTGGGATCAGCGAAACGCTTGTAAAACATATTTTGCCAATAAAGATAGGGCAATGGAAATAGCTAAGACAGGCACTATGGAGGATTTCATCAAGGACATCGATAAGGTAATTATGTATCTCCACACAGTTTACGATTTCGAAAAGCTGATACTTATGGGGTTTTCATGGGGCAGTGCGATAGGTTCGGAATATGCTAAACGTCACCCTGAAAATCTGCTTTGCTATATCGGAGTGGGACAGCATATCAGCTATGTGGACGGACTTCATTTTGTATGCAATAAACTGTCAAAGCTTGCGAAAGGAAATGAAAAGGATTTATCAAAAATCAAAGCGGTTGAGGATTCTATTCCTGAAGAACCGAAAATGACAAAGGAGTTTATGGCAAATCTGCGAAGCTACATAGCACTTGGAACAAAGTATATTTCGCCAAGCGGCAAACCTTTCCCCTTAAAAGCACTTATGACCTCACCTTTTCTGAATTTCAATGAAAAGCTGTCTATGATAAAGTCGGATTTTACACTGCTTGAAGGAACACTCACTACAATGATGACCTATGATTTCAGAGAAAATATAAGTTTTAATGTGCCTGTGCTTTTTGTATTCGGCGAAGAGGATTTCAGCTGTCCTACGGATATGCTTGAGGATTGCTTTGACGGCATTTCAGCTCCCGTAAAGAAGCTTGAGATTATCCCGAAAGCTGCTCATAGTTGCTTTTTTGACCAGCCTGAAATTTTCAATCAGCGAATTTCAGATTTTCTCAATGACATAAATCCTTGATGTGTATTTTCAATACAAAAAGGCAGACTTTGTAGAGTTCCTACATTGTCTGCCGTTGTTTTTATTCAGCTTATAAACAAGCACCGCCGCTTTTCTTTATATTTCAATCAATACTTCCCACTGACCGTTACGTTTACCATTTTTGCGTCTGAGGAGTCCTTTTTCCTGAAGTGCCACTGTTTTTCGCTTGATTGTTCTTTCGGATATTCCGGTAACAGTAGCAAGTTCTTTTTGTGTGATAGACGGATTCTTGCTGATTTCACGCAGAAGTGCCAATTCCTCCAAAGTGCAATTTTGGCACTTTGAAATCTGTGGTTTGGCACTTTGAATAGATTCACTATAATCAATATGCAGACAACGGTTTTTAAGCTCATGATTTGCACCCATCAGCAGATTCTCGATAAACTGTTCCAGAAATTCAGTTGTTGAATGAATATTGTTCTGCAGATTTGGATCGGTTATAATAAATTGGACAGAAAACATTTAGCCATGATATAATAGAAATAAAAAAAGGTAAGGTGGTAAAAATGTCAGGAAAAACAAGGAATTATACAGACGAATTTAAAAGGCAGATAGTAATGCTTGTAAA
>JAFWWU010000073.1 GCA_017523285.1 Ruminococcus sp.
GGACGAGCTTACATTTACGTATGATTCGGAAGACGATTCCGATGATCTTGATGCTGCAGATCCAACAGCTCCGAATTCCGATAACGCTCCTGTAGTAACATATATTGTAACAGATACGGCAGGTCAGCCTGTTACAGAAACTGTTACAGTAACTCAGGCTAACGGACAGCCTCAGACAGAAGCAAACGGTGAAGTTGTTACAGAAGCTGTTACAGTTACAGGTACTGAACCTTCAACACCACAGTATAAACCTAATATGAAGACATGTAAGGCGTGGTGGCTTGACGTTTCAAAGGAAAAAGACTTTGAATTCAACAATGAATTTATTGAAGTTGAATTTAAAATCAAGGATACAACACCTGACGGAAAATATCCTATTAATATTGTAACTCCACAGTTCTCTGATCTTGCCGCACAGTCAGCAACATATCCTGATAACGTTTACAATGGTTATGTATACGTTTCACAGGATAAAGAGGAACAGCAGATAAATGATGGCGGTAAGTTTACTGTTTACACAGACAGTGCATCAGGAAAACAGGGCGATACAGTTGTTGTTAAATTTAACATAAAGAATAATCCTGGCCTTTGTGCTATGTTCTTTGAATTTGAATATGATAAGAATGCACTTACAATTGTAGAAGCAAGAGCAACAGGTGAATTTGCTGAAGTTGCAAATGCTCAGATTCTTGATAAATAATCATTGAAATCAAACAACAAAAGGCAATGCTGTAACAGCGTTGCCTTTAAAATTTGCATATTCTATTATTGTATAAAATGCTAAAAAAATTTTATAATTTAAAAAATCATTGACTTTAATTAATAAATGTTCTATAATTATATAGGTATTATTAATACAGAAAAATAATCAGGAGGTTATTATTGTGATTATCCATATTATAAAAAGAGACGGAAGAAAAGTTCCTTTCAATATAGAAAAAATAGCCAATGCAATTTTTAAAGCTGCTCAGTCATGCGGAGGCAGTGATTTTAATGAAGCTATGGATATTGCTGTAACCACCTGTGAGCTTTATGAGCAAAAACTCGGCAATAAGATACCGACTGTTGAAGAAATACAGGATATCGTAGAAAAGGTGCTTATTGAAAAAGGACATGCAAAAACTGCTAAGGCTTATATCCTTTACAGATATGAAAGAACTCGTTCAAGAGAGATGAAAACAAATCTCATGAAGGTTCTTAACGAGCTTACCTTTAATCCTGCAAAAGATAGTGATATAAAGCGTGAAAATGCGAATATTGACGGCGATACAGCTATGGGTACTATGCTCAAATATGGCTCTGTATCTGCAAAGGAATTCTATGAAATGTATGTCCTTGAAGAACGTCATGCCAAAGCGCATAAAAAGGGCGATATTCATATTCACGATCTCGATTTTCTTACACTTACTACAACTTGCTGTCAGATTGACCTTTTAAAACTTTTCCATGGCGGTTTTTCCACAGGTCACGGCTTTTTAAGAGAGCCAAATGATATAGCAAGCTATTCTGCACTTGCTTGTATTGCTATTCAGTCAAACCAGAACGACCAGCATGGCGGACAGAGTGTACCAAATTTCGATTATTCAATGGCCGAGGGCGTAAAAAAGACATACGCGCACAGATACGTTCAGAATATAGCAAGAGCGCTTGATTTATTGGGTGGAGTAGAAGATTCTGATGTAAAGGCAAAAGAAATTGCCGCAAAAATAAAAGAATTTGCATCACTTGTTCCTTCATTACAGAATAATGAAGCTTATCTCAAGCAGGAAAAGGCACTTCTTACTGAAATTGTTGATGAACAGATTGCTGATAAAGTACAGAAATTTGCAATTGAATATGCTGAAAAGGAAACTGACAGAGCAACATATCAGGCTATGGAAGCACTTATCCATAACCTTAATACAATGAACAGTCGTGCAGGCGCACAGACTCCATTTAGTTCAATTAACTATGGTACAGATACTTCTCCTGAAGGACGTATGGTTATCAAAAACGTTCTTCTTGCACAGGAAAGGGGACTCGGGAATGGAGAAACTCCGATATTCCCGATTCATATTTTCAAAATCAAAGAGGGTATAAACTATAACCCTGAAGACATAAACTACGATTTATTCAAGCTTGCATGCAGAGTTTCTGCAAAGCGCTTGTTCCCTAATTTCTCATTTATCGATGCACCATATAATCTCCAGTATTATAAAGAAGGCGATTATAATTCAGAGGTTGCATACATGGGCTGTCGTACAAGAGTTATCGGCAACACATACGACCCTGACAGAGAGATAGTTACAGGCAGAGGTAACTTAAGTTTTACTTCGATAAATCTTCCACGACTTGCTATCAAGGCTGATCATAATGTCGGTGCATTCTTCGATATGCTTGACGAGATGATGGATCTTACTATCGAACAGCTTATGCATAGATTTAAGATTCAGGCACAGAAAAAAGCAAGAAACTTCCCATTCCTTATGGGACAAGGTGTATGGATTGATTCCGATAATCTCGGACCTGATGATTATGTAGGCGAAATCTTAAAGCATGGCACATTATCTGTTGGCTTTATAGGACTTGCCGAAACACTTAAAGCTCTCATAGGCAAACATCATGGTGAAGATGAAGAAGCAAGAGAACTTGGTCTTGAAATTATAACAGCAATGCGTAACAGACTTGATGAAGAATCAAAGAGAACAGGACTTAATTTTTCACTTCTTGCAACTCCGGCTGAAGGGCTTTCAGGCAGATTTGTTCGTATGGATGCTAAAAAATACGGTATAATCAAGGGTGTAACAGACAGAGATTATTATACTAACTCTTTCCACGTTCCTGTTTATTATCCTATCAGCGCATTCGAAAAGATTAAAATTGAAGCTCCTTATCACGCACTTACAAATGCAGGTCACATCAGCTATATTGAACTTGATGGTGATCCGATGGAAAACCTCGGTGCATTTGAAAAGGTTGTACGTTATATGAAGGAATCAGGAATTGGGTACGGTTCAATTAACCATCCTGTTGACAGAGATCCTGTATGCGGATACACAGGTATAATAGGTGAATGCTGCCCGATGTGTGGACGTAAGGAGAATTCTGATAATATTGCATTTGACCGTATCAGACGTATCACAGGTTATCTTGTAGGTACAATTGACAGATTCAATAATGCAAAACGTTCTGAAGTAAACGATAGAATAAAACACAATATATAAGGTGATTTAATGAATATCAGAATTGCAGGTACTGCAAACGATTCAATTGTAGATGGTCCCGGAATAAGATTTACAATATTTGTTCAGGGCTGTCCGCATCAATGCAGGGGATGCCATAATCCACAGACCCATGATTTTAATGGTGGAAGTATCTGTGACATTTCTCAGCTTCTTGATAAAATTAAATCAAATCCGCTGCTTGATGGGGTAACGTTCAGCGGCGGAGAACCGTTTTGTCAAGCAGAAGCTCTTGCTGTGCTTGGGAATGAAATAAAAAAGCTTGGACTTAATATTATCACTTACACAGGATATACATTTGAGTATTTGTTTGAAAACAGAAATATCAATTCGTATGGTAAATTGCTTGATGTAACTGATATTCTCATTGATGGCGAGTTTATTGAAGAGGAAAAAGACTGGCAGATTAAATTCAGAGGCAGTCGAAATCAGCGTTATCTTGATTGTAATGCAAGCATGAAGAGTGGAATTGCAACAGATGCAATAATTTAATAAAGTACATATAACGCTCTATTTATTCATAATAGAGCGTTGTTTTATTGGTAAAAACAATTATTTATCAATACTGCTATTGACAATAAATAGAATTTATGATATAATTTATTAGTAATGCGAGTGTGCTGGAATAGGCAGACAGGCACGTTTGAGGGGCGTGTGTCGCAAGGCGTATGGGTTCAAGTCCCATCACTCGCACCATATATATGGAAAGATGGCTGAGCTGGTCTAAGGCGCACGACTGGAACTCGTGTATGCGTTAATAGCGCATCGAGGGTTCGAATCCCTCTCTTTCCGCCAAAACTCCCGATGCATTATTGCTTCGGGAGTTTTTATATATTTTTGTGTTATAAAACAAGTAAATATTTCAAAAACAATACTTGCATTTTAATCAAATCTGGTATATAATATTAATATGAGTGTCAGGAGGAAAACTTTATATGAATATAGAAAATAAAATCGGATTTGATAATGAAAAATATCTGAAAACACAATCAGAGCATATCAGAAAGCGTATTTCTCAGTTCGGAGGAAAATTATATCTTGAATTTGGCGGAAAGCTTTTTGATGATTTCCACGCTTCACGAGTGCTCCCTGGTTTTAAGCCTGACAGTAAGCTTCAGATGCTTCTCCAGTTAAAAGACGAAGCAGAAGTTGTAATTGTAATTAATTCTGATGATATAGAAAAAAATAAACTCAGAGCTGATCTCGGCATTACATATGATGCTGATGTTATCCGCCTGCTTGGACTTTTTAATAAAATCGGGCTTTATGTAAGTAGTGTTGTCCTGACAAGATATGACAGTCAGCCTACTGTTGATGCGTTCAAAAACAGAATAGAAGAGCTCGGAATAAAAGTTTATCATCATTATAGTATTAAAGGCTATCCTTCAAATCTCTCTCATATAATCAGTGATGAGGGATACGGCAAAAACGAATATATTGAAACATCACGCAAACTTGTAATTGTTACTGCTCCAGGCCCGGGAAGCGGCAAAATGGCTACATGCCTTTCACAGCTTTATCATGAACATAAGAACGGAACAAATGCAGGATATGCAAAATTCGAAACATTCCCTATTTGGAATATTCCGCTTCGCCACCCTGTAAACCTTGCTTATGAAGCCGCTACATCTGATCTGAATGATGTAAATATGATTGACCCATTTCATCTTGAAGCATACGGTGAAACAACTGTAAATTATAATCGTGATGTGGAAATTTTTCCTGTTCTCAGTGCCATGTTTGAGAAAATTCTCGGTGAATCACCTTATAAATCTCCAACTGATATGGGCGTTAATATGGCTGGCAACTGTATAATTGATGATGAAATAGTTTGTAAGGCTGCAAAGGATGAAATTATCAGACGTTATTATTCAGCTATGTGTGAGCATAGAAAGGGTCTTATTTCAGAGGACGAATTATATAAGCTTGAACTCCTTATGAAACAAGCAAACGTTACTGCCGATGACCGAAAAGTCGTTGCAGAAGCACTTGCAAAGGAGATTTCAACAGGCGAGCCTGCCGCAGCAATGGAGCTTTCAGACGGTACAATTATTACAGGAAAGACATCAAATCTTCTCGGAGCTTCATCTGCACTTTTACTCAATGCTTTAAAACATTTTGCAGGGATTGAAGATGAAGTACTTCTCATGTCACCAAATGTAATTGAACCTATTCAGAATTTAAAAGTCCAGCATCTCGGTAATAATAATCCAAGATTACATACAGATGAAACATTGCTTGCTCTTTCAATCTGTGCTGCAACCGATAATAATGCAAAGCTTGCTATGGACCAGATATCAAAACTCAGGGGCTGTGAAGTTCATTCAACTGTTATACTTTCAGCTGTTGATGAAAGAATTTTCAAGCGTCTTGGCGTTAATCTGACTTGTGAGCCTAAATATGAAATGTAATTTGATATATAATAAAGAATCCACCGCTTATATATAATTTGCGGTGGATTTTTATTCAAAACTATTAAACTACCAATTTCAAAGAAAATCTTATTTTTCCATCAACAAATTCAGTCTGAATACTGTCTCCGCATCTGATTTCTTTTGTAATAATCATTGAAGCAAGTTCATTTTCGATCAGATCGGTAACCCTTCTTTTAATTGGTCTTGCACCATATTTCTCAGTTTCTCTTGTATCGGCGATATATTTTGCAACTTCTTCTGAAAAGCTTATATCTATACCTATTTCATTCAGACGATATTTCAGATTTTCAAGGAATTTCCAGCTTATTTTTATTAAATCTTCTTTTTCAAATCCTGAAAAAACAATAATATCATCAATTCTATTAATAAGCTCTGGGGAAAACGTATCTGTTAATGCTTTTTTTATAACTTTTTCATTTGCTGAATTATTATTTTCTGTAAATCCGGGTGCAGTTTTACCACTTGTCAATGATGAACCTGCATTTGAAGTCATAATAATAATACAGTTTTTGAAGCTTACTTTACGCAGAGATGAATCAGTAAGCATTCCTTCATCAAGAATCTGCAATAGAATATTTATAACCTCATTATGTGCCTTTTCTACTTCATCAAAGAGGATTATCGAATATGGTTTACGCCTGATTTTTTCACATACACTGCCACCTTCATCATAGCCAGCGTATCCGGGAGGCGCACCGATAATTTTCGAAACTGAATGTTTTTCCATATATTCGGACATATCAAGCCTTATAATGCTATCCGAATTGTCAAAAAGAAGTTCGGCAAGACATTTTGCAATTTCTGTTTTTCCAACCCCCGTCGGACCGACAAATAAAAATGAACTGAGTGGCTTTCGACTGTCACGAAATCCTGCTTTTGCTCTGAATATACTTTTCGAAAGCTTAGAAACAGCTTCTTTATGACCGATAATTTGTTCTTCTAGTTTTTTTTCAAGAAGTGTTAATTTTTCTGTTTCTTCAATCGATAATTTGTTTAAGGAAATTCCTGTGCGAAGTGATACAACGTACATTATATCTTCTTGGGTAACAGATATATCCTTATTCCCATCATTTTTTATTATATCGTTTACATCGTCATGAGTAAGTTTGCCGCTTTTTAATTTAATTATATCAGTGTCATTCTTTATAACAGTTGAGTTTAATGCAATTCTGTTTCTTGCACATGCTTCATCCAATATATCAATTGCTTTATCAGGTAAGAATCTGTCATTTATATATCGCTGTGCCATTTTAACCGTTAAAGAGATTATTTCATCCGATATTTTTACATTATGATAGGTTTCGTATCCATTTTTAATTCCCTTGATGATTTCTATACATTCATCGCAAGTAGGTTCATATACGGGTATTGACTGAAAGCGTCTTTCAAGCGCTGAGTCTTTTTCAATACTTTTTCTGTATTCTTCAAATGTAGTTGCACCTATAACCTGAAGCTGTCCTCTTGCAAGCTGAGGCTTCATAATATTTGCAGCATCAATAGCACCCTCTGCCGCGCCTGCACCTACAATTGTATGAATTTCATCAATAAAGAGAATGATATTTCCTGCTGAAACTGCTTCATCTATACACGCTTTTATTCTTTCTTCAAAATCTCCTCTGTATTTAGCACCTGAGAGTAACGCTGTAAAATCAAGTGAAAATATAAACTTATTCTTAAGAGTTTCAGGAACAAGATTTCTTACAAAAAGTCTTGCAACTCCTTCAACAATTGCTGTTTTACCAACTCCGGCTTCACCGATAAGGCAAGGATTATTCTTTGTTCTTCTTGATAGAATCTGCAAAACACGTTCTATCTCTTTATCTCTGCCGATTAATGCGTCATTTTTTTTAAGAATAGTTGTATCGGTAATGTTTTTCCCATATTTAAAAAGGTGAGGAAGCTGTGAAGGCTTAGGCTGTACAGACATAACAATATCATCAGTTATATCAATTGATGTTTCATCTTCTATTGAACGTGAAAGCATATAAATATCAACGCATGTCTTTTTAAGCAGCATTGACGCACTGCATGACGAATCCTTTAATATGCTTATCAGAATATGCTCAGGAGTTACCTGTCGTTTATTATCAGCACAAGCAATTCCACATGCATTTTCAAGTATTTTTTTCAATGCAGTTGTAAAGCAGCGGAAATTAAGGCGAGAGGGGATACCTCTTTCATCATTGAATATAACTTCTTTATATATGTCATCAAATGAATCACCTGCATCTTTAAGAAATTGTGAAGCCATTGAATCATCATTATTTAATATTGCAAGAAGTATATGCTCACTTCCCACATAAGTATGTCCCATTTCGGAAGCGATTCTGACAGCGGAATCTGCAACCCTCATTGATTTTCTTGTATAGCGTTCTGAGTTTATCATATTGATTTTCCTTTCTTTTTATCTTCATATATAGTATGCCATAATTTTTATGCGATAACAGTCGAATAGTAAATGTCGGAAAAAATTGTAACACATTTTTCATTCTGTCATATTATGTAATATGAAACGAAGTCAAAAAGATTTCGAATCAAATACATTTTTATTTAAGGAGTGTTTTATATGAATTGTGGATGTATGACTGAAGGTAATGGCTGCTGGTGGATTATTCTCTTAATAATTCTCTTTGTAATTCTTTTCTGCTGCTGTGGTAACGGTAATTCAAATCATAGTTGCGGTTGCGAAAATAATTGCGGTTCATGCGGCTGTGGCTGCTAATTATAGCTGAAATTTGGCGGACCTTGATAATCAGGGTCCGCTTATACTATTTTATGAAAATATCACTTTTTATGCCAATATCAGCTTCAATAGAATAAATAACATCTGTATGAAGTTCATTATTATCTACATAATGTTTTATATCTCTGTTCAGAATTTTTTTATTTTCAAGAAAATTCTTTTCATATATAAATATTTTTTCGTCAATCAATTTCTTTGCTTCTTCATCTGTATAATCCTTTTCGGTATATATTTGTTCGGTTATAGTATTTTTTGTAATACTAATCGGAAGCTTTCGTTTAAATAAACTATATTCATTTATTTGTGTATTAATTGAATAGCTGTCAAATTTATTCTTGCCTATATATAACGGAATGTTCAGATTAAAAAGGTTTAGATAATTTTCGTTTCTATTCTTACCATCTTTTGAAACAGTTTCCTTCAGCGGCTGTATAAATGAGACTTTTTCTTCATATATTCCTATGATTTCTGCCATTGAATGTGACTTGATAGTATGCCCATGAGCATCATCATATACTCCGCTTACAAGCACATCGCCTTTTCTGACATAATCTCCTACAATTCTCATAAGTTGACCATTAAAAACAGATGTTGATGTTATCTGTGCAGTTTTATCAGCTATGATATTGCAAGGCAGACGTGTATTATTCATATCAGGGATATCTGTAATTTCTCTTATATCCACAACAATTCTGTTTCCTGTATGACGTATAGCAGTCCATGAAATATCCTTAATACATATTCTGAGTTCTCGCTCACACTTTCCGTAATCAATATTATTCAGAAAAGTACCTTTTTTAAGTCCGCATTCTTCCAATACAGAAAGAATAACGCCGTCTTCAACTTTACTATTTCCTGTAATTTCAATATTCATAACTGTATTTGAAAAATAAAAGCATATTATAATAGAAATAACAGCACCAATAACTGCGCCATATCTGAATTTGTATTTTCTAAGGCAACTGCTTACTGTTTTAATTTCTGAAAACTCTATGTTTATATCATATTTTTCTGCCAGATCTATAATTGATTCTTTATCACGCTTATAGATTTCTCCGTAAAAGATGTTATTACTGCAATACTGATTAAAGCAGTATATCCTGTTTTTATGTATAGAATTAATGAATTTATATAAGTTGTTACCTTCAGCATTAAACCTAAGATAACCTTTAAAGCCATTTACCACTTAATCACCTTTTTTCAAGAAATTCAATGTTTTCGATTTTTCCTTTTATAATCAGTCCGTTAGTCCTGAAATTATATGCTTTAAGATTATTTCCTTTGATTTGAATATAAAGCCCATTTGATTTAAAACGCATATATACATCATTATATTCTTCAATTCGTTTACAGTTTTCTATATGTATTTCTTTATTGCTTATAATATGAAAAGTAGGATTCATATAAAGAATATCAGAGCCTTTCTCTTTAATCTTTTTAAACATAAATATTTACCGCCTGACATAGTAATTTATAGTAATTCAAATATAATGAAATCACAGTATAATAATATGTAATATCAGGGGGAGAATATGAAAAAAAATAATGTAATAAAAATATTTCTCATATTGTATCTTATTTACAAAGCTTTTACTGCTACTTCTCTGATTAATAATGCAGTAAGTGAAGGGATTGCACGATGTATAAATATAGTTATACCTTCATTATTCTTTATGATGGTTGTTTCTGATATTTTGATAAAAAGCTCATTACTCTGCAAAATTTCATCGCTCTTCAATAAGATATCAAAATTTATTTTCGGTATGAATGGGGAAATATTCTTAGTCTACATAATGAGTATGTTTATGGGATATCCCATAGGTGCAAGACTTCTTACTGATTATTATGAAAATAACAAAATTTCAAAAATACAAGCTGAAATATATTTATGTGTCTGTTATGGTGCAGGTCCTGCATTTATATTCGGGATATTATCAGCCTCATTTTACAAAGATGCTGCAGCAAATATAGTCATCATTTCAACTGTTTCGGCAAATATAATTCTTGCAGTAATTATGCGTATTATTTATTCATCTGAGTTAAAAAACAATGAATTAAGGAGCAAGCGAATTTTTAATATAAATATTTCAGATTTTTCAGAAAGTGTTTCAAAGGTATCACGCTCACTTCTTTCATTATGTTCAATGATTATTATTTTTTCAGTTTTTTCAGCATTAATTAAATCAGAGAGAATATATAAAAATTTCATAAATAACGAGTTTATAGGTGGGATTATATCTTCAATTCTCGATATAAGTGCAATTGCTCAATTAAATATATATTCATATACTTTTTTACCTATAATAAGCGGATTAATCTCTTTTGGCGGAATATGCGTAATTATGCAGATTTATACAATTGTAGGGCAGAAATTCAGTATCAAAAAATTTGTAATAACAAGAATCATTGCAGGGATATTAAGCAATGTAATCGCAACAATACTTTGCAGAATTATTATAACAGATAAAACTGCTGTATCAGTTTCGGCAGGGGTAAATTATGAAATAAGTAATAATACAACATTTTCTTCGATAATGCTTGTATTTATGATGTTTATAACGTTTGTAGGATACAGTAATTCAAGCAAAAATAATCGAAAAATATAAAAAAATAGTGCAAAAAACAAAAAAATATGCTATAATAAGTAAAAGTAAAAAAATGAATGGAGTTAATAATATGAGAATCAGACATAAACCATGGGCTAAACCTGAACTGGATGCTTGCGAATTCTGTGTACATGTTCCAAGTGAAAATAAAGGAAAATGGAATACTGTATTTTCCGATAATACAAAACCACTATATCTTGAGCTTGGATGCGGTAAAGGCGGATTTATCTCTCAGATAGCTATTTTACATCCCGAAATCAATTTTGTGGCAATGGATATCAAAAATGAAATGCTCGGTCTTGCTAAGCGTAATCTAGAAAAAGCCTACGCTGAAGCAGAACGAACTCCCGATAATGTAAGAATTGCAATACAAAATATTGAAAACATTGAAACCTCATGGGGTGAGGGGGATAGGGTAGACAGAATTTACATAAATTTCTGCAATCCATGGCCTAAGAAAAAGCATAAAAAAAGACGTCTTACACATACAAGACAGCTATCAAGCTATAAGAAATTCCTATGTGGTGAGCTTTGGTTCAAAACCGATGATGACGAGCTTTTTGAGGAATCATTTGAGTATTTTGAAGAAGCAGGCTACGAAATATTATATAAAACATGGGATCTTCATTCAGAAAGTCCTTATGAAAATATAGTTACTGAACATGAGAGGATGTTCACAGAAGAGGGGAAGAAGATCAAGTTTTTAATAGCAAAGCCTTTGGATAATAAAGATTCGGAGTAAAAAAATATGGAATTTTTTAAAAGTTTTGAGCATTTTTCAGTTGGCGGTGGCTCATACACAATAAACGGCATGGGAAATCTCAATGGAGATAATTTTAACGTCAAGGCCTATAATGATAAAAAAGCAAAGCTGAAAAAATATAAGCTGCATTTTAACGGTATAGGATTTGCACTATACGGCAAGGCTGAAAATGCTGTGATCTCTGTTGAAATTGACGGAGAAACAATCAACGATAGTATTTCTGTTGATAACGCAGAAGAATACAGCGAGCTTTATAAATATACCGATATAGAAAAAGGAAGTCATGAGCTTATTATCACAGCAATAAGCGGTAATATTTCTTTAGACAGCATTGCTGTTTATACAGATAATACTGAAAAATATAGGCTGATTCCTCTTGTTAAAAAAGAAAAAAACGCACCTATTAATAAATCGGATATAAAAAAGGCTGCTGCAGTTGCCGCAACAGGAATTGCCGCTGTTATGATACATAAAATAGCTGATAAAAAAAGGAAATAAAATGAAAAAGATTACTTGTGTTATTGTTTTTTTATTATTATTTTCGTTTTGTGGATGTAGCAATACAAATTCAAAAAACAAAGATTATTATGAAAAACATAATCTGAAAAAACTTGCAAAAGATGAAGCTGTTATTATTTTTGAATACATAAAAAATAAGAATACAGATGAACTTATTGAATACTTTTCTGATGATATAAAAAATACTCATAATCTTCAAAGTGAATGGGAAAGTTTTTATGAGTTTATCAATGGAGATATTCAAAATTATAACGAAATATCATTTACAGGTGAAGCCATGTCAATTAACAAGGAAGGTCAAATTAACGATTCACATCTTACCGTTGTTTTCAATAATGTAGTCACAACAGAAAACATAGTATATGAAATTGGATATTATCATCAAAGGATAAGTAAGGAGCATCCTAAAAGTAAGGGTATAAATCTGTTTACTGTTAATATTAGGGATGATAAAGGATATATAGTAGATAGTTGTAGTGTAGGTGATATTATTATTTATTAAGAGGAAATAAAATGAAAAAAAGAATAATTATCATTGCTGGTTCAATTATTGCTTTTATTTTACTGTTTAGTTTGGCATATTGTTCAGCTCCAACGGATAGTGAAGTGGCAGAATCACTAACTAATCAATTGATAGAAAACATAAAAATACAAGACACTAATAAAATTAAAAAAATGTTTTGTAAGAAAAGTCAAGAATCAGAAACTTTGGACGAAGAAATTGATAAACTTTTTGATATTATAACTTCAGATATTGATTCATATGAAGATATATCGTGCAATTCTGGAGAAACTTACTCAAAAGGAGTGTTAACACGCCAGCAAATAACGGTTTATATTAATGAGGCAAAAACATCAAACGACACATATAATATAGTCTTTTTTGTTCTTAACGTTAATGCCGATGATGAAAGTTTAGTTGGAATAAGTGAAATTGATATCTATGATTCGGATACTGGATTTTTATGCTGTAAAATCGGAGAATTAGTGCTAGAATAAAAATGAGCCAAAGAAAAGAGACAGATAATGACTTGCATGCTATAATTAAAATAGTAAATGGCAAAAAAATATCTGTTGGCATATGGAGATAATGGCTTTATCGTTTCATGTTATCCAATTTGATAGGAGATGGTTGCGTGTATAAATTATTATCTATCTCAGAAAGTGAAATCACAAGATATGTTAAACTACAAAATTGTGAAACCGGCGAAGAGGAATATTGCTTTGACGATTCAGATGTTCGTTATGATTGTCAAGATGATTTTGCATTTATGACAATTGGAAATGTATATGAATGTAAAATATTATTATTTGATTGCAGAATTATATCCGCAAAACTACCAAATCATAGTTGCATAGAATGCAGAATCGTTAATAATAATTTGTCAATCGGAAATCTTGCGGTTATTCAAATTGAAAGCAATGGTAATACCTATTATATAGCCAAGAGAGATATCATGCATTATCCAAAAAACAGTAAGCTTTTTCTTGCGTATTCAAGGAAAGATTTGATTCAAGTTAACGGAGTTGTTGCACCAAGATTATTGCGCTAATTAACTATTAATTTACACAAACATAGTAAGATTTATTTCGAAATATAGTGATGATGCGCCAAAAGTTCTTGAAGCAATAATAAGAGTAACAAATATGTTACCTGAATCTATCGATTTAATGTCCAAATTAGCCAAATTGCTTCCTGAAAGCACATTGGATAATATTGTTGCTTCCATAAAAAATGGTGGAGAGTTTACAAAAGCTGATTACGCTAAATTGATAAACATATTTGAAGAAGCAGGAATAACTTCAGATGAAGTTATAAAAGCAACAAAATTTAATAGTTTTAGGGCTTTGAAGAAATATCTTGGAAATGCAGATAATAACCATCAATGGCATCATATTGTAGAACAGTGTCAATCAAAAACAACAAGAAGTGGGTTTGATATAAATGATATTAACACTGTTGCAAATGTAAAAATGACACCAAATGATGTTCATAAAGAAATAAGCAGGTTTTATAGTCAAAAACACGATTTTACTAATGGTTTAACATTCCGCGATTGGTTAAATGGTAAGAGTTTTAGTGAACAAACACAAGAAGGACTTAGAATACGGAAGGAAAAAATGATAGAAGGCGGTTATGATATAAATTCTTATTAGTAAGCACAAAGCCTATAGTTGCAAGTTATCAATTTGAAAGGAAAAAAGTATGTCAAAAAAAGATGAGTTAGAGTTACTTATTGATGCTTTAAAAAAAAGAGAGGAAGTTCTAATTAACAATCAGTCAATAA
>JAFWWU010000074.1 GCA_017523285.1 Ruminococcus sp.
CCTCTGCGTTTCAGGCGGTCACACCACGAACAGCGGGATTCAATACAGTCAATTTCAGTGATATGTACCAGAGCAGTCTGTGCGTCATCATCATCCTAATGCTCATCGGTGGTTCTTCAGGTTCAACTGCCGGTGGTATGAAAACCAATACGCTGGCGGTACTTGTTTCATCTGCTGTTTCTGTATTCAAACGGCGGGAGGATACCAATTTCTTCGGAAGACGCATTGAATCTGACACCCTGCACAGAGCCGCTGCGATCCTGATGCTCTACCTTTCGCTGTTTCTGACGAGTGGTATTGCCATCAGCCGGATTGAAAATCTTCCGCTGACCGACTGTATGTTTGAAGCAGCTTCTGCAATTGGTACAGTTGGTCTGACAACAGGAATCACGCCGCAGCTCAGTATTGCATCAAAAATCATTCTGATGCTTCTGATGTTCTTTGGAAGAGTCGGAGGGCTGACTTTTATCTATGCAGCCTATATGCATCCGAAAAAGAGCTTTTCAAAACTGCCGCTTGATAAAATTAGTATCGGTTAACCGAAGGGAGTATGAATATGAAATCAGTATTGTTAATTGGATTGGGACGATTTGGACGTCACATCGCCTATAAGCTTAATGAGATGAATCATGAGGTCATGGCGATAGACAAAAATGAGGAACGTGTTTCTGCTGTCATTGATTATGTTACAAGTGCACAGATCGGCGATTGTACAAAGCGAGAGTTTCTGCAGTCCATCGGCGTGAGAAACTTTGACATCTGCATTGTTGCGATCGGAGACAATTTTCAAAGCTCACTGGAAACAACATCATTGCTGGAAGAACTTGGAGCACAGAAAGTTGTTGCAAGAGCAGCCAGGGATGTACATGCAAAATTCTTATTAAGAAACGGTGCAGATGAGGTGGTTTATCCCGAAAAACAGCTTGCCTCATGGACGGCTATTCGTTATACTTCAGACCATATTCTTGACTACATTGAACTTGATGGAGATTTTGCTATTTTCGAAGTAACTATACCAAAAACATGGATAGGAAAAACCGTTGGTAAGATTGATATACGCAAACGATATAATATCAATATTATGGCATTAAAGAGAAACGGTAAGCTCTATCCTGATATTTCCCCCGATACAATTCTGGACGCAACTAATACCATGCTTGTACTCGGAGAATACTCCAATATTCAGAAATGCTTTCATATCTGAAGTAATATCCAATCGGAAAGAATGTGAAACCCTATGAAAGATCTCCTTTTAAGCCTGGCACTCCTTGCAGCAGCGATCTATGGATATTTCCTGATGGGAAAAGTGGATGAATTCATGATGGAAGTACGCAGAGCGAAGCGTGTGCCGTCAAGACGAAGACGCACCTTGAAAAAACGTAAAAAATAGTGTATAATAGTATAGAATATCAGATAAGGAGGGGCTATGCAGAACATATCGGGATTTCTTAAAACTGCGTTCGTTGTTGCACTATCAACAGCTGCCGGATTTATCTTTGCGAATCTGGGGATTCACGAAGCCAACATCATTACACTATATATTCTGAGCGTTCTGGTCATCGCAGTATGGACTTCAAGCAGACTGTATAGCATCGTCTCTTCCGTTGTCAACGTCTTTCTGTTTAATTTCTTCTTTACAGCACCAAAATATACATTCCGAATTCAGGATTCGACCTATCTGATCACCTTTCTCGTAATGTTCATCGCTGCTTTTATTACGGGCAGTCTTGCTCTGAAAATCCAGAATTCTGCCAGACAGTCTGCGCAGACTGCATCAAGAACGGAACTACTGTTTGAAACAAACAAGCTCTTACAAAAAGCCACAACAGAACAGGATGCAGCAGAAACTGCCTCCCGACAGCTTGCAAAGCTTCTGGAGCGTGATGTCTTGTTTGTGTTATTGGAGAACATTATTTTTTCTGACTCGTTTAGTATTTCAGCAAATGGTCAAAAAACCAGCTGCATTGGATTGGAAGATTCAGAAAAATCAGCAGTAGATTATGCTTTACGAAATCGCTGCAAAGCCGGTGCAGGAACAACACATTTCTCACAGGCGAAATATCAGTATCTTACAGTTAATGTCAATGAAAATGTTTATGGAATTGTCGGTATTTCCTATGAGGATATGCTTTCTGACAGCTTTGAAAACAGCATTATCCTTTCTATCATCGGTGAATGCGCTCTTGCTATTGAGAATCTTCATAATATCGCAGAAAAAGAAAATGCAGCGGTACTTGCAAAAAATGAGCAGCTCCGTGCGAATCTTCTGCGTTCTATTTCCCATGATTTGAGAACCCCACTGACTTCGATTTCGGGAAATGCAGATATTTTGATGTCAAGCGGAGATGTTATCGAAAAGGAAGCACGTTTCAATCTGTATCGGGATATTCATGAAGATTCCTTATGGCTGATCGCACTTGTAGAGAATATTCTTTCTGTCACAAGAATTGAAGATGGTACGATGAAACTCAATATGAATTCTGAGCTGATAGAAGATGTCATACAGGAAGCTGTTTTAAGAGTTCCCAAAAATCACAGACAGCGTATCGACATTGCATCATCCGATGAGATTCTGCTTGCACGCATGGATGCAAAGCTGATTGTACAGGTTATATTCAATATACTCGATAATGCAATCAAATACACACCGGAAAATTCGCCGATTCATATTCATTTCTATGAAGACAATCACTGGATCGTGATTGAAATTGCCGATCAGGGCGGCGGCATTCCTGATGAAGACAAACAAAAAATCTTTGATATGTTCTATACCGCAGCGACAAAAATTGCCGACAGCCGCCGGAGTATGGGGCTGGGGCTTTCTCTGTGCAAATCCATCATTCACTCTCATGGCGGAAAAATCGAAGTATATGATAATCAACCAAGCGGGGCTGTGTTCCGCTTTACAGTACCTGCTGAGGAGGTGAAGCTGCATGAATCATTCCAGAATTTTGGTAGTAGAGGACGATAGTGCAGTCAGAAATCTGATCGTAACTACACTTGATACCAACAACTACAGATACCTGACTGCCCCCAACGGCAAAACTGCCGTAATGGAAGCAGCATCCCACAACCCTGATATTATTCTTCTGGATCTCGGACTTCCGGATATGGACGGGGTCGAGATCATAAGAAAAATCAGAACATGGTCGGATGTCCCCATCATTGTAATCAGTGCCCGTAGTGAGGATACCGATAAGATCGAGGCACTTGATTCCGGTGCGGATGATTATTTGACAAAGCCGTTTTCTGTTGACGAGCTTCTTGCCAGAATCAGAGTTACCCAACGGCGGATTCTGGGAATGCAGAAAACATCCTCCGTTTTTGTGAACGGCGATCTGACAATTGACTACGCAGCCGGAAGCGTCACAATGCATCAGGAGGAAATCCACCTGACTCCGATCGAATACAAAATCCTTTGTCTGCTTGCCAAAAACGTCGGAAAGGTTCTGACACATACCTACATTACCCATGAGATATGGGGCAGCTCTTATGAAAACGAAATCGGATCATTGAGAGTATTTATGGCAACACTACGGAAAAAGCTTGAGGGACAATCTCAGAAGCAGCAGTATATTCAAACGCATATTGGCATTGGATATCGGATGAATAAAATGTGATGAATTCTTATACGGTTGAACCCCGTGCAGAGTTTTGTAACTCTGTACGGGGTTCGTGTCCTATTCGGTTGGTTATTGATTCTCCGATAAGAGTATCAGCCATTGCAGGGACTTAATTATTATTCAAAAAGCGTATCTGCTTCTTCAAGGTTGAGCAGATAGTATTTCTTGCCTTTCTGCCTGTTCTCAATGAGCATTATATCGGGAATAAGTTTAAGTCTGTTTCTTACTGTGTTTTCGGATAAGCCCATATGCTTGATAAGCTCATCACGACCTATGCCGATATTTGAA
Source organism: Ruminococcus sp. (assembly GCA_017523285.1). Classification (GTDB taxonomy): domain Bacteria; phylum Bacillota; class Clostridia; order Oscillospirales; family Ruminococcaceae; genus Ruminococcus. The sequence goes on from JAFWWU010000074.1 coordinate 3,912, forward strand.
AAGAGCGATGCCTGTATCAGCACGTCATAGAGTTTGAACATATTCGCTTTATCAGCTGAAGG
>JAFWWU010000004.1 GCA_017523285.1 Ruminococcus sp.
ACGCTTTCAAAGTTGGGGTATTGCGTGGAATGGCTTGTGCATGACAGCGCCGGCTTCGGCGTCCCGCAGTCGAGAAAACGAGTGTACCTTGCAGGATGTCTTGGAGTCGATTGTTCCGGAAAAATACTGGCTTTCGGAAACTGCGACGAGGAAAATAGCCGGAAAGTTAAACAGCTGATCGGCGGTTCACAGGGACAGCGTGTGTATGATCCCGATGGATTTGCAGTCACACAGTGCAGCGGTTCAGGCGGTATGGGTGGAAAAACGGGATTGTATCTGATAGATATGAACTATCCGCCTACTCTCACAGAAAAAGCCCGATGTATTACTGCACGTCAGGACAGTGGCGTAAGTAAGCATAAGGGTGAACATTCCGCAGTATTCTGTGATTTGAATGAAAATCCGCAGATTACGGAGAATGCAAGGTGTCTGCACACAAGATATGACCTTGGGGTAAGCTCAGGAAAGCATAAGGGAGAACGCTCAGGCGTTTTGATTGAGGATGGACCGAGAGCCATCCTCAATCCGTTTAAGGAGGAAGTCTACCAGAACGGCAGGCGTGTGAAAGAACCCAATGAGCCGATGTTTACGCTGACAGTTGTAGACAGGCACGGAATCGTCCATCAGGGCAGAATCCGCAGACTCATGCCAATTGAGTGCTGGCGACTGCAGGGCTTTACAACTGAGCAGTTCCGTAAGGTAGAAGCCGCAGGACTTTCCGATGCACAGCTGTACAAGCAGGCTGGCAATGCTGTCACGGTGAATGTTGTGGAGGCACTTGCAAGGAATCTTTTGAAATTTGATAAGGAGATGAGAGATCGTGGAAAATATGATTCAGACATTCGTCAATGAAGAATTCGGCACGGTGAGAACGCTGGACAACAACGGAAAGGTTATGTTCTGTGGTTCAGATGTTGCAAAAGCATTGGGCTATCGTGTGCCAAAGGACGCTATTTCGGCACATTGCAAGGGGGCGGTAAAACACCGCCTCCTTACAAACGGCGGTTATCAGGAGGTAAAATTCATTCCGGAAGGCGATGTGTATCGCCTTATTGCACATTCCCGACTTCCTGCTGCGGAAAGATTTGAGGAGTGGATCTTTGATGAAGTCCTCCCCATCATTCGTAAAACCGGTGGCTATGTGGGTAACGAGGATATGTTCGTAGAAAGCTATCTTCCTTTTGCGGATGACGCAGTGAAGAACCTGTTCCGACTGAATCTTATGACAATCCGTCAGCTGAACGAGAAAATCAGAAGGGATGAACCGCTGGTACAGTTTGCTAATCAGGTAGCGGACACGGAAAATGTCATCGACATCGGCAGAATGGCAAAGCTCGCCAATGAGGAAAATATCCGCATCGGACGCAATACGCTGTTCCGCTGGCTCAAGGGCAGAAAGATCCTCATGAGCAACAACATTCCCTATCAGCAGTTCATTGACAGAGGATATTTCGTTGTGAAGGAGTCTGTGTACGAACAGCATGGGATGCAGAAAACCTATCAGCAGACCTACGTCACGGGCAAAGGACAGCAGTATATTATCAGACTGCTGAAAGAATATTTCAGGGAGGGATGCTGATGCCGAACCATGTAACAAACATTATCACCTATGAGGGTGACAGAAAGCAGATTGCCGAAATGCTTGAGGCAATCAAGAACGATGAGCTTGGCATCGGAACGGTAGATTTTCAGAAAATCATTCCCATGCCCGATGACATCTATACAGGCAATCTCGGCCCGAAAGAACGTGAGATTTATGGGGATAAGAACTGGTACGATTGGCGTAGGGCGATGTGGGGAACGAAATGGGGTGCCTATGGCTATGAAGAAGGCTTCGATTACAGCCAGACCGACAGCCTGTGGTTTCAGACAGCATGGTCTGCTCCACACCCGATTCTGCAGAAGCTCACGGAGATGTTCCCCGAAATTGAGTTCAAGCATCAGTGGGCTGATGAGGATATCGGCTACAATTGCGGTCAGCACAGATATCACGGCGGTGAGCGTACCGATGAATTCTACCCCGAAAGCGAATTTGACCGAATCCGCTTTGCCGCAGAGGTGCTTGAGGTTGATCCGCAGGAATACGGACTGTTCCTCAATGAAACCAACACAGCGTTCATTCAGCTTCCCGATGAGGATTTTGAGCTGATTGAGGTTGCAGGACAGACAGCACTGTTCACAGAAAACAGATATGTTGATGAAACAGTTCCCATGGGACTGCATTGCTATCAGCTTCGTCACTCCGATTACGGTGCGAATTTTATTTCTCTGGAACGCAGAGTGGGTGTGAACTTTGGTGGTACAGTCATCACGAAGGAATGCATTGACCTCGGCAGAGAGCAGTGCATTGAATTTGATGAGGAATCCGAGCCGAATTTCCTCGGTGAACACTGTCAGATGGAGGAATTCATCGCAGGAGATTATGGGCAGGAAGAAGAAATGGGACTGGAGGTGACAACATGATGCATCTTTTCGTTGGAATGCTCCTCGGCATCCTTGTAGGACTTGCCGTAGGCAGTGCCTGTGCGTCCCTTGCATGGGCAAAGGCAGAAATCCGCAGACTCAAGCGTGAGCTTAGAAAGGAATATGGCTATGCAGACGAGCAGAAGTAAAACGAAACCCCACTACACCTTCACCGACAGCAGCATTCCCGTGATGCTCCGTAGTACAAAGGCTCTGCTTTCCCATAAGCAGTACAAGAACCTGTGCATTGCGGTTAACGAAGCCGAAGGCTATCACGAGAAGAAGAAAGTCATCTTCCGCTGCATTGAACCCGTCATCCGTAAATAAGTAAAGGTCGTTTTGCCAACAGCAGAAATTTTCTGTTGCTTGCAAAGCGACTTTTGTTGCCTGTACGCTCCTTCTGCTGTTGGTATAAACGGCAGAAAGGAAGCGAATGAACAGTTTTATGTCATGGGTAGGCGGCAAGAAATCACTGCGTGATGCGGTGCTGGCTCGCTTTCCTCCCTACTATGAAAGATATATCGAGGTCTTCGGCGGTGCAGGCTGGATACTGTTCCATAAGCCTCCCGGAAATGACTTCGAGGTATACAACGATTTCAACAGCAATCTGGTAAACCTGTACCGCTGTGTGAGAGATAACCCCAACAAACTGAAATACAAGCTGAGATATGTCCTTGACTCCCGTCAGGACTTCGAGTGGATTGCAAGCCTGCATAAGCGTGGGCTTTTTCCGAGATTTCGGGATTATGACCGTGCAGCTAAATTCTATCAGCTTGTCAGATACAGCTATGCGAGTGGGCTTGACAGCTTCGGCAGTCAGCCACATTCCATCTGGTCTGACTTTCCGATGATAGATATGGCGGCAAGAAGGTTGCAAAAGGTTGTGATTGAAAACAAAGACTTTGAAAAGCTCATCAGGCAGTATGACCGCCCTGTGAGCTTTTTCTATTGCGATCCGCCGTATTTTGCAACGGAGAACTATTACAAGGATGTAGGCTTCACTACAAAAGACCATATCAGACTGCGAGATACCTTGCTTGGTATTTCGGGAAAGTTTCTTGTATCCTACAACGACTGTCCCGAAATCCGTGAGCTGTGGGATAAGCCCGGCATCTATATTGAGGAAATCAGCAGAATCAATAACCTTGCACAGCGATATGACGGCGGCTGTCAATACGCCGAGCTGTTAATATCCAATTACGACACAAGTGAAAGAGCAAAGATGGCACGTCAGCTGTCTTTTTTTGATGAGAATGGAGGCTTGATAGAATGAACGATACAAACATTGTGTATACCAAGGGATTTGTCAATGACGATGGCTGCATTGAAATCCCCGGTGTATTTCTTGAAGATGGTGCAGAGGTAGATCTCGCCATCAAAACAAAGGCAGGACGCTTTGAGATTGCGATGTTCCCGTCTGAGGAAGTACAGCAGGCAGAACGTCATGAAGTAAAGGACTGTGGCATCTCGGAGGAAGAAATCATGAGGGTGTGTTCCGCACATAACGACTGCTCTGAATGCCCGCTGAACGATTATTGTGGGGAGGAATTTGCAGATGAATAAGACTTATCGCTTTCTCGGAAGAAATGGCAGAACTACAATTCCGATTCAGATTCGCCGTATGCTCAATATCGGCAGAGGTGACTTGATCGGATACAGTATTCAGGGCAATACCGTCGTTGTGACAAAAGAAAAGGTATGCAACAACTGCAGAAAGGAACATGACTCTGTGCAGGAAATGGCTGAACAGCTGACTCCGCAGGAACGCAGAGAAATGCTCTCCTATCTGATGAAGAAAGCAAGAAGGGAGAAATGCTGATGAAAATCCGAGTATTCCAGATTGATCACGAAAAGGATGAGAAGAACCTCGCCTTCCGTGATTATCAGACCGCCCTTGCCAAGAACGGCAGAATCGATGAGTCTATCTATAAGCAGGTGTACGGCGGCGAAGTACCGTGCAGAACCCTTGAAGAAGTCTATGCTCTCTGCAATGGAGAAAACAAGCCTCTTGGATATATCGCAGAATCTATGTCGGTCAGCAATGTGATTGAAGTCACCGATGATGTGAACCATTGCTGTTTTTATGTGGATTCTGTAGGCTTTCGCATGGTGGACTTTGACACATCAAAGGCTGACCGCAGTGATATGATGAGAATCCTCATCCTCGAAAACGAAAAAGTCCCGTATGAGGCGGAAATCAGTCACGATATCCATGCGATGCAGAATGTGGTGGACGGTTCTATTGAGCCGATCTACTTCACACCCAAGGATGACGCTATCGTGTACTGCAACGACGAATTTCTTCTCCACGACTATGCACCAAACCGTTTCGTTGGAGAGATTCTGGTACACGGCACATTTTTTGTCTGTGGCAATGGTCAAAACGATGAGGGCGAATGGATCTCTACTTCCCTTACCGAAGAACAGGTGGAGAAATATATGCAGCAGTTCTGGGCTTATCTTGTACCCATTGAGAAGCTCGAACAGCAGGAAGAAGAATGTGATGAGTCCGAAGATATCGGGCTTTCGCAGATATAACGAAAAAGGAAAGGATGATGCCGAATGAAAATCAGCGCAAGTATCAACAAGATGGTGGACAATCCCGAATCCACAACAAAGGCGTATGCCAGTGTTACACTTGATGGAATGTTCGCCGTACACGGTCTGCGTGTCATGGAGGGTGAAAAGGGCAGATTTGTCAATATGCCATCCACTTCCTACAAGGACAGGGATGGCAACACCCAGTACAATGACACCTTCCATGCCATCACCAAGTCTGCCCGTGAAGCCATCAATCAGGCTGTACTGAACGCTTATGAATTCAAGCTTCAGCAGGTGCAGGCAACGGAGATTGATGTAGAGCCGAGCGAAGAAGAATCTGAAGAAATGGAGGAGCCTGAACCCGAAATGTCTATGTAATCTGTAAAAAGAAAAGCTGTGTAACTTGGTGCTAAGGTAGAAGTTTCGGAAAAAGACTGGATTTGCAAAACTTCTTGTGATATGGTATAATTAACCTAATACAAGGAGGGATTGCATATGAAAAAATCCTTACTGCTTCTGCTGTTGTGTACAGGAATTCTGACCGGCTGTGGTAATCAGGCATTGCCTGCAGAACCGACGGAAACCTCGACGGTGAGTCAGACAACATCAGCCGTGCAGGCCGAAGAGCAAAGCACAACAACTACCACAACAATAACCGAAGGGATACCCGAAGTCACTGAAACTTGTTCAGAAGTGATCTCATCGGTTACAACGGTCACAGAAACCAATACAGCAACGGAAGAAATTCTGAATGATACCGAAAGCACCACGACCACAGCTTCTGTGCCGGAAGAAGAATTTTCCGAAGCAGAGAGCATAACAAGCAAACCGACCGTGACCAATAAGGTCACAACTACTACAAAGGCTGATACAGAACCTACTGTGACCACAAAAGTCACTACTACAAGAACGTCAACTACAACTACAGCAAAACCTGTAACCACTACAACAAAGACAACGACCACAACTACGGTTACAACACCATCCGGACCAGTGATAACGAACGATAATCTTTATGGTTACTACTTCGATATATCAGATAAGCTGAACGATCCTGTTCTGGACTGGACAAAGGTAACCTTACAGGTTGGACTCTTTATTGAGCAGTACCCGATTGATTACCAAGAGATGTATGAAAAAGGTGCAACATTTACAGGAAGCGACTTGGAAAAGGCAAGAGCAATACTGAATTATGCGTACAGCCTTGGCGGTCAAAATTGTATCGAATATGCGTTAAATGCCTACTTCCTTTATCAGGGTGCAGGATTACACGCAGAAATCACCTTTGAATCATACAACGAATGGTATGGTCATGTAGCAAACGTGGTGAAGATTGATGGTCAATGGATGGCTTTCGATGCGTCTGCAGGAAAGTACTCCATTAACTCCTACAGCACAATAAAGGCCTTTGATATCTATGAAAACACAGTCATAATCCAATAGCAATGAAAAGAGTCGAAGAAATTCGGCTCTTTTTTTGTGCCAAAATGAAGAAGGAGTGATGCGTAAATGTTTAAAAACAACAGAATTATCAAGAAAATCAGTGCAGGACTTATGGCAGGTCTCTGTACTTTTTCTATGCTCACAACCGCAATGGGTGGAGCAATTACAACAAGTGCCGCAAGTACTAACACAACCGAAAATGCGGCATTTCCGTCCGCTGACAAGGTTGTTGCACAGGCAGCGACACTGCTTGGTGCTCCCTACGGCTGGGGCTTTAAGGGCTTTACAGGTGTCTACTATCAGGATAGTTACAAGCCTCTTTCCACAGATTATGTCCGTAATCAGGGACTTGACTGTTCGGGACTTGTGTACTACACCCTTACCCACCTTGGCTACAAGACTTCCGGTTTCAGCTGGAATAATCCTGTTCCTGTGGATACGGCCCATTGGCTTACTGTCAATGATAACTGCACTATCACCTATGATGGTGTGACTTCTAAAATTGACGTTGAAAAGGCAAAAATCAGTACAGAAGAACGTCCCTATTGGGAGTGTGCTGACGGCTCTACCATTACACCTGGTTCAGTAGTTGTGGCTGAAATGCCCGACGGTATTGACCATGCATGGATCTATATGGGCGAATTCGACTCCAGAGCTGAAGTGGTAACTTACCTCAAGAATATCGGCGTAGATGAAACGCTCATTACTGACGCAACTGTCGGTAATGGCAACGGTGACGGCGGCAAACACTGGAGAATTGAGTCCAACGGCTCTCAGGGTGTTGTCATCAACAACAATACGGACGGCAAAAAGGCATCTGTCATGAATATGTATGCTTATCGTATTACGCAGACTGATGTGGAATTCAGAATTCGTAAGGTAAATGCTGATACAGGTGTTATTATTGGTGAGTCCCCTGTAGACAATTCCAAAGCTGTATATGGTGTCTATACCGATAAAGTATGTACCAACAAGGTTGGCGAGATTACTATCGGTTCAAACGGAACAGGTGCAGTAATGCTCCCTGTAAAAACCTACTATGCAAAAGAAATCAAGGCACCTACAGGCTATGCACTTGATGAAACCGTGTATACTATTTCATCTAATGGCATTACAACTGTAAACGAATCACCTGAATACGGAAAAATCATCATCAATAAAACAGCTGAGGACGGTATTGTTTCCGGCAGAGAATTCAAGGTAGTGAACAACACTACAGGTGAAAGCTGGGTCGAAAAGACAAATGCCAATGGCGTAGCAGTATTTGGTGACGATGATGATGAAAAACTGTTCGTTTATGACGTTAATGGCAATTGGAAAACTTGTGATTACACCATCAGCGAAATCAATGTCGAAACCCGTTACGAAACACCGAAGGCACAGAATGTAACGCTCACAAGCGGTACAGTAGACTTGACTGTAACTGCAAACTTCGTCAACGAGCTGAAAACTGGCTCCATCCGCATCAACAAGCAGTCTGAGGACAATCAGAATGGCGACAGAACCTTCACTATCACAGGCAACGGCGAAACCTACACCATTACCACAGGTGCGGACGGAATCGCAATTCTTTCGGATATTCCTGTGTACAACAGCGCAAACGAAAAGATTGAGTATACCATTTCCGAGAAGGATGTGCCTATCCGCTATGTAGTGCCTGCAAACCAGACAGCAACACTCACAGCAGATGCAACTGTGGATGTGGAATTTGAAAATGTCCTTAAGAAGTTCACAGTAGAAGTTGTGAAGAAGGACATCGAGAACGGCACAGCACAGGGCGATGCAAGCCTTGCAGGTGCGGTTTACGGCATTTACAACGGCGATGAACTCATCGACACTTACACCACAGACGAATACGGCAGCTTTACCACACACGAGTTTGAATGTGGCGATAGCTGGACAATCAAGGAACTGACACCTTCAGAGGGTTATATCCTCGACTCTACCGTATACGAAGTAGGGGCAGCGGAAAAGAAATACACCATTGAGAATAACGCAATCGGAATGACCGTCTATGAAACACCTGTCAAGGCCAAGATCTCTATCATCAAGCACAGCGATGATGGTACAACAGGCATCGAAACTCCCGAAGTCGGTGCGGAGTTTGACATCTATCTGAAATCCGCAGGCTCTTTTGAGAATGCAAAGGATTCCGAGCGTGACCATCTCATCTGCGATGAAAATGGCTTTGCACAGACCAAAATGCTCCCTTATGGTGTGTATGTCGTACACCAGACAGTCGGCTGGGACAACACCGAATGGGTGGATGACTTTGAGGTCAATGTGTGTGAAAACGAAGAAGATTATTTCTATATCATCAACGACGCAGTCCTCACATCCTATGTGAAGATTGTCAAGAAGGACGCTGAAACAGGCAATATCATCCCTGTGGCAGGTATCGGCTTCAAGGTGTGGGATTGCACCAATGAGTGCTATGTAGCACAGACTATAAACTACCCGACACCTACGGATATTGACACATTCTATACCGACGAAACAGGCACACTTATGCTCCCGAATGAGCTTGTCTATGGCAATTATGAGCTTCACGAGGTACAGTCCGCAAACGGATATGTTCTCGACAGCACGCATGTACCTTTCACTATTGATGGTACAGTAGATACTGTGGTGGTTGAAAAGACCAACAAGCCTCAGAAGGGTAAGATTTCTGTATCCAAGACTGGCGATGTGTTTAAAAACGTTACGATGGCATCCTCTTCCTATACCGATGAGGACGGCAATCTCGTTGAAAACCCTACGATTTACACTCCCGTATTTGAGGAAACAGGACTTGCAGGTGCAGTGTTTGAAATCACAGCCGCAGAGGATATTGTAACTGCTGACGGTACAATCCGTTCAAAGAAGGGTGACGTTGTAGCAACCCTCACAACCAATGAAAACGGTTATGCAGAGAGTGATCTGCTCTATCTCGGCAAGTACGAGGTAAAGGAAACCATGGCTCCTTACGGTTACGTTCAGAACGCTGTTCCCGAAACAGTAGAACTGACCTATGCAGGACAGGAAATCGAGGTGAGAGATACAGTGAATCAGGCATTTGTCAATGACTATCAGGAGGTAGAGATTACGCTCTCCAAGTTTATGGAGCGTGACGAACTTTTCGGCATCGGTGATAACGATGAGTACCTTTCTGTACGCTTCGGACTGTTTGCAGATGAAGTCATTACTGCAGCAGACGGAACATCCATTCCTGCTGACGGCATGATTGCAGAGGTATCTCTCAGTGAAGATATGACTGCAAAGTTCGATGCACAGCTTCCGTTTGGTCGCTACTATGTACAGGAAATCGCAACCGATGAACACTATATGCTTAACGGCGAGAAGTATCTCGTGAATTTTGAGTATATGGGACAGGAAATGACCACAGTCAATATCGACTGCGGTACTTTTGAAAACCACCTCAAGCGTGGCAATGCCAACGGCTACAAGGTAAATGAGGACGACGAACCCCTTGCCAATGCACTCTTCGGTCTTTTCGCTGTTGGTACAGAAACATTCACTGCGGATACAGCCATCAAGACTGCTGTCTCCGATGAAACAGGTTATTTTGAGTTCACAGAAATCCCTTATGGTGAGTATGTGATCAGAGAAATTGCAGCTCCCGACGGATATATTCTCTCGGATAAGCAGTACCCTGTAACAATCAATGAGGACGGCGATACCGTCGAAATCACAGCTGAAAACGAGGCGATTACGGTAGAAATCAGCAAGCAGGACATTTACGGTTCAGAGCTTGCAGGTGCAGAGATGCAGCTTGTGGATGAGAACGGCGAAGTCATTGATGAATGGGTATCCGATGGTACAAACCATGTCGTAACGGAACTTCCTGTGGGCAAGTACACGCTCAAGGAAACCGCAGCTCCTGACGGATATATCATCGCAACAGACATCAGCTTCGAAGTATTTGCAGACGGTTCTGTAATTGTTGAGAACGTGGATGCAACTGCAGCTACCGAGGATGGACATCCTCTCATTGTAATGGTGGATGATACAACCAAGGTGGAAATCAGCAAGCTGGACATCGCCAATGATGAGGAACTTGTTGGTGCAATACTTCAGATTATTGATGAAGATGGTGTTGTAGTGGAAGAATGGGTGTCCTATGAGCATCCTCATTTTATTGAGGCACAGCTTATTGCAGGCAAGACCTATACGCTCAAGGAAACCATTGCTCCCGATGGTTATACCATCGCAAACTCCATTGATTTCACAGTCAATGATGACGGAACAGTCAACACCGTTGTGATGTATGACGAGCCGATCCCCGATACTCCCGACACACCTACAGGCGATACCACAAGCAGACTGCCCGGAATTCTGATGATTGCGGCAGGTCTTGTAATGGTTCTCATTGCAGGCATGGGCAGAAAGAAAAAGGACGATGCTGACGAATATGCGGCACTCTGTCCCGACTTTATTGAAAGCGAGGAATAACGCATGAAAAAGAAAACCATTCGCATTCTGGCGGTTGCTGTGGCAGCCGCCCTCCTTTTTGGAGGTGTATATCTGCTTACAAAGGACGATATTGCACAGAAAAAAGCTGAAGGAGATCTGGCACCCTTTATGCCGTCTGTAATTATGCAGGATGCTCTGGCATATGCACCGACAGAGTCTGTAACGACTACTACAGGTACAAGCACTTCTGAAACGACATCTGAGGAAGGTACGACAAGCTCCACAACATCGGAAACTGTTCCAAGTGTGCAGGAAAATGTTCTGTCACCTGAAATCTGTGAAGAACTGAAAGAACAGGCACAGGAACTGCAGGAAACCTATCCCGATGCCATCGGCTGGATTTATGTTCCTGATACAAACATCAACTATCCGATCATGCAGGGAGAGGACAATGACTTCTATCTCACGCACGGAACAGACGGACGCAGTCTGAAATGCGGATGCATCGAGCTTGATTACCGCTGTGAAAACCGTTTTCAGAATAACTTCAACATCCTTTACGGTCACAACATGAAGAACGGCAGTATGTTTGCCAATGTGTGCAGATTCAAGGAAAAAGCATACTATGACAGTCATCTCTACGGCTGGGTGTATACCTCTGACGCTGTGTACAGACTGGACTTTTTCTCTGTGGCTGTGACGGATTGGCATGATGAAATCTACAATGGTTTTCGCAGCCTTGACGAATGGACACCGCATCTGAAAGAGATTTCCCGAATCTATGAGGATGTAGAGCTGACAGAACAGGACAGGCTTGTACTGCTTTCTACCTGTTCCTATGAATTTAAAAATGCCAGAACTGTGCTGACAGGCAGGCTGGTAGAAATGGAGGGTGATATGAATGCTTAAAAAGACCAAAAAGAAAATTGCTGCAGCTGTGGCAAGTGCCGTTGCATTCGCCAATATGCTGACGATGCAGGCGTATGCGGCCGATGATGTTTCGGGTGCAGTACAGTCCACATGGAACGATGCGAAATCGCAGATTAAGTCTATTGTGGATAACGTGGTGTTCCCTGTAATCGACGTAGTTCTGGTCATTCTTCTTTTTGTGAAGATCGGTCTTGCGTATATGGATTACAGAAAGCATGGACAGCTGGAATGGACGCCGATTGCAATCATCTTCGGATGTTTGCTGTTTACGCTGACAGCACCGCTGTATATCTGGAGTGTTGTTGAATAAGGACGGTAAGCCCACAAACGATGAAATCCCACATTATAGGCAATTAGCCATAATGTGGGAAGATTTTTCTGAAATTTGTAATTAAAGGGAACATCTAAATAATATGTATATGACTTCAATGGTATTCAGTAATTTAGTTTTATAAGATTTTTTTCAATTTTCCTTTATCCATTTCACAAACGGTATCACAGAGAATTTCAATATCCTCGGCAGAGTGAGAAGCTATAAGGATCGTTTTTCCTTGTTTTTTTAGATCAAGAAGATATTTACGCATATCTCCTACACCATCCTTGTCAAGTCCGTTCATTGGCTCGTCAAGTATAAGAGTATCAGGGTTTTCCATAATAGCCTGTGCAAGTCCCAGTCTTTGACGCATACCCAAAGAATATTTTTTCACATGGCGCTTCAAATCAGGGTCAAGTCCGACTTTCTTCATTGTTTCACGAATTTGTTCGCCATTGATTTTTTTATTGAGATCGGCAAGCAGTTTTAGATTTTTATAGCCGGAATAATATGGAATGAATCCAGGCGTTTCAATTATGATACCAACACTTTCTGGAAAATCACAATCTTTTCCAATTTGCTTATCCGATACAAAAATAGTTCCCTCGGTTGGTTTTATAAATCCGCAGATGCACTTCATAAGCATAGTTTTTCCGCTACCATTTCTTCCGATAAGACCGTGTATCTTACCTTTTTCAAATTCGATATTTATTTTTTTCAATATCTCTGTCTTTTTTATAATGAGAGATACATTGTTTACATCAATCATAAGTATTTCCTCCAAGATAAAATTGCTTCTTTTGCACAATATTTACACCTATTATGTACGATATTACATTTAAAGCAATCATGTATACAAAAGAATACTCTACAGGATACAGCGTTTTTTGATAAAGTTCGTCATAATGCCATCCTATTGTACTATTTGCCAAAGGAAAAAACCATTTTAATTTATCAGAAGCTACCCATGACATTAAACCTAATCCAAGTATTGCTATACTTGATATACAGCCAACGGCTTTATTAAACTTTACAGATAAGCACATTTGTAACTGACCATGGAAAACCAGCATCAAAATTGCAAGAATAGTATTATAAAATAAAGCCGTATATGGTCTAAAATGATTAACAATGGATAAATCAGTCACCGCAAATGGATAAGTGATCTTCAATTGTCTGTATTCTTCGATAGATTCTTTATTCAAATTGATTATGACATTACTCCAACCATTTGTCACAAATGAATATGCACCTGTAAAAATAATTGAAAAAACAAACAGAAACAAAAGGTATACGATCACTGCCAAAATTAAAAAGAAAAGCTGATTGTTATACCATTTTTTTCTTCCGCATCTGGATAGAACAAAAGTTGCATTTCCGCTTATATCAGGATAATCTATTGATATGACAAGAAATGCTAAAGCAACAAGCGGCATACAAAAGCCATTGCCTATAAATGACATAAACGCTTCTGTAAAGCATAATGGTTGCTGCATATACTCTGAACAAGTTTTGAGAGGAGATATTACATACATATAAAGCCAAATAAATAATACAAGTGAAAACACCTGCTTATCATTTTTCAGCCATGATATAAAAAGTGATCTTATCATTCCTGTTTTCATGTTCTTAACCTCCTTCCAATTGCAATCGAATAAAATAGGTAGAAAGCTAATGTCGTTAAAATTAATATCACAGGAAGTACAAAATATGAAAAATTAAAGGCGTCTTCAAATACGTAGTCTGTACCGCCTAATATGTATTTTGGTGAAAGAAACTCCATTCTCAAATCAAAATTTTTTCTATATAGACTTTCCGAAATGCATGATAAAATATAATAGCCTGTAATCGGAAATATAATAGACTTATATATGTTTTCAGTTAGCGAGTATAACAAGATGCAAATACTTCCGGTTAGCATTGAAAATAAAAAAATAATAAGCAAGGTGGAAAGCAAAATTATGTAAATAGAATTATATTTGGTCAAAGTACATATTGAATAATATGATAAGCTTTCTGAATCAGGTATTGGAAACAACAAAATCATAACAATAAAAAACAGCAGATAACCAAAAACAATTGCCATTGAACCGCTGACAGTTACTTGCATCCAGGAATTTAGCTTGAATTTATTGTGACCTGTACGAATCATATTAAAACGCCAATTTTCAGTTTTAATACAACTATTAAATTGAAATAATTTTGGTATTGAACACAACATAGGTATAACTATTGAAAACCACATTCCTTGAAGTGAAAGATGCATTATTGCATCTAATTCAATAACATTGTCCTTATTATGCTTTGATAAAACATATTCCAATATTGTCATATCACCAAATTCTATTGTGGAAACTTCGCTTAGAAGCAAAAGCATAAATGTAAGTAATACAGATATAAAAAAGTTTGTATTCACACCTTTTTTCATCGTATCACCAACACTTCCTTGGTCAAAGCATCTACATAATATTGTTCACCTATATTAAGATCCAACAGGTTGTTTTCATGTGTACGGAAAACCCATGTGGGACGAATCTGAAGATCACCATTCTCGTAGGATTCACCATCTTCGTTATATGAAACACAGTACGGAACATAATTTAATTCAGCACAGTCTATTGACATAGACTTTTTATCAGCTAAAGTGTTACTTAAAGTTTCAATTGCACCATATAAAGTCAGCAAGTTATCCCCATCATCAACAACTTCTGTATATTTTAAGCTCAAACATTTTGTATAGCAACAGATTTCCTCTTTGTTATATGCCCATAGATATGTCATCATTTCAATTGGAACAGGCTCACCTGACTGCACTCTATCCTCAAATGTCCCTTTTTCATTATATTCACTATATTTACCCTTGGGATAGTTGTATTCGGATTCATACCAATTCCCATTTATATCTTTTTCTGCAACTTCAAATAGATAGCCATATGTACCATTATCAAATTTCTGTATCATAACCGTCTGAACTTTATACTCGCATTTTTGAGAATCGGTTTTGTTTAGATTTTCATTATACGCAAGTTCAACAAATTCAATTGCATCTTTTAATTTCCATTCATTTCCGTCATACATAACGTAGGAAACATTCTCAGATATTTCTTCTCTCATTGGACTATAAATTTTTTCAGTAGAAAATTCTTCAAACCAATATTGATCATTAAAACCTGTTGGAGTTCCCCAACCGCTTCCGTTACCCCTGATAATATTTACAGGATAACCGCCTTCACCAGCTTCTATATCATTCTTAGGAGAAAACGTATAATAGTCACCTGAATTTAGAACTTCACTATCACCATTCAATGTATATAAATTATCATCAGATGCATCTGCAATGCCGTCAAATAAATACGCTGTTGCTACCTTAAATTGTGGATATACATCTTCGCACACACTTGCTTTTGCATTATATACGGGCATAATATCACCTGTGCCAACCCTTGCAGTCTTCACTTGAATGGATGAGTTATTATTTGTAATATCATATTCAAGATTATTGCGAACAACTTCTAAAGAACCACATTCTACAGGTGAATATTTATTTGATGAATCAACGAATGAATTTCCTTTCTCCTCAAGGATATCAACACGTTCCTTTACATCGTCTGGAGTTTTCGCACAGCCATTGAAGCAAATTAATAAAGCAGAGCAAAGACAAACAAATAAAAATCTTCTCATAAGCACACATCCTTTAGATTAGAATGGGGGATGGATATTACACCATCCCCAATTTTCGTCAACGTTCTTAACATTAATATGCAGTTCCATCAATTCTGAAAGCGTAGCTGGCATAATTTTCTACGGTTACAGTATAACTTACGCGTCCGCCGTTGCTTTCTCCATACCAATCATCTTTAAAAATACATGTACTCACACAGCCATTATATGTCAAAGAAGCAATATCGGTATAGCGCTTAAACTTACTTGGGATATCTCCAACTGCCCTCAATCCTGGATTACCACTATTTTGGAAATTAGTACATTTAAAGGTTACCCCATCATCGACACCATTTCTTAAGCCGGTAACAACACCTGAATATTCAAAAGAATCAGTAGAGCTTGGAGCACCAGAAACCCTTTGAAGATACCACGAAGATGAATTGGATCTTACAGATTCATTACCGTTCACAGAAGCATTAGCTGATATGCCCACACTGCAAACAGCAAGAACTGTTATAGCCATAATAGATGATACTACTCTCTTAATGTTTTTCATAATACATTCTTCCTTTCTGTTTCGTGAACATTATCAGATTTTCGATTCAGGTCATTCTTACACTTCCCAGCTAATAGAATCCCACTCATCATTAGAAACACCCACATAATACTGAGCGAAATTTGCTTTACACCGATAAATAGGGCAACAAAAAAGATGATGGTTTCCAAAGCTGTAATCATTTGTGCACGTCTCTTATAGACTACTTGCTCTATGTAATCAAGCGGCTTATTAACATCCTCTACAGGAGCAAGTGCAAAAATGAGAACGCATGAGATCACAAGTGCGATGATGCAAATGAATTTCGATATATCTAAATATTTCATTGCCAAAAGAACTGCAATCATCAAAAGAATTGAATACAGATAGCATCGCGTAGCTGTTCGAGCGTGATAACCACCAGCATTGCTTCTGAGTGGAGCGTAAAGTGCCATAAAAAGGATAGCTTGCCAAAGTTCGCCCAAAAAGGCTCCGATAACTATTATTGTAATAGCGTTCAAAATTATTGTCAATCCCTGCTGAAAACCGAATCGACATATCTCATACTGTTCACTGTTAATCTTATTGTTTTCTTGTAATTTACGAGTAATTTTTTCCGCTGTTCTTGCAAACATTAGAATTTACGAAGTTGCTTAGCTTCTTCAGGCAGCGAGTCCTGATGCATAATGCAAACGCAGGCTGCGTTTGCATTCATTGTTGTTACAACAATGGCTAATGCCGCAAGAAAGCCACCGTACTTCTGAAAGAACCTCTTCATGTCACTCTCCCCCCTTTCTCTTTTGATGTTTATATTATAACATATTAACGGGGGTTGTGCGAGAAAATGGTATGAAATGCCGTTTTCTTGGAACCAAATGACAGATTATTATATGTTTTATCAAATATACATTATTATATCTACAGTATAGATGTTGTCTGAATAGTTTATTTCCATATAGCCCTTGTATTTATCAACAGCTCTGGCTATATTGTTAAGTCCGTAGCCATGTAGATCATGTGCTTTTTTTGAGGTTACTATTTTTCCGTTCTTACACATAATATCACCGCAGTATGGATTTGAAGTGCGAATAATTAATCTTTTCTGACTAAATACTACTTTCAGTGTTAAATATCGCTCCTCAGCTGATACATCCTGTAGTGCGGATAGAGCATTATCAATCAAATTACCGAGAATAGCCACAATATCAGTTGTATCAATTTGTAACTGAACAGGAATGGCGATTTCTGTCTTAACTTTTATTTTATCATTAATCGCATTTTGAAGTTTATAATTAATCAATCCGTCTATGATAACATTTCCCGATGTGCTATAGATAATTTTATTTTTTGTCAGATAAGAGAGTTTGCTTAACTGGGCTTCTGCATCTTCGTATTTCTTTGAAGACAGTAGTTGTGATAAGGCTATAAATTGATTGTTCATATCATGACGAAATGCCTGTAATTCTTCTGTTGAAGTTTGCATGATCTCGCATTGTTTACTGTAGAGTTCATTCTCAGTTTCAAGTATAGAGAGCTTTGCCAGCTGAACATAGCTCTTGGATAAAGAGTCATATAAGTAAAATGCTGTAATATTAATGACAAAGAGTATTATAATGGAGGTTATAGCCTTAATTTTTGTAAGGTTATCGCTGTTTACAAACATTATTTCATAAGCTAAAGTTGAGATAGGTATAAGTATAGAGGATAACCATAAGCTCCAGCCTACATTTTGTTTATCTTTGGTGGACTTATAATTTCGTAGCAGAAGTGCTTCACTATAGGTTAGTATTTTTGTAACAATGATCCCCATACTATTGCTGTAATCTCCATCAACAAAAAATGAAAAATGAAAATATCCTGTAATTACTCCAACTATCAATTCAGGAAATAGCATGAACATTAAAATATAGGTGACATATATTAGCCTTTTCTGATTGATCGATTTATATGTTAATGAAATAACAAAAATTATTATCCAATTAAGACAAAGAGTAATTATTGGAACATCTATTGTCAGGTACGTAATAGATGTTAAAATAAAGTACGAAAAATATGCAAGATATGAAAATACTTTATTACAACGTAACGTTGTGAAAAAAAGTTCTGTAAACCGATAGAGGATGAATATTGTAAAGAAATTTGAGATCAGGTAGATAATGTTGTATGTACTTAGTTCCATATTAGTGTCCTCCGTTTTCAAAATGAAGCTGTAGCTTGGACATTTCATCTCTCTTTCCTTTGGCTATTGGGATTTTATCTCCATTTACCATAATGATAGCATCGGCTTGAAATACTTTAATAAAACGATAATTCACAATGTATGACTTGTGTGGTGAAATAAAGCCTTGTGATCTTAGCTGATTGATTACGCTACTTATAGAACCGTAAAACTCGTCATTTGTCGTTAATGTCAAAATAGTGATCTTTTTTCTGTTACTCTTGAAGTAAAGAATGGTACTCAAATTTATCCAATAAGTATCATGACCATGTTTATAATGAAACAAACCGTTTTTATTACCATATATCCTCATATACTTTTCAAGTGTAGTACGAATTACACTAGCATCAAATGGCTTTTCTATAAATGAAAATGGGCGAAAAGCAAAAAGTTTTCTATCATATTCTGTTTTTCCTGAAACATAGACTATTTGAGCTGATTCGTCGTTTGCTTTATTTCTGATACAGTCACTTATTGTAATACCTGATTCATCATTTAGTTCTATATCAAGAAAGAAGATGTTATACATACTTCCATTCAGCAGGTGATTCATCAATGTTGAACCAGACGAAAAAACGTCTATCTCAGATTCAATATATATTTCTTTACAAGCCCCAATAATATGTTTTTCAAGTAGTGAACATACCTTTTCTTCATCATCACAAATTGCTATTCTAAGCATAACTATCACTTCTTTCAAAAAGATCTTTTATTCATTATATCATATTTAACTGTTTTTTTCAATATGGTGCTAATACTAGTCAACAGCTCCAATTCGTTACGCACCTATTTCATTTCCTAATAAGTTCAGTATACTCCTCAATCCCAATCTCCCCGTCAAGAGCCTTCTGCCTCAGGTCAAGTGCATACTCTACCCACTCAGCAAATTCAGTCTTGCTCATAGTTTTCTTCATGAAACGAGCGTAATGCTGTTTGTACGCACGGGTATAAATCAGCCATATCGGATCAGACTTGATTTTCTCAGCGTAGCTCTTTCGAAAACCGACATCACGGCAGGTCTTTATCGGATTACTGCTGACAGCTCTTGTGCAGAAATGGGAAAAAGTAGTGTGCTTCATAATAAACCAGCGTCCACAGTTACTGCACTTTACAGGCATATGTTTTTCTTCAATGCACTTGAATAATTCAAAATACAGATACGCACCGAGCGATGTGAAACGATATGTTTCGCAGAGTATCGGTGCTTTTTCTGTTTCAACTACTGTATGTCCTACAGAAATACTTCCGTTTGCAACAAGGTTTTTGTATGAGTCCGTAACGCTTTGTATCTGTGAATATTTCAAAAAGCACTCTCGAACCTTTTCATCTGACGGATAGTTATTGTGATTGCACAGTTCATCAGCAAAGGGAATAAGAGTACGACCTATACGCATCAGATCAGAAGCAAAACCAAAAAACTCTTGTGTAATGCGTTCAACATGTCCGACAAACTCAATATACTGCTGATGACTGACAGGGTCATAAAAAGCATATTTTTCTTCTATGTGAAATTCTTTGAGTGGCTTAAGCAGATACAGCTTTTCGGTTATATATCCACCTGCAGGAATCGGTGCAGTGAAATCAACATATTCATCTTCATCATATTTATTATCATCATCTGTGGTGTGTGGCTGTTCAAAATCAAATATAGGCTCATAGTAATTAAAAAGATTCTGCAGTACTCCGCGTCTGAAATGTTTCTTGTCGTATGGTGGGAATTTTTCTGCAATATCAAACAGCTGTTCGTAAACTGATTCATATATCTCTGCTCTCTCTCCGATATCATAAGACGTTATATCAGGATCAACCTGCAGATTTGATTTAGCATTCCTGCATATCTCATAAAGCTGTTCAAGCTCAGAAAAAGATGCAGAAAAGTACCTGAGAAGTATTTCGCCAAGCGGAAAAACTCTTCCGTCAGATAAATAAATCTTCCTGTTATAGTAATGTGCTTCAATTTCAAACATACACGACTCCTTAAAATTCACAAAAAGTTTACAGATAATAGAGAATAGATAGAACACGATAGATTTATTATACTACATCTATTGACGAATGTCAAACCGTGATGTATACTTAACATTGTAAAGGTGTCCGGACAACACACAGCAGCTTGAAAACTGAATCCCACACAGGAGAGATATTCGGGGGAACAAAATATGCGAAGATAGCTTGGAGGGGCAGAGCGTATCAGTCCGAAGAAAACTTTGTTTCAAAAAAACAAAAGGAACTGTACTGCTGTGGTAGTGAAATCAAAGGAGGTACACATGAAATATTTCAAAGTTCCGAATTGTGTGTTCGATTTGAATCTTACACCGATAGAATTCTATGTGCTGTGTTATCTTTGCAAGTGCAGAAACAGCGTCACAGGCAAATGCTTTCCGAGCTACAGTAAGATTTCAAGAGAGTGTCATATCGCACGAAGCTCTGTTGCAAAAGCTGTAAAGTCATTACAGGAAAAGCATATTCTGAAAGTGGAGCATAACTATTATAATCACAAGCAGAGATGCAACACTTATGAATTTGCACATGGGTGGTGTTGTGATGACACAGGGTTGTATCGTCAGACGGATACAAATAAGACTAATAGAA
>JAFWWU010000075.1 GCA_017523285.1 Ruminococcus sp.
ACAAAGGCTTGCTATGCTGAAATTGACGGTAAGGAATACCCGATTTTCAAAGACCCGAAAGAGGGCGGCTTCAAGAAAAGTCAGAAAGGCTTATGCTACGTTTACAGAGATGAAAACGGAGAGCTTGCATATAAGGATGAATATGTGGGCAGTAATATTCCTGACGGAAATCTTCTTGAGCCTGTTTTCAGGGACGGAAAAATATTAAAGGATTATACTTTAAAGGAAATAAGAAGCAGGCTTAACAACGGTAATTTTTAAATAAGGGTGATGAATATGTATAACAATAATATAAATGCCGAAAAGGTAATAGAAGATATTACAGAGTGGATAAAAAAATATTTTGAGGAAAATGGCACTCCCGATACAAAGGCTGTATTAGGTATTTCGGGCGGTAAAGATAGCTCAATTGCCGCAGCGTTATGCGTAAAGGCTCTCGGAAAGGACAGAGTTATCGGAGTTCTTATGCCGCAGGGAGAGCAGGCTGATATCGATTGCAGCAGAAAGCTTGTGGAATTCCTTGGTATTGAAAACTACACCATTAATATCGGAAGCACAGTAAATGCACTTCTTGATGAAATTTCTGCTGATATGACGCTTACAAGACAAGCTGAAATCAATACTCCCGCAAGAATAAGAATGACAACTGTATATGCGGTTGCGGCTTGTATGAACGGACGCGTAGTAAACACATGTAATCTTTCAGAGGACTGGATCGGATATTCAACAAAATTTGGTGACAGTGCAGGAGATTTTTCACCTTTATCTGATCTTACAGTAACAGAGGTTGTAAAAATCGGTGATACACTCGGTTTGCCTTATGAACTTGTTCATAAAGTTCCGATTGACGGATTAAGCGGAAAAACTGATGAAGAAAACTTCGGTTTCACATATGAAATACTCGATAAGTATATCAGAGGTGAACTTGATTTAGCTGATAATCCTGAGCTTAAAGCAAAAATTGATTCAATGAATGCAAGAAATCAGCACAAGCTTAAGCTTATGCCGAAATTTGAATATAAATCTATTGAATAAATAATCAACTCCGGAGAAAACAAAATTCTCCGGAGTTTTTTTAAATATATACAGAAATCGGCTTTATAGACGGATAAAAACGCTTTACATTGTTTATTCCGTTATTTATAATAATATCAAGAATTTCGGGCGTAAGCTGAGAGCTTACCGTAATAAAGCTGTCGTATGAAAAATAGACTTCATTATAATCGGGGTCGAGTACGAATTTTCCGTAGGGGATAGTGTCGTTTATTCTGCTGATAAAGCTTATGGCTTCATGTATATAATCGGGCTGAATCTTGAAATTATCGCAGGTGAATCTGCAATGAAAGCCGTTTTCATCGATAAGAATTGTTATATTGATAGTTTCGGGAGTATCAGCGGCTATTGACGGTGGAAACACAGCAAAAGAAAAGTGTTCGGGATTTATGTCATATCCGAAATCTATATGCTCGGCAGTAAGATATTTATCCCATGCCTTAGCGATTTTATCATTGAGCCTCATTTGAGTTTTCCTTTCATAATTTTCATTTATCTTTATTATACTACGTCTTTATATAAAACGTCAATTGTAAAATTTTATAAAATTTTCAAAAAAGACTTGACTTTTACAATTTAAAGTTGTATACTTTAAATTGTAAAAGCTTTAAAGCGATAAATCGATAAAGATTTTTTGAAATAAGAGGAGAGTAATATTATGATTATTGTATGTAAAAACACAGCCCCACAGGAAAAAATCAATGAACTTATCAAGGAGCTTGAAGATAAAGCACTTCAGGTACATTGCAGTATCGGTACATTATCAACAATTCTCGGAGTTGTAGGTGATACTTCAAAGCTTGATATTGAAGCGATTGAAGCTAATGAAATTGCAGAAAAAGTTCAGCGTGTATCAGAGCCTTATAAGCTTGCGAATCGTAAATTTCACACAGAAGATACAGTTATTGATGTAAACGGCACTAAAATCGGCGGCGGATTTTTCGGAGTAATGGCAGGTCCTTGCTCAATTGAATCAGAGGAGCAGATTATCGGCTGTGCAAAATCAGTAAAAGCCGCAGGTGCAAACTTCCTCAGAGGCGGTGCATTCAAGCCGAGAACATCCCCATACGCTTTCAGAGGGTTAAAGGAGAGAGGTCTTGAGCTTTTACTTCTTGCTAAGAAGGAAACAGGACTTCCTATTGTTACTGAGCTTATGAGCCTTGAACATCTTGATTTATTCAATGATGTTGATGTAATTCAGGTTGGTGCAAGAAATATGCAGAACTTTGAAATGCTTGCCGAGCTTGGTCACTGCGACAAGCCTATTCTACTTAAAAGAGGTCTTGCAAATACAATCGAAGAATGGCTTATGAGTGCTGAATATATAATGTCAGGCGGTAATGAGAATGTTATTCTCTGCGAAAGGGGAATAAGAACATTTGAAACAGCAACAAGAAATACATTCGATATTTCAGCCGCACCGCTTATTCATCAGCTTACACATCTTCCGATTATTATGGACCCAAGCCATGCGACAGGAAAAGCATCATTAATAAAGCCGCTTGCTAAATCTTCTGTTGTTGCAGGCGCAAACGGACTTATGATTGAAGTTCATCCTAATCCTGAAAAGGCACTCTGCGACGGTGCACAGTCGGTAACTCCTGAGGTGTTTGCTGATATAATGAATGATGTAAAGACACTCTGTCATTTTGAGCATAAAATCATATAGTTCTTGGAGGAAAATATGAATATACTTACAGTCGGACTCGGACTTATCGGCGGCTCATTCTGCAAGGCACTTAAAAAATATACCGATAACAGAGTTATCGGTACAGATAAGGATAAATCAGTTGAAGAACGTGCACTTTCAGATAATAGTATTGATGAAGCTTTCAGCGGAGATTTTTCTGAAATAGATTTGATTGTAATATGCCTTTATCCCGATGCTGCGGAGAAATATTTCATATCGGTTGCGGATAAGCTGAAAAAGGGAACTGTGATAACTGATGTATGCGGAATCAAGGGCGAATTTGCTGAGAAAATGAATACAATTGCAATTGAAAACGGACTTGATTACGTCGGGGTTCATCCTATGGCAGGCAGAGAATTCGGAGGCTATGAAAACAGTATTGCCGATTTGTTTCAGAATTCGAATTTCATACTTACTCCTTTTCAAAACAGTAATGAAAAAGCTGTTGAGATGCTAAAAAAACTTGCCATAGAAATCGGAGCAAAAAAACTTGTAGTAACAACTCCATATGAGCATGATAAGATTATTGCATATACATCACAGCTTGCACACGTTGTTTCAAGTGCGTATGTGAAAAGTCCTGTAATTGAAAAGGAATGTGGTTTCAGCGGCGGAAGCTTTCAGGATATGACAAGAATTGCCACAATGAACGAAGAAATGTGGTCAACTCTTTTTTTGCAGAATAAAGCAAATCTCCTTGATGAGCTTAATACGCTTATTTCCAATCTTAATAAATACAGTAAAGCTCTTGAAGAAAATGATAAAGAAGCTTTGTCTGCTCTTATCAAAGAGGGAAAAGAGATTAAAAAGCAGAATCTTAAAAATCGTCTTGGACAGCCGAATTAGAATTTGACGAACATTGTAGTGAATGTTTCAATGATACTTCGTTAAAATCCAATTTGTCAAACTGAATATATAAAATCAACTCCAGAGAAAGCTTTCTTTTCTGGAGTTGATTTTTTATGGCTACACGATTTTCACATTATCAAAGTATATCTTTAAATTCAGGCATAATCAGGCTTTTTTTCAGTATGCCGTTCATATATGCAATGGCTGTTCCGTAATTTGTAAATGGAGTATTGCACGAAACGGAATGATTCATTCTGTACATTACCTCACGTTCATTGAGCATACAGCCTCCGCAATGAATTACAAGAGAATATTTATCAAGATTATCAGGAAATTCTGTACCCGATGTGAATTCAAAATTAAGCTTTTTATCTGTGTATGAAGTAAGAAGCTTTGGCAGTTTTACTGTTCCTATATCGTTGCACTGTCTGTGATGTGTACAGCCCTCGGAAATCAATACTGTATCATTATCTTTTAATTCTTCGATTGCCTTTACTCCTTTTACGGCAGTTTCAAGATATCCCTTGAATCTTGCGAGAAGAATAGAAAATGAAGTAAGCGGAATATCATCGGGACATTCTTTTGAAATCTTACCGAAAACCTGACTGTCTGTGATTACAAGTGCAGGCTTGATTCCGAGAGAAGAAATAACAGCCTTGAATTCCGTATCCTTAACGGTGAGTGCTGATGCTCCCGCCTCAAGAATATCTCTTATAACCTGCTGTTGTGGAAGAATAAGTCTGCCCTTAGGGGCTGATTCGTCAATAGGAATTACAAGTATGGCAAGGTCAAGAGGTTTTATAAGGTCAGCTACGATATGCTTGTTAAGTTTATCTTCAGGAAGAAGCTTTGAAATTTTTTCTTTCAGTTCATATATTTTAGTGTTGTTGAGTGCACTTACATATATTGTGTTTTCCGTATCATCGGGAATGGTATCGAGAAGCTCTGATTTATTATAAACAATGCAGTATGGAATGGATTTTTTCTTGAATAGAGAAATAAACTCATTATCCGATGAATCCATACCGATTGAAGCGTCAACAACAAGAACCGCTATATCTGTTTTATTAAGAATTTTCAGAGTTTTCTGTATTCTTAAACTTCCAAGCTCTCCTATATCGTCAAAGCCTGCTGTGTCGATAACTGTAACAGGACCAAGCGGAAGAAGCTCAAGAGATTTGAAAACAGGGTCAGTTGTAGTTCCCTTTGTATCTGAAACAATTGAAAGCTGCTGACCTGTGATGGCATTTACAATGCTTGATTTTCCTGCATTTCTCTTTCCGAAAAATCCTATATGAATTCTGTTTGCTGTTGGTGTTGAATTAAGCGACATATTATCAATCCTTAAAAATAATCTACGATATATCAATATTTTATCACTTCTTTTATCTTATGTCAACGTCGAAAACAAATGATTCTTACGTTGGCGATTTATGGAAATTGAATTATTTTCTTGCAATTTATGTTATGTTATGTTATAATATTTACATGCCGTTTTTTAGAAATGAAAGGGGGCAGGGAAAATTATGGATTATAATCAGGCGCAGAGCTTTATTAATTCATTTAGCCGTTCAGGAAAAAAGGTGAGTGATTTATCAAGGATAAGCCGTCTGCTTGAAGCTGTCGGAAATCCTCAGGATAAGCTTTGCTTTATTCATATTGCGGGAACGAATGGAAAAGGCTCAACTCTTGAATATATTTCGGATATTCTTCAAAAATCGGGGTATAGAACAGGGAAATTTACATCTCCGTATATAACGCATTATGCAGACAGAATAAGAATTGATTCCGATGAAATTGATGAAGCTTCTATTGCTGAAATATGTGGATTTGTAAAGAGCAGAATAGACTCAGATGAATTTTCGCAGTTTGAAATCACAATGGCAATTGCAATGCTTTATTTTCTGCGTGAGAAATGTGATATAGTTGTTCTTGAAACGGGAATAGGCGGACTTCTTGATTCTACAAATGTAATTAAAAATCCGATTGTATCCGTTATAACTTCAATATCGCTTGACCATACTGCTATTCTTGGGAATACAGTTGCTGAAATTGCATATCAGAAAGCAGGAATAATCAAAAAAGATTGCGATGCTGTATTATCTGTTGATAATTCAAATGAAGCAAGGCGAGTTGTAAGAGAAAAAGCAGCGGAAATGAATTCTACGCTTACAGAAGTGGATATGAATGATATTTCTGTACTTGAAACTGATATCTGCGGAAATGAATTTTTATACAAAGGCAGAAAATACACCACATCAATGGGTGGAATACATCAGATATACAATGCGGCTACTGCAATTGAAGTCTGCGGAATTCTCAAGGATAATGGGTATAATATTTCCGAAGAAACCATATTCAGCAGCATTGCAGAAACAAGAGTGAGGGGACGTATACAGCTTATAAAAGGTAATCCTGATGTTATTGTTGACGGTGGCCATAATCTTTCGGGAGTAGATGCACTTATTGCTGTGCTGAAAAAAGAAAAAAGACCTGTTTATGCGGCTCTCGGAATAAGTGAAACGAAGGATTATTCAGAATTTGCAGACAATCTTTCTGCGATTTGCGAATATATATGTTGTGTTGATGGATTTTCGGATAACTGCGTATCTGCGGAGGTAATTTCAGATTATCTGAAAGAGAAATGCACAGCAGATTTTATGAATTATAAAGACGGAATTGAAAAAGCTGTAATGCTTGCAAAAGAAAATAACGGTGTTGCTGTAATATGCGGCTCACTTTATCTTGCAAGTGCTTATCTTAAAAACTATACTGAATAAAGAAGGAAATAAGTATGAACAAAAGAATTTTTAGTGTTGTAATGTCAGCGTTAATGCTTGCAAATATGACAGCATGTAAAGAGAAAAAAGAAGAAAAAGCTGAACCACAGTCAAGTGCAGTTGTTGAAACTACTGCACCTACAACGGAAGCTCCGACTGAGCCTGTTGAAGAATATATAAATCCTCTTACGGGAGAAACAGGATATAATGCAGATGCAATAGGCAAAAGACCTGTTGCTGTTATGGTGAATAATCTTAAAGCTGCTTTGCCTCAGTATGGCATAACAGAAGCGGATATAATCTATGAAGTTCCTGTTGAAGGTGGTATAACACGTCTTATGGCTGTTTATGCCGATTATACGAATGTACCTGACGTATGCTCTGTAAGAAGCTGCAGATACTATTATCCAATTATTGCACTCGGACTCGATGCAGTTTATTGTCATTGGGGTGCAGACCAGACTATTGCTCTTGAAACTCTTAAAAGAACAGGTATCGATCACCTTGATGGTGGTTCGGAAACAGGACTTTTCTATCGTGATGAAAATCGTGTGGGTAAATATGATTCAGAACATACAGGCTATATGAAAGGCTCTGAACTTCCGCAGACATTTGAGAAGCATGGTTTCAGAACGGATATAAATTCTGATAATACCGGCGGCGGTCTTAATTTTATTTCAGAGGGAGAAACAGTGTCAGATGAAAATGCACTCAGCTGCAGTGAGCTTACAATGAAATTCTCTGATACATATTTCAGTACATTTGAATATAACGAAGCTGAAAAGGTATATTATAAGAAACATTCGGGAAATCCTCATATGGATGGCGTAACAAATGAACAGCTCAGCTTTGAGAATGTATTTGCTATTCAGACATCTATAAAGTCAAGGGACGGATATCTTATGGATGTACAGCTTGTAGGCAAGGGGACAGGATATTATGCTACCAACGGTAAAATTCAGATGATTGAATGGGTTAAGGCATCTGAAGATTCTCCAATCAGAATTTATAATCAGAACGGAGAACCTCTTGAACTGAACATTGGCGAATCATATTTCGGAATTATCGGCACAGATAAAACAATAAGCTTTTCATAAATCTGAATAAAAATGAAATTTCTGTCAATTATCATTAACGAGGTGACAGAAATGAAATTAAACGTAAACTTTATATTTTTCTTTATTTGTCTTGCGATTACAATTTTTATCTCTGATTTTATTGATACAGGACATAAGCTTGATAATCTCAGAGGGAATGTTTTAAGACTTCACATTCTTGCAAATTCAGATAGTGATGATGACCAGCAGCTTAAGCTCTGTGTGAGAGATGCACTTCTTGAAAATGCGAATGAAGTTTTCGGTAATTGTGATACTCTTGAAAATGCAGTTGAGAATGCTGAAAATGCTCTTGGAAAAGCGGAAGAAATTGCAGAAAATGTCGTTCGTGAAAAAGGATATGACTATGAGGTTTCGGCTGAAATAGATGATATGTTTTTTACTGAAAGACATTATGGAGAGATTACTATGCCGAAAGGAATGTATAAGGCTCTGAGGATAAAAATCGGAGAAGCCAACGGGCATAACTGGTGGTGTGTGATGTATCCACCGCTTTGTCTGCCTATGGCGGATAAAGTTGTTGATTCGGAAGAGGTAAAAGAAGAATTCTTTACGGATGATGAAATAGAGATAATGGAAAAACCAAAAAAATTCAGGGTGAGATTTATGCTCTGGGATAAGCTTAAGGCTTGTTTCTTTGATAAAAAAGAAGATATAAGTTAAAAATAATAAAAATATAAGAATACTATTGACAAATAAATGGAAATGTAGTATACTATTTGAGTAAACAAAGCAGAACGTGCTGTTCTCACCGTTTAGTAATTGCTGAAACGGTCAATATTTTCATTATAACTATGAACTTATTGTGTGAGTGCAGGATTGTTTTCTGCACTCACATTTGTTTTATTTTAAATTTTGGAGGTGCTGGCTATTAGCAAACAGGAACTGCAGATCAACGAAGAGATAAGAGATAAAGAAGTTCTCGTAATCGACGCTGATGGAACTAAGCTTGGCGTAATTTCAGCCAAAGAAGCGCAAAAAATCGCATACGATAAGGATCTCGATTTGGTAAAAATCGCTCCTCAGGCAACACCGCCCGTATGTCGAATAATGGATTATGGAAAATACTGCTTTGAGCAGACAAAACGTGAAAAAGAAGCAAAGAAAAATCAGAAGGTTGTTTCGATTAAGGAAATCAGAATGTTTTCTACAATTGACAAGCACGATTTTGAAACAAAAGTCAATCAGGCTGTTAAATTCTTACAGTCAGGTGATAAGCTTAAGGTTTCCGTTAGATTCCGTAAGCGCGCTATTGCTCATCCTCAGCTGGGTGAAGAGCTGTTAGAGCGTTTCAAAGAAGCGGTTTTATCTGTTGGCTCAGTAGAAAAGCCCGCTAAAATGGAGGGACGCAGCATTGTTATGTTCGTTTCACCAAAGGCTACTAAGTAAGAACTAACCTGTTCAAATAAGGAGGAATAATACAATGGCAAAGGTTAAGGTTAAAACTCATTCAGGTGCTAAGAAACGCTTTAAGGTTACAGGAAGCGGTAAGGTTAAGTATCAGCACACAAACAAGAGACACAGACTTACACAGAAGGATACAAAGCGTAAGAGAATCGCTCGTAACGCTGGTGTTTGCGATGCTTCAAATGCAGCAACAATCAAGCAGCTCGTTCCTTACATGTAATTAATCGTTTTCCCGTAATTTTATTTTTGGAGGTATAAGAATATGGCACGTATAAAGGGTGCAATGATGACTCGTAAGAGAAGAAATAAAACTCTCAAGCTTGCAAAGGGTTACTTCGGCGCTAAGAGCAAACACTTCAAGATGGCTAAACAGGCTGTAATGAAGTCAGGCAACTATGCATACATCGGCAGAAAGCAGAAGAAGAGAAACTTCAGACAGCTCTGGATCACAAGAAT
>JAFWWU010000076.1 GCA_017523285.1 Ruminococcus sp.
AAGGTCAGCCAATGAAGAAAATGAAGCCGTTTTCAGTCGAAGTAAAAAGCACACTCGGTGCAGGCGATACTTTCAAGGCAGGCTGTACCTATGGTTTACTTCATAATATGAGCGATGATGAAATAGTACGCTTTGCAAGTGCTTGCTCTGCAATTGCAATATCACGCTTCCCTCTGCCGCTTAATCCGCCAACTATTGAAGAAGTATTGAGAATGCTTGAAATAGAGGTATAACCTTATGAATCCAATAATAACCAAGGCAGATTTCAAAGATTTAAAAGAAATTCTGCAATTACAATATCTTGCTTATCAGAGTGAAGCGGAATTATTCGGCAGTAAGGATATTCCTCCGCTTAAGCAGACTCTTGATGAAGTTATTGAGGAATATCGCAAAGGGATAATTCTGAAAATGACAGATGAAAGCGATAGAATTATAGGCTCTGTCAGAGCTTATGAAAGCTGCGGAACTGTTTATATCGGCAAGCTTATGATTCATCCCGATTACAGAAAAAACGGCTATGGCTCAATGCTTATGAGCGAAATCGAAAACGCTTTTCCGAATAAACGATATGAGCTTTTTACAAGTACAAGAAGTACAGACAACATACGATTATACGAAAAGCTCGGATACAGAATTTTCACAGAAAAAGCTGTTAATGATGAATTGATATTCGTATTTATGGAAAAATAAAATTCTCCTTGAATTATTAATTCTGTTATGCTATAATATATAAAATAAATGTATTTCGGAGGACTTTATGGAAAATTCAAGAAAAAATAAAGCTATGGATTTATTCTCACAGGGATATAACTGCGCTCAGGCAATCGTACTAGCTTTTTCAGACCTTGTTCCCGTTGATTATAATATTCTCGCTAAAATGAGCAGTTCTTTTGGCGGAGGCATGGGACGTCTGCGTGAGGTATGCGGTGCTGTAAGCGGTATGTTTATGGTTGCGGGATTTCTTTACGGTTATGATAATTCCGAAACAGGTCAGCCCAAAGCTAATCACTACGAAAGAATACAGCAGCTTGCACATCAGTTTGAAGCAGAAAACGGCTCTATCGTCTGTCGAGAGCTTCTCGGGCTGAATATAAAGCACGATGTATCAACTCCTGAAAAGCGTACAGACGAATACTACAAGAAAAGACCATGCAAGGAGCTTGTAGGAATGGCGGCTGAAATACTTGATAAATATATTTCAGAAAATCCATACACAGCATAAAGAGGTATAATATGGGATTTCTGTTTGAATTTCTGTTTGAATTCATCCTTGAGCTTATAATTATAGGTCCATTTGACGGTACAACAAGCAAAAAAGCTCCTATGCCTGTAAGAATTATATCGGCTATTATATTTTTTCTGATATTCGGAGGAGTAATAGGTTTAATCGCATATCTCGGAATATCTGCATTAATTGACAAAAGAATCATTGCAGGAGTATTAATGCTTTTAATTTCTGTTTTAATTCTTGCAATGCTCTGCTATGGTTTCAGAAAAGAATACATAAAAAAACGCAGAAAATGACATATTCTGACCTGAGATTCTTCTCAGGTCATTTTTATATCTGTATGAATATTTTTTCGTTTACTGCAAAAAATATTCGTATAAGGAGGCGTGAATTATGAATTACTCCGATAATGAAGATATTAAAATCTATGTTCCAAAGATAAAAAATCCGACTGATATAAATAAGGAAGAAAACGATATCTGCGATTGTGTTAAAATTTATCCCGGAAATAAAAATCTGTCCACATAAACTGCGGACAGATTAATTTTATTTTGATTTGAATTTTCCGATAACAGAAAATACAATAAAGAAAAATACATTCACAATTACAATGCTTGCTCCAGGGGTTGTATTGCATGCAAGAGCAATAAGCATTCCAAGCAAAAAGCTTATTACAGATACAATAGCCGCTGTGATTACTACCCCCTTGAAGCTTTTGCATATACGCATTGCTGTAAGTGACGGAATTACGATAAGGCTTGATATGAGAAGCGAGCCCATCATCATCATTCCGAGGACTACTGTTACAGCTGTCAGAACGGCAAATACAAGATTGTAAATCGCAGGATTTACACCCGTAGCATCGGCAAAATTCTCATCAAAGGTAACTGAGAAAATTCTGTTATACAAAAGTATGAATGTTAAAATCACAATTACCGATATCACAACGCTGAGTATTACATCGCCTTTATTCATTGCAAGGATGCTTCCGAACATATAATGGCTTACATCATTTGTAAGTCCTGCCTTTGAAGATACAAGTATACCTATTGCAAGAGCTGTTGTAGAGAAAAGTGCTATTGCAGAATCTCCCGGGAGCTTATCGCTCTCACTCAGCCTTAAAAGTATGAACGCACATATTACAACTACGGGCAATGCAACTTTAAGCGGAGCTAAATTCATAACTGCCGCAACAGATAACGCTCCGTATCCTATATGCGATAAGCCGTCGCCTATCATTGAATATTTTTTCAGCACAAGCGTTACACCAAGCAGTGATGAACATAATGTAACAGCTGTTCCGCCTATAATTGCAGGAAGTAAAATCGCTGTAAAGAATTCGGGAGTGAGCATTAATTTAAGATTTTCTATCATGTTTTTATTTCTCCGATAAATTTATTAGCAATTTCAGATGTAAGATATTCATCAACAGTTCCATAAAATGCACCATCATCCGTTAGATGAAGAACATGCTTTGTATGCTGTAATAAATTCTGAATATCGTGTGATACCATTATTATTGATATTCCGTCTTTCTGATTAAGCTCTTTTATCAATGAATACATCTCAGTTATAGCAATAGGGTCAAGTCCTGTTACAGGCTCGTCAAGAAGTATAAGTTTCTGTGCTGAACATAATGCTCTTGCAAGCAGAACTCTCTGCTGCTGACCGCCTGATAAATCACGATAGCACCTGGACACTGGAAACACTGGAAGCTGCGCCCTCCTGCCGCT
>JAFWWU010000077.1 GCA_017523285.1 Ruminococcus sp.
ACCGCAAAGCTTAAAGCTGTTTGTGATGTGTGCGTTACATCTTCTTCTGCTGTAAAAATTGTAAAGGCAATGGAAAACGATAAAATTCTTTTTATTCCTGACTGCAATCTCGGAGGATTTGTGCAGAAGAATGTTCCTGAAAAGGACATAAAGCTTTTACATGGCGGCTGTCCTGTTCACTCGGCAGTTACTGTTGACGACCTTATAAACGCTAAAAAGCTTCATCCTGAAGCTCTTGTGCTTGTACATCCCGAATGTATCCCCGATGTTACAGCTATGGCTGATTACGCAGGCTCTACATCAGGAATTATGGATTTCGCTAAAAATTCAGACTGCAAGGAATTTATAATCGGTACTGAAATTTCTATCGTTGAGCATCTTATGTTTGAATGTCCCGACAAGAAATTCTATCCGCTTTCACAGAAAATCGTTTGCAGAGATATGAAGCTTACATCAATTATGGATGTTTACAACTCATTAAAGGGAATAGAAAACGGCGAGGCATTTGAAATTGTTATGTCTGATGAAGAAATATCAGCTTCAAGAAAATGCATTGATGAAATGATCAGGCTGGGCGGCTGATATGAAAAAAATCATACAGAAACTTTATGAAACCTCTGACCTTTCGGATAATGAATTAAAAATGCTTATTGACTCATCTTCTGACGAAGATAACGAGCTTTTACGCTCTCTTGCTGATGAAGTGCGTCAGCGTTATTACGGAAAAGATGTTTTTCTCAGAGGGCTTATTGAAATTTCAAGCTATTGCAAAAATAACTGCTTTTACTGCGGCATAAGACGTGACAACAAATGCGCTGAACGCTACCGCCTCAGTAGTGAAGATATACTCGAATGCTGTGATTACGGCTATTCTCTCGGACTGCGTACATTTGTATTGCAGGGCGGTGAGGATTCGCATTTTTCGGATGAATTTCTGATTCCGCTTATAAGTGAAATCAAGAAAAGATATCCCGAATGTGCTGTTACACTTTCGCTCGGAGAACGCTCTGAGGAAAGCTATCGCAAGCTTAAATATATAGGTGCAGACAGATACCTGTTGCGTCATGAAGCAGCAGATGATACTCTGTATGCAAAATTACATCCTGAATCAATGTCGCTTGAAAACAGAAAAAACTGTCTTTTTACGCTAAAAAAGCTTGGATATCAGACAGGTTCGGGATTTATGGTCGGTGCGCCGTATCAGACTACCGATGATATTATAAAGGATTTGCGTTTCTTGCAAAAGATTAATCCCGAAATGATTGGAATAGGTCCTTTTGTCCCTCATAATGACACGCCGTTTAAAGAGTTTAAAAAGGGTGAATTAGGGCTTGTATTAAGACTTGTGAGTATATTAAGGCTTATGTTCCCTAAGGCACTCATACCCTCTACAACTGCTCTGGGGACCATTCATCCATACGGCAGAGAAATGGGACTGAAAGCCGGTGCAAATGTTGTCATGCCCAATCTTTCCCCTGCCGATGTAAGAAAAAAATATATGCTGTATAATGATAAAATCTGTACAGATGAAGAAGCCTGTGAAAATATCGCAGAGCTTAAAAAACGTATTGCTACCGCTGGTTATGAGGTGCTTGGCGGACGTGGGGATGCGGTTATATAACGCAAAAAAGACGAATCCGTTTGGATTCGTCTTTTTATATTACTCTGAATAGGTTTTATTAATACATACCGCCCATTCCGCCGCCTGCGCCCATTGGCATTGCAGGAGCATCTTCCTTGATATCAGCAACAAGGCTCTCAGTTGTAAGAACCATTGCAGCTACTGATGCTGCATTCTGGAGTGCGCTTCTTGTAACCTTAGTAGGATCAACGATACCTGCAGGAATCATATCGCAGTATACTTCGTTATATGCATCAAAGCCATAGCCTACCTTGCGTGAACGTCTGATCTTATCAATGATTACGCTGCCTTCAAGACCTGCGTTTTCAGCAATCTGACGTACAGGAGCTTCGAGTGCCTTGAGAATAATCTTTGCACCTGTCTTTTCATCGCCGTCAAGTGATGGAAGAAGCTTTTCAACAGCAGGAATTGCATTGATAAATGCTGTACCGCCGCCTGCAACGATACCTTCTTCAACAGCTGCCTTTGTAGCTGCGAGAGCGTCTTCGATACGGAGCTTCTTTTCCTTCATTTCGATTTCTGTTGCAGCACCAACCTTGATTACTGCTACGCCGCCTGAAAGCTTTGCAAGTCTTTCCTGAAGCTTTTCTCT
>JAFWWU010000078.1 GCA_017523285.1 Ruminococcus sp.
GGCGAAAATTCCTTTCGCCCTAAACGTGTCTTATATTGCCTGTATCAGAGAGGCGGAACGGAGAAATTTATGGCTGATAAAAGAGATTATTATGACGTGCTCGGAATACAGAAGGGTGCTTCTGAGGATGAAGTAAAAAAAGCATTCAAAAAGAAGGCAAGAGAATTTCATCCTGATTTACATCCCGATGACCCTACCTGTGAAGCTAAATTTAAGGAAGTAAATGAAGCTTATGAGGTTCTTTCCGATGCGGATAAGCGTTCAAGATACGACCAGTTCGGTCATGACGGAGTAGATAATGCATTCGGTGACGGCTTCGGCGGTTTCGGAGATATGGGCGATATTCTTGAAAATATCTTCGGCGGTTTCGGCGGCGGCTTTGGTTTTGGCGGCGGCGGACGTTCAACTGCAAACGCTCCAAAGAGAGGACAGGACATCAACGAAGCTATTGTTATTGACTTTATGGAAGCTTGCTCAGGCAAAAAGCATGAGCTTAAAATAAACAGAATGGCACAGTGTGACGCTTGTAACGGAACAGGTGCAAGCAGTGGTACATCAGCAGAGGTTTGTCCAGATTGTCAGGGCAGAGGAAGTGTTAAAACAACACAGCGTACACCATTCGGTGCTATTTCTTCAACAAAGCCATGTCCACATTGTGGCGGTAAGGGCAAGATTATAAAGAATCCTTGTCAGAAATGTCGTGGTCTTGGCAGAGCGAGAACTACAAAGACTGTAAGCTTTGATATCCCTGCAGGTATTGCTGACGGACAGACAATTCGTCTTTCAGGACAGGGTGACTGCGGTTCAAACGGAGGACCATCAGGAAATCTTAATGTGACTATTTCCGTAAGACCGCATCAGCTTTTCACAAGAGATGGATACGATATTCATTGCGAAATTCCTGTTACATTTACACAAGCCGTTCTCGGCGATGAAATTACAGTTCCGACAATTGACGGAAATGTTAAATATAACATAAGCGAAGGTACTCAGACAGGAACAGTATTCAGACTTAAAGGCAAGGGCGTAAAGAAGCTTAACAGAACAGAGCGTGGCCATCAGTATGTTAAGATTACGGTAGAAGTTCCGAAGAATCTTTCAAAGAAGCAGAAAGAACTGCTTAAGAGTTTTGAGGCTTCACTCTCTGAAAAGAATTACGCAAAAAGACCGTCATTCTTTGAAAAACTCAAGGGAATATTAAATCAATAATCTAAAAAGTTTTATAATGGTATCAGATTTCGACATCTGATACCATTTTTTTATCTGAAATATTCTGAAATATAACAAAGCTACAAAAAAGAGCCACTTTGCTGTTCTTAGCCGCATCTTTGCTTTTTTAATGCTATAATCAAATTGCACGAGGTGCAAATTATAATGAAAGATTATAAGGAGAAAATTTTATGACAATTTTTGATGCGCTTACCATGTTAGGTGGTCTTTGTCTGTTCCTTTTCGGTATGAATATTATGGGACAGGCTCTTGAACGCAGAGCAGGTGGACAGCTTCGTACAATTCTCGGTAAACTTACAAAAAATAAAGCGACAGGTTTTCTTACAGGTCTTGGTGTAACTGCTGTTATTCAGAGTTCATCTGCTACAACAGTTATGGTAGTTGGTTTTGTAAACTCAG
The DNA here is from genome assembly GCA_017523285.1 of Ruminococcus sp. Classification (GTDB taxonomy): domain Bacteria; phylum Bacillota; class Clostridia; order Oscillospirales; family Ruminococcaceae; genus Ruminococcus. Next base: position 1,630 of record JAFWWU010000078.1, read on the forward strand.
GCATTATGACACTCAGACAGGCTATAAGTGTTATTATGGGCGCCAATGTCGGTACAACCGTAACAGCATGGGTTTTAAGCCTTGGCGGTATCAGCGGTGATAATATTTTTCTTAAGATGTTAAAGCCTACCTCATTTACCCCAATTCTTGCTCTTATAGGTATTATCTTCCATATGTTCTGCAAGAGTGACAAGAAAAAGGATAACGGACTTATTCTTCTCGGATTTGCAACTCTTATGTTCGGTATGGATACAATGTCAGGTGCTGTTTCAGGTCTTGCAGATGTTCCTGCATTTACAAACCTCTTTATAATGTTTAAGAACCCTATTCTCGGTGTTCTTGCAGGTGCAATTCTTACAGGTATTATTCAGTCAAGTTCAGGTTCAGTCGGTATTCTTCAGGCACTTGCGGCAACAGGCTGTGTAAGCTATGGTGCGGCTATTCCGATTATTATGGGACAGAATATCGGTACCTGCGTTACAGCACTTTTATCTTCAGTAGGTGCTAACAAAAACGCAAAGCGTGCGGCATTTGTTCATTTAACATTCAATGTTCTCGGAACACTTGTATGGACAATAGTATTCTTTATCGTGGATACAGTCTTCTCTCCTGCACTTTTCGACCAGTCAGCTTCACTCGCTGGTATTGCGGTAGCTCACTCTACATTCAATATTCTCTGTACAGCACTTCTCTTGCCGATGTCAGGACTTCTTGAAAAGATTGCAACAACAATTATCCATGACGATGATAAGAAAGAGAAATTTGTTGAGCTTGATGAAAGACTTCTTGCAGCTCCGTCAGTTGCTCTCCAGAGATGTAACGCAACAGTTCACGAAATGGGTGCACTTGCAGTTAACAGTCTTGATTCAGCATTTGAAGTTCTCTATAAATATGACGCAGAAAAAATTCAGGAAATCAAAGAAATTGAAGATAAAACAGATAAATATGAAGATATTATCGGTGAATATCTTGTAAAGCTCAGCGGACACAGAATTAGTGAGGCTGATGCACTTGAATCAACAAAGCTTTTCAAAATGATTGGTGACTTTGAGCGTTTATCAGACCATAGCGTTAATATCACAGAGTCTGTACAGGAGCTTAAAGATAAGAATATGAAGTTTTCATCACAGGCTGAAAAAGAACTCAATGTTCTTGTAGCTGCTGTTAAGGAAATTATTGATATTACAAAGACAGCATTTGAAACAAATGATGTAGAGCTTTCAATGAAGGTTGAACCGCTTGAACAGGTAATTGACGAGCTTAAGGAAAAGCTCAGAACAAGTCATATCCGCAGACTCAGCAAGGGTGAATGTTCAATTGAAGTGGGATTTGTCTGGTCTGACCTTCTCCACAATCTTGAGCGTATTTCTGACCATTGCTCAAATATTGCAGGTTGTATTATAGAAGCTTCACACAATGACCTCACACTTCACGAGGGCTTGCGTGGAATGCGTAACGACAGTACAGAATATTTTGAAAGATATAAAGAATACCTGAATAAATATCAGGTAACAGTATAAGGGGATAATAATGGATATAATGGAACTATTATTGCAGATTTTTCTCTTGGCTTCATGCTTCTTATAAGGGGTGTAGATTGGTTTGTTGAGGCTTCTTCATCAGTTGCGGCATATTTTGCTGTAATCATTTAAAAATACAGTATATAAAAAAATCCTGCACACTGAATCGGCGTGCAGGATTTTCATATTAATGCCTTAAGGCAGTTGAGCGAAGCGAAACAGAAAACCACCCGCTATGCGGGTGGGTAACAAAAGCTATGCTACAAAAAGTTCACCTTTCTGGTACAATAAGATTGTTCAGGTCTATTGTAAGAAAGGTGAGGTA
>JAFWWU010000079.1 GCA_017523285.1 Ruminococcus sp.
GTACGCACGCCAAGAGCCTCCATAAGATAATCAAATGCTTTTGCATAACCCTCACAGCGAGCTTCGCCCTCTACAAGACAGCCATAAGCCGTTCCGTTAAAACGATTGTACTCGATTACATATCTGCAATTTTTCGTCAGATAGTCATGAATGTACTTCGCTTTTTCCTCGGCAGTCCATTTCTTATCAACGTCTGCAAGTATTTTATCACGTTTTTTCTCGATTTCAAGCATTTTTGAAGCTGTTTCTTTCTCATTTGTGTTGAAATCTATCTGCGCTCTTCTTATTTTTTCTGCCACATAAAACGCATAATCAATGTAAAAAAGCTCACTTTCCTGCTTTTCAAGAATAGTGTAGATTTTTTCATACATCTCGCCCTCTATATCAAACGGCAGATCGATATGCTTTTTATGTTCAATTATCCCCCTGTACAAAGCAGTATACACAGCTTTTTCCTTTTTATTGAGCGTATCATACATTACATTTCCTGCCGCTTCATCTTCGGAAAGATATTCCGCTTCCGGAAATGACTTGAACAAATCCGAGTCCATTATATATTGTACGCTGAAAAAAGAAAATACACCGAGTGCAGCCAGAAGCACTACTGCAATTATCTTTTTCATATTATTCCTGTTCGCCCTTTATTTTTTCTGCTCTTATTCTGCTTATCCAGTTATCCTCAACAAGCACAACTCTGAACATTATGTTTTCATATATCAATTCAGCATTTTCCTCCTGCTGAGGAATTCTGCCAAGTTTATCTACAATAAATGCACTTATTGTATCGTAATTATGACCTTCTTCAAGCTCTGTTTCAAACATTGAAAATACATCATCAGGGTCAGCACTTCCGTCAAATTCAAGAACTCCGTCTTCAAGCTCGGAAATTTCCGCCGTTTCATCATCATATTCATCCTGAATATTTCCGACGATTTTCTCAAGAAGATCCTCCATAGTTACAATACCGCTTGTTCCGCCGTATTCATCGGCAATAACCATCATCTGAGTCTTTTTCAAGGTCATTTCTTCGAGAACATCCTTGCATTTTGCAGTTTCGGGAACAAACTCCGCTTTACGCATAAACTGCTTTATATTGAAATCCTCGGAATGCTCGCAGCCTACAAGGCAAAGCAAATCCTTGACATTGAGAATACCGATAATATTATCAACACTGCCCTCATATACAGGCAGACGTGAAAAGCCTTCATTAATCGCAAGGTAAACAACATCGCCGATTTTATCCTCTGCGTCTATACCTATAATATCCATTCTGTGAGTCATAACATCAGATACAACAGCATCGTCAAATTCAAAAATGTTGTTAATCATCTCGCACTGGCTTTCTTCGATAACACCTGTTTCGTTACCTGCCTCGACCATCATAAGTATTTCTTCTTCTGTTACAACATCATCAGAGGCATTGACTGAAAAGCCGAAAATTTTACCGAATAAAAAGATTATCCCCCTTGAAATAATTTCAAAAGGAATCATAGGTACACGAAGTATTTTATATGGCATTACCATAGCAAGAGCCATTTTTTCTATATTCTTTTCAGCTATTCTTTTTGGAATTACATCTGTAAAAATATGCATAACAAGCAAAAGAATCACAGAAAATGTAATCAATGACAAAAACAATGCCGCATAAGCACTTATAATATCAGAAAATGCATCAAAAATCATCGCCCCGCCAGACAAAAGTCCGAAAACAGAAACCAATATACACGAAAGCACTCTGTGTACTGAAAACGTACTTAAAATTTCTCTCGGCTTTGAAATAACATCAAGAAGTTTTTGATATTTCCTGTTTTTTTCCGCCTTGTTTTTAACCTTGCCATCATTTACCTCAATCAGAGCATGCTCGCAAGCCGAATAAAATGCTCTTATCAAAAGTAATACAATCGTAACAATCCATAAAATCGTTGTCAGACTCCCATCAGAATCCATCTAGTTTTTCTCCTTTTATTTAAAATTATAAAAATAGTATATAACAAAAATATAATAATGTCAAGGATAATTAATCGTCATTATCAATAAAAACATTATTGTTCTTGACGGTAAATCCGTCAAGATTTTCCATAAATCTACTGAATTTAGTATATCCGTAGTTCTTTACATTGAATTCAGGTATCTTGGCACAAAGCTGTTTATTAAGCTCACCAAGATTATATCCTCTTGCACCATTATTCCCTACAAGAATTTCAAGCTGTTTTTTTACTGCACTAATTTCAGAATCACTTGATTTCTTCGATACAAGAATTGTGCTTCCGACCTGACGCAGACTAAGACTCTTGAAATATGCAAGAAGCTGTGAAAGCTTTGAATAACCGTAATTTCTCACATCGAAATCAGGAAAACGATTCTGAAGGCGGCTTCCAAGCTCTCCGATGTTAATTTCTTCCTGTATATTGCAATTTTCATCAATAATTCTGAAAATAGATTTTTCAAGCGTTTTCAGCTTGACATTTTCACCCTCTGAGGACTCATCCTGTACATCCTCTTCCGCAAGAATTTCAAGATACTTGAAAGCGTTGCAGGCAGTGCTGAAAGGCTTTGGAGTTTTTTTCTCGCCCATACCGATAACATGCATTCCCGATTCCCTCAGACGAATTGCAAGCCTTGTAAAATCGCTGTCGCTTGATACTATGCAGAAGCCGTCAACATTATGCGAATAGAGAATATCCATAGCATCAATAATCATTGCGGAATCAGTTGCATTCTTTCCGCTTGTATAGCTATACTGCTGAACGGGAGTTATTGCATTTTCAAGGGCAATATTTTTCCAGCGGACAGAATTATCTCTTGTCCAGTCGCCATATACTCTTTTATAGGTAACTATTCCGTAGTTTGATACTTCATCAAGAATAAACTTTGTATATCTCGCCGCAACATTATCAGAATCGATTAATACGGCATATCTCATTTCCTTTTCCATACTATCACACTCCTGCAATAGAAAAATATCTGTATATAAGAAAAAATCCCGAAACAATTGCTTCGGGATTTACTAATACCAAGGTTATTACCCCAGTACTTCTGGAGCGGATTACGAGGCTCGAACTCGCTACCTCCACCTTGGCAAGGTGGCGCTCTACCAGATGAGCTAAATCCGCATTAAAAGAATACGCAATGCGTATTCTTTGGTGCCTCCGGTCGGAATCGAACCAACGACACGGGGATTTTCAGTCCCCTGCTCTACCGACTGAGCTACAGAGGCATAAGAGAAAAAGTGGCGACCCGGATGAGGCTCGAACTCACGACCTCCAGCGTGACAGGCTGGCGTTCTAACCAACTGAACTACCGGGCCACGATGGTGGGAACTACAGGGCTCGAACCTGTGACCCTCTGCTTGTAAGGCAGATGCTCTCCCA
>JAFWWU010000080.1 GCA_017523285.1 Ruminococcus sp.
ACGAACGCCCTTTAAGGGGCGGCAAAAGCGGCAATGGCAATAGGCTTGAACAAAGTGAAAGCCAGCGTCTTTAGGCGCTGGCCGGTAACAAAAGGCTTTTAGCCTTTGTGCAAACCACCCGTTTGACGGGTGGTTATGATTATGAAATATCGGCAAGTTCAAGATAATCACTGCCATATTCAGAAATGTAATCTTTTCTTCCTTGCAAATCGTCACCAAGAAGCATTTCAAAGATTTCTTTTGATTCTTCTAAATCTTCGGTAGTGACTCTTATCAGGCGGCGTGTATCAGGATTCATAGTTGTAAGTGACATCATTTCAGGTTCATTCTCACCAAGACCTTTTGAACGCTGTAATTGATATTTTTTATTGCCGATTTCTTCTATAATGCGTTGTTTTTCCTTTTCTGTATACGCAAAATAAGTCATATCCTTAGTTGTGATTTCAAAAAGAGGGGACTCAGCGATATAAACATATCCCTCTTCAATTAAAGTAGGTGTAAGACGATAAAGCATAGTAAGAATAAGAGTTCTTATCTGAAATCCGTCTACATCGGCATCGGTACATATAACAATTTTATTCCAGCGGAAATTATCAATATTGAAGTTAGAAAGCTCCTTATTTGCTTTTGAATTAACCTCAACTCCACAACCAAGAACCTTTATTAAATCAGTGATAATTTCACTTTTGAAAATTTTGTTGTATTCAGCTTTAAGACAGTTAAGAATTTTTCCTCTTACAGGAATGACAGCCTGAAAATCAGCATCTCTTGCAAGTTTTACAGAACCAAGAGCAGAATCACCCTCAACAATATATAGTTCACGTTTTGAGGTATCTTTTGTACGGCAGTCAACAAATTTCTGGACCATATTAGAAAGGTCAATTGTGCCAACAAGCTTTTTCCTCATATTAAGGCGAGTCTTTTCAGCATTTTCTCGACTTCTCTTGTTGATGATAATCTGTTCAGCAATTTTAGTTGCTTCATCGGGATTTTCAATAAAATAAACTTCGAGTTGATGCTTAAGGAATTCAGTCATTGCTTCATAAATGAATTTATTTGTAATAGCTTTTTTTGTTTGATTCTCGTATGAAGTCTGAGTAGAAAATGATGAAGAAACAAGGATAAGTGCTTCTTCAACGTCGTTAAATGTGATTTTACCTTCGTTTTTCTGATATAGGTTGTTTTGCTTTAAGTAAGAGTCTATCTGAGAAACAAATGCCTGCTTGACTGCCTTCTCAGGTGAGCCGCCATGTTCGAGATAACTTGAATTGTGATAATATTCAATACATTTTATCTTGTTAGACATAGTAAAAGCAATGTTCAGTTTAACTTTATAATCGCTTTTATCAGCTCGATCTCTACCTTTTTTTTCACATTGCCAGTTCTGAATGGAGATGAAATTTTTAGAGTCTGCAATTTCGTTTACATAGTCTGTAATTCCGTTTTCATATAGAAATTCAGTTTCTGTAAAATTACCGATTTCATCCTGAGAACGAAATACAAACAAAATATTAGGATTTACTACGGCTTGTCTTTTTAAAACATCGTGGAAATACTCATCAGGAACGTTGATTTCTGTAAAAACATCAAGATCAGGCTTCCATTTTGTTCGTGTGCCCGTTGCTTTGCGTTTTGCGGGAGATTTAGTTAGTCCGTCGATGTTTTCTCCTTTTTCAAAGTGAAGATTATACTGATATCCGTCACGGATGATTTCGACATCCATATATTCAGAAGCGAATTGTGTTGCACATAGACCCAGACCGTTTAAACCGAGTGAATACTCGTATGAATCGGGGGAATTGTCGTATTTTCCACCTGCATACAATTCACAATATACAAGTTCCCAGTTATAACGTTTTTCAACTGAATTGTAATCAACGGGACATCCGCGGCCGAAATCTTCAACTTCTATTGAATTATCATTATAATGGGTGACAATAATTTTTGTACCATATCCGGAACGAGCTTCGTCAATAGAGTTTGAAATAATCTCAAAAATAGAATGTTCACAGCCATCAAGTCCATCAGAGCCGAAAATTACACCCGGACGTTTTCTTACTTTATCTGCACCTTTAAGCATAGTAATACTATCATTACCGTAATCAACTTTCTTTGCCATATATTTTTAACACAGCAATAGCTGTGTTACTCCTTTCGATATTATAAATTTATTATATCATAAATTTAATAATAATGCAAGAATTAAACAATTCTCAATAATAATTATTGATTGGTGAATACTAATCTTATAAGTATAATTGAAAATATATTGCAATAATTCTTTAAAAATGATATAATGATAGAAAGGAATAAGGGCGTCTTAATTGCACCAAATACAAGTTTGGTGCAATTAGATGTATGTTCAATATTAAAGAGAGTAAAGAATTATGAAAATTAATACTAATGAAAATCCAGAGTTTTTAAACGAATATCTGGTACATATTAAAATTGCCCGTATGCTGTCAGATAGAACAATTCAGGAATACTATATGGATATCCGATTGTTTTTAAAATACATTTATAGTATAAAATATGATAGTAAATCAGAAGAAATCAATGATATAGATATCAGAAATTTCCCTGCATCTGAATTAAATAAAATTACTGTATCAGATATTTATAATTTCATATTTTATATTTCCGATGAACGTAATAATAAAGAACGTGCACGGTATAGAAAAACATCAGATATCAGAAGTTTCTTCAAATATCTGCATAAAACTGCAAATCTTATTAAAAGTAATCCCGCTACTGATTTGGAAATTCCATCTCCTAAATCTGCGTTGCCTAAATTCTTGACTTTAGATGAAAGTATGAAGCTACTTAAAGCTTCGGATAATACTGATTCAAAACGTGATTACTGTATAATAACATTGTTTTTGAACTGCGGAATTCGATTAAGTGAGCTTATTGGTATCAATATCAGAGATATTGATTTTTCTGAAAACCGAATGAAAGTTCTTGGTAAGGGTAATAAAGAAAGAATGATATATCTGAATAATGCTTGTATTTCAGCACTTAATGAATATCTTCCGTTACGAAACCAACTCGTTTCATCAGATGAACCTGCTTTGTTTATAAGCAAACAAAAAAAGCGCATTTCCAAACGTCGTGTCCAACAGATTGTAGAATCCACACTTAACTCCGCAGGACTTGATGGAAAAGGTATTACTACACATAAGCTCAGACATACAGCTGCTACATTAATGTATCAATATGGTGAAGCAGATGTTCTGACTTTAAAAGAGGTTCTTGGTCATTCAAGTATTTCTACAACAGAAATATATACACATCTATCAAATGAAATAGTCAGAAATGCTTTTGAGGGAAATCCATTAGCAAATCAGACAAGTAAAAAGGAGAAATAATTATGAACAGAAAAACATCAATTGTTGCTGGTATTCTTGCCGCAGTTTTAATCTTTTTATTTTCACAGGCGTATATGAATAAAATAGATAAAATAAATTCTAAAAATGATAGTTCAGTTCCTATAGTTAATAGAGATGATATTAATATTTCTATCAGCCTTGATAGTGATGATATTAATAATAATAAACCTTCAAAAGATAATGAAGAAAAAAATGAAATAATACCTGATGAGTTTAATAATCAAGAGGATTCAGAACAAAGTGAGGATATTCAGGAATCAACTGAACCTGTTACTGATGAAAACGGTGAAATAATTCAGACTACAACAAAACGTTCACTCTTAGATAAGAAGCCGAAAAAAACTAAAAAACCGTTTTCAATCATAGATAATCGAGAAGAAACTGTAACAGAAACTGTGAATTAAAATGTATATTCTTTTATAAATATCAGATACTAAAAAGGCAATGTTTTTTTACATTGCCTTTATTTTATATTTATAGGAGTTATTATGAATACAGAATTTTTATCAAGTCAGACACGAATAAATCTTATGCGTTCATTTGCTGGTGAAAGTCAGGCAAGAAACAGATATACATTTGCACAGCAAATTGCATTACAAAATAATATGTATATTATAAGTCGTATATTTAAAATTACAGCTGATGAAGAAAAGGCGCATGCCGAAGTCTTTTATAATCTTCTTAATGATTCTAATGAAAAGGATATTGAAATTACAGCCGGATATCCTGTAAACGTTTATAATGATGTTCAAAATCTGCTTAGTTCTTCGGTAAATAATGAAAAAAATGAAAATACTATAATTTATCCTCAGTTTGCAGAAATCGCTACTCAAGAAGGTTTTACGAAGGCTGCATCAAAGTTTAAGCTGATTGCAGAAATTGAAGATTTTCATAGAAAAAGATTTGAATATTATGTTGATCTTTTAAAAAATGATATGTTATTCAGATCAGATAAAACTGAAAAGTGGCGTTGTCTTAACTGTGGACATATTCATGAAAGCAGTGAAGCTCCCCTCTCCTGCCCTGTTTGCAGTAAGAATCAAGGCTATTTTATTAGAATTGATGAAGCTCCGTTTATTGGAGGAGGTTTAATATGCCAGGATTAAATATTGATAAAATATGCGGATTTGAAATCCTTGATTCAAGAGGTAATCCAACAGTCAGAGCAGAAGTAATGCTTTCAGACGGTACAATCGGAGCCGCAAGTGTTCCTTCTGGTGCATCAACAGGCATATATGAAGCAGTAGAACTTCGTGATGGTGATAATAGATATAATGGTAAAGGCACGTTGAATGCAGTAAGGAATATTAATAAAAGAATTGCTCCTGAATTAAAAGGGATGAATGCTACCGATATTTCTCGGATAGACAGTACTTTAATAAAAATTGATGGTACAAATAACAAATCAGAGCTTGGTGCAAACGCGATGCTTGCAGTATCACTTGCAGCTGCAAAAGCTGCGGCAAAGCACTATTCACTACCCTTATATAGATTTATTGGAGGAGCTTTTGCAAACAGAATGCCTGTTCCGATGATGAATATTCTTAACGGCGGTGCTCATGCTTCAAATAATATTGATATTCAGGAATTTATGATAATGCCTGTTGGTGCAAAAAGCTTTAATGAAGCCTTGCGAATGGGCGTTGAAGTATATCATTCTCTTGGTAAAATGCTCAAGAATAAAGGCTATAATATTGCAGTTGGTGATGAGGGTGGATTTGCTCCAAGTTTATCATCAGATACAGAAGCGATTAATATTATTATCGATGCAGTAGAAGCAGCAGGATATATAATTGGCACTGATATACAGATTTCACTTGATGCGGCAGCAAGTGAATGGTTTGAAAACGGAATATACAGACTTCCAAAAAGAAATATGACATTTACAAGTGAAGAGCTTATAAAATTCTGGAAAAAGCTTACAACAGATTATCCGATAGTTTCACTTGAAGACCCATTAGGTGAAAATGACTGGAATGGTTGGTCCGGAATAACTTCTGAACTTGGAAGTAAGGTTCAACTTGTTGGTGATGATTTATTTGTTACAAATATTCATTATCTTAAAAAGGGACTTGAAAATAATGCAGGAAATTCAATTTTAATTAAATATAATCAGATAGGAACTCTCACGGAAGCCTTAAAATCAGTTCAGGTTGCAAAGGAAAATGGATATACTACTGTTATATCTCACCGTTCAGGTGAAACTGAAGAAACAGCTATTGCAGATATTGCAGTAGCAACAAATGCCGGTCAGATTAAAACAGGTGCTCCATGTCGTAGCGATAGAACTGCAAAATATAACAGATTGTTAAGAATAGAAGCCGATATATATAATCCGGTATATTCGTTCAGATAAAAGTAAAACAGCTGTCATCCATAATGACAGCTGTTAATATTTATATTTGATTATATAAATCAATGTAAAGTTGAGCTGAATTACTCCAGCTAAGTTCTGTACTCATTGCACGTTTCATTAAAGCTTCCCATTCGGATTTGTTTTCATACAATTCTTTAGCTCGCTTTAACGCTCTTGTCATATCTTGTGCGTTGTAAGTTTTAAATGTATAACCATTACCACTTAAATCACCATTATCACGTACAGAATCCCTTAAACCACCTGTTTCTCTTACAACAGGAATAGTACCGTATCTCATGGCTATCATCTGAGCTAAGCCGCAGGGCTCGTTCTGTGATGGCATAAGGAACATATCAGAGCCTGCGTAAATCTGCTTGGAAAGTGTATGATTAAATCCAAGTGTTACAGATACCTTATCAGGATATCTCGCATGCATTTCTGTGAAGAAATCTTCGTATATTTTTTCTCCGCTTCCAAGAACTATAAACTTGAAGTCATTTGCAATAAGTTCTTCCATTACATAGCGAATGAGGTCGATTCCTTTATGAGCAACAAGACGAGTTACAATTCCGATAAGTGGTGAATCGTCATCTTTGAGTTCCATTAGGCTTAATAAATCTTTTTTGCAGCGCTTTTTACCTGAAATATCATTTACAGAGTAATTCTGTGGAATACTTAAATCACTTTCAGGATTATAATAATCAACATCAATTCCGTTTAAGATTCCGTTAAGCTTATACTGCTTAGTTACGAGAACTCGGTCAAGTCCGTATGAATACCATGGATCAAGAATTTCCCATGCATAGCTCGGACTTACGGTAGTTATCTTATCAGCAGTTTCAATTGCACCTTTCATAAGATTTATTTTACCGTCAAATTCAAGTAAGCTTGAATGATACATCGGAATTCCCATAAGTTCATTCATAATTTCAGGACCATATTGTCCTTGATACTGGATATTATGTATTGTAAATACATTTTTTATATTATCATATCCCTGTTGATATTTATAGAATATCTGATAATAAACAGGGATAAGAGCAGTCTGCCAATCATTAGAGTTGATTATGTCAGGCTTGAAGTCAATTTCTTTGAGCATTTCAAGGATTGCTCTTGAGAAAAATATAAACCTCTCTCCGTCATCATAAAAGCCATATAAACCATCACGATCAAAATAATATTCATTATCTATAAAGTAGTATGTTATTCCGTTTTTAAGAGCCGAAAATACTCCGCAATACTGTTTTCTCCATGCAACATCTACTGTAAGATTTGTAACAAAGGTAAGATCTTCTTTAAAATTTTCTTTTATTGATTTATATAGTGGAATTACAACTCGGCAATCATGCCCTTTTTCATTTATTGCTATTGGTAAAGAACCAATAACATCAGCAAGACCGCCTGAAGCTGCATATGGTACAGCTTCACTTGCCGCAAAAAGTATTTTCATATTAAAATCACCTGCCGATTAAATGCTTGCATTTTTACCGATGTAAAGTGGATATGTTTCTGATCCTGTCAAAACTTTTTCATTGCTGATTTTAACGTTTTTATCAGTTATGATTGAGTTCATTTTACATCTTTCTCCCAATTCTGTACCCTGGAGCAGGACAGAATTCTTAACAACTGTTCCCTTACCGATTTTTACTCCTCTGAATAATACGCAGTTTTCTACTGTACCTTCAATAACGCAGCCATCAGCAATAAGCGAGTTTTTGATATTTGATTCAAGACCATACTTGACTGGTGCTGTATCTCTGATTTTTGTGTAAATCGGTAAATCAGTTGTAAATAGTTTATCTCTATTTTCTGTATTAAGAAGAGCAAGGTTTGCTTCATAGTAGCTCTGAACACTGTCGATTTTTGTGAAATAATTCTTATGTTCATAGCCGTAAATCTTATATTCGTCTTTCTTTGCCTGAATTTCAGTTATAAGACTATATTGATTCTTGCTTGCTGCTTCTTTAACTATCTTTTTAAGGAATTCCTTGCTAATGATGAACATATCCAGTGAAATATTGCATTCGCCTGAGAATTGAGGTTCGATCAATACTTCAGAAACTCTACCGCTTTCATCAAATTCAAGAACATTTGTATATCGAGTTCTTTCATTATCGTATATACTTCTGCTATAAATAGCTGTAATATCAGCCTCTGTTTTAATATGCTGTTCAAGTGCCGGGTTAAAATCAATTGCAGTTACAAAATCACAGTCTGATAAAATAACGTATTTTGCCTTTGAATTTTCTACGAAACTCCATATATTATTAAGAGCTTCAAGACGACCTCTGTAAATACCGCCAACCTGACTGTATGGAGGCAAAAGATGAAGTCCACCTTTTTTTCTTGATAAATCCCATTCACGACCTGAGCCTAAATGGTCAAGAAGTGAGCTATAGTTTGATTTTGTAATAACACCAACTTCATATACGCCTGAATTTACCATATTGGATAAAGGAAAGTCGATTAATCTGTATCTTCCTCCGAACAATATAGAACCCATTGTTCTTTGTTTAGTAAGTTCTATAACTGATGAATCGTGCATACTTGCGAATATTAATCCTAAAACACTGTAATTTACTCCCATAGTTTTTGCCTCCTTAAATACTATCTGCTATAATCTGTTTAGGTTTTACTTCTTTGCTTTCTGAAATCGTTACATTATGTCCGACTACGGCAATTCCCCAATCATCTTTATTTTCGATAGTTTCAGGACTTCTGCCTATATGAGCATTATTTTCGATTACACATTCTTCGCCAACAATTGCATATTCAACAATTGCACCTTTTTTTATTACAGAACCTGGCATTACAATACTGTATTTAACAGATGCTCCTTCTTCGATAGTAACACCTGAAAATACAACTGAAAAGTCAACAGTTCCATCAATATTACTTCCTTCTGAAATCATTGAGTTTTCAATGTTTGCGTTAGAGCCGATATACTGTGGCGGCATATTGCTGTTTCTGGAATATATTTTCCATTTAAGATCGTATAAATCAAGTGGAGAATTAGGACTTAAGAGATCCATATTTGCTTCCCATAAGCTATCAAGAGTACCAACGTCCTTCCAGTAACCCTCAAATGAGTAAGCAAATAAACGCTCATTATTCTGAAGCATTGATGGAATAATATCCTTGCCAAAATCTTTTGAACCTGTATTTGCATTTTCATTTTCAATAAGATATTTTTTGAGTTTTTCCCATGAAAAAACATAAATACCCATTGAAGCGAGTGTTGACTTAGGCTGTTTAGGCTTTTCTTCAAAATCAATAATCTGCATATCTTCATTACAGGTCATGATGCCAAGACGTGTTGCTTCATCATAAGAAACATCAAGAACTGCAATTGTAAGGTCAGCATTATTCTGAACATGGAAATCAACCATTTTTGAATAATCCATTTTATAAATATGGTCACCGCCGAGAACTATAACATATTCTGGGTTATATCTTTCGATAAAGCTCATATTCTGATAAATAGCGTTTGCAGTACCTTCATACCATGAAGCTCCGATTGAAGTCTGATATGGAGGAAGAACATGAACACCACCGTTCAGTTTATCAAGGTCCCAAGGCTGACCATTTCCGATATATTCATTTAAAACAAGTGGTTGATACTGTGTTAATACACCAACAGTATCAATTCCTGAGTTTGTACAGTTAGATAACGGGAAATCAATAAGTCTGTATTTTCCGCCATATGGAACAGCAGGCTTTGCCATATCTCTTGTTAATGCATACAAGCGGCTTCCCTGACCACCTGCAAGCAACATAGCTACACATTTTTTCTTTGTAAACATAATACTCCTCCTGTAAGTCTGTGCAGATTTATTTTAAATATAACATTATTTTTTGTTTATATTCTTTTTTTCATTTGTTTTTCTTGGTTTAACGGGTGTATGCTTTAAGTAGATAACTGATAACGGAGCAAGTGTCAATGAAATAGAATCATCAAAACCATGCATAGAATAATGCTTTGATGTATATGATTTCTGAGAAATTCCGCTACCTCCGAATTCAATTGCATCAGAATTGAATATAAGTTTATATCTTCCTTTTTTAGGAACACCGATTTTATAATCAGTACGTTCAACAGGAACAAAATTGCATACAGCGATAATTTCATCACCATTATCATCAATTCTTCTGAATGCAATAACTGATTGTTTATAATCGTCGTTTGAAATCCAGTTGAAGCCTGTCCATGAGTCATCATTCTGCCAGAGTGGAGAATTTTCTAAATAGAATTTATTTAGTTTTTCTGTGAAGAGTAGCATTTGTGCATGCATATCATCAGAAAGTAAATTCCAGTCGAGCTGAGTCTGATAATTCCATTCGTTTTTTTGAGCAAATTCCTGTCCCATAAACATAAGCTTTTTGCCTGGATGTGCCATTGTATAACACATAAATGCTTTTAATGAACTGAATTTCTGTTCATAGTTTCCGGGCATTTTATGGAAAAGTGAGCATTTTCCGTATACAACTTCATCATGAGAAATAGGAAGTATATAGTTTTCTGAAAAACAATAGAAGAATGAAAACGTAAGTTTATCATGATTAAAGGCACGATAAATCGGGTCTAATGAAATGTATGAAACCATATCATTCATCCAGCCCATATTCCATTTGAAGTTAAATCCGAGACCGCCTATGTCAGTTGGTTTTGTAACCATAGGCCATGCCGTTGATTCTTCGGCAATCATTAAGACATCAGGCTGAATTGAAAATACTGCTTCATTCAGACGCTTAAGAAATGCAACTGCTTCAAGGTTTTCGTTGCCGCCGTAAATATTAGCACACCATTCACCATCTCGTCTGTCGTAATCAAGATATAGCATTGATGCAACAGCATCTACTCGCAATCCATCGATATGGAATTCGTTTAGCCAATAGCAAGCGCTTGAAATAAGGAATGAGCAAACTTCGCCTTTACCGTAATCAAATACTCGTGTTCCCCATGCCTTATGTTCTTTTTTACATTCATCTGTGTATTCATAACAGCAAGTTCCGTCAAACTCGTAAAGACCGCTTCCATCTTTAGGAAAATGAGCAGGAACCCAGTCAAGAATAACAGAGATATTATTTTCATGAAATAGATTAATCATTTTTCGGAAATCATCAGGAGTTCCGAATCTTGAAGTAGGTGCATAATAACCTGTAACCTGATATCCCCATGAGCCTTCAAACGGATATTCAGTTAATGGCATAAACTCAATATGAGTATATGACATTTTCTTCAGATAAGGTATTATATTATTTGCAAATGAAACATAATCATAATAGTTGCCGTCATCGTTAATCTTCCAGGAATTAAGATGTACTTCATATATATTGATAGGACTTTTATATATGTTTTTTTTCTTCTTATTTTTAATCCATTCTTTATCAGTCCATTTGAATGAACTTTCAAATATTTTTGATGCTGTGCTTGGACGAGTTTCAAAATGATGTCCATAAGGATCGGATTTAAGGAGAATACGTCCATCCATAGCTTCTATTGAGAATTTATATATATCAAATTGTTTTAATTTTGGTATAGTAACTTCCCATACACCATCAGCAATAAGCTCCATTTTATTAACATTTCTGTCCCAGTTGTTAAAATCACCTACAACTGAAACTGATTTAGCTTTAGGAGCCCATACTCTGAAAATATAAGATTTATTTCTTGAACCTTTTACAGGGTGAACACCAAAAAACTGATAAGCCTGATAATTCTTTCCTTGATAAAATAAATATAATGGAAAATCATTTAACTTTGAGTTGTTTATAGAAGTTGACATACTATTCCCCCTTTGCTATATTACTATTTTATCAGATATATCATCAATATTCAAGCTTTTTTGCTATTTCCATAAAAAATTCAGATATTACACCAGTTTTATTTGTGCGTTTTAGTGCATTTTGACATATTATAATAATAAAATTCTCCATGTTTGTTAAATTAACAAAAATTATACAAAAAGATTCAAAATAAATTATGCATAAATTTAAAACATATCACATCTGTTCGATTGTTAAAATTTATTATTATGCATTACAATTAAAAAACTATGGCAATGCATTATACAGCATTGCCATAATATTTAAACATAATTTATTACTGTTCAATAAGTTTCATACCTATTACTGTAATATCATCATCCACATTCGTTTCGGAATAATTACGGGCTTTTCTGCATATTTCGTCTACTATAAATCTTAAATCGTTACTGCATAGCAATAATTCTTTGATATTATGATATTGATTTTCACTTATTCCGTCAGAAAACATTAATATAATATCATTTGGATCAAATTCAAAGTTTCTTGAATAGGTATCAGCTTCATTTACTATTCCGATAGGAAAAGTTGTTGAACTGATTTTTATAACCTGATTGTTATGTCTTATAAGTGTTGCAGATGCGCCAGATTTTATAATTGTAAGATAAGCTGTATCAAGATTAATTTTTATTACATCAAGTGTTGCGAAAGCTTCATCAGACGATTTTGTCAGCATGATTGAATTTATAAGCTTGATAGCAGATGAATGTTCAACTCCGCTGTTTATAAGTTTTTTAAACATAGTTACAACCATTCTTGATTCAAGCGAAGCGTTTTTTCCGCTTCCCATTCCGTCCGAAAGAACGACATAACCGTTTCCGGTACCATCTGAAAAGGTTGTGAAATAATCCCCTGTTTCTTCTGAATTTGTTGCACACATTGAGGCTGAATAAACATCAAGTTTATATTGTGTTGTCTCGAAAACTCGTATCCGTACTTCTTTTCCTGAATATACAGGCTCGGAATAATCAAGTTTAAGCTTTACTTCATCAGAAATAATATCACAAATCCGTTCAAAGTTTTTCGGTGTATCATCAGCAGAAAAATATAGTTCTAGCAAGAGTCTGTTCTGTGAATTGTAGTAAGCTACCACCTTACTAACATAAAAATTGTATTTTTCAAGTTTTTCTTTTACGTTTTTACTTATACTTTCGCTATATCTTATATCAACTTTCTGACTTGCTGAATGAATAATATCTTCAGTAATTTTAATTTGCTCAAATAGAAGTTCCCTGCTTTCTGAGAGTTTTGTTTCTATAAGTCTGGCAGTGAGTTTATTTCTGTATTGCTTTGCGAATTCAAGTGCAAGTTTATCCTTATAAATACATTCTTCAAGTTCATAAGGGAATTTTTCTATTTTTGGTTCTCCCATGTCTGTAAGCTTTTTAAAGCCACTTTTTGTCATATCATAATTATTATACCAGCAAAATAATCTGTTATGACAATGTCTGCATACATTTTGGCAAGCAGTATCACAATCATCATCAGAGGAATTTATGGTAGAAAGGTAATCTGAAATTTTCTTTGAGTCGTTTCTTACTACTGCAATTGATGATGCAAGAAATGACATTTGCTGTGAAATTATATCGTTGATTTCTTTAGAACTTTTTTCAGTAATTATCCATTTATCAGATAACAGTGGTGAAACAGCAGTAAATATCAGAGTAGAAATAACAATTTCAAATACAAAATTGAAAATATCAGTAAAAATTCCTGTAATAATAAAAAATATAAAATTTATAGATATAAAAAATATTGAAATTACAGCAGTATTATTTTTATGAAGATATCCTGCAAGAAGACCTGATATTGGGAGAAGAACAAACGGAAGTCCTGTTTCGTATGATGAAAGAAAAAGACCACAGATAGTAAGTGCACCACAAAGAATACCGCCTATATAGCTGTAATGATGAAGAGCAATCAGCGTTATAGCAGCGCCTGTAATTCTTCCGATGTTCAGGTCGAATAAATCAAATGATGAAAATGAAGCTATAATGCCAACATAAACTATAGCATAAGCACAACTTACTGCTGATTTTAAATCTATTATCTTTTTATGTTTAAGACTGTCACATGTGAGATTTATAAAGCTTGCAGTAAATCCTGCCATAATAGCATAAACAAGATAAAATATAACTTTAAAGAATATTTCATCGATTATTAATGCAACAAGAAGTCCTGATAAAAAAGTGCTTACAGCAGTTATAATTCCTGTTTGTCGTGAAGAAAGATTTATATCAAAAATCAGCTTGCATAGAATTATAAATACCATTGAGCATATAATTATAATATTTTTATGCAGTTGCGATGTTGCGACATATTTTATAAGACTGCCAACAAGAACAGCAAGTGATGACAGCGGATTAACTGCACCTGCAATAGAAATATTCAGAAACGAAACAGTTCCGCTTATTTTAATATCTGAAAGCAGCAATCCTGCTATAAAGGATAAGAATATACTGCTTATGAATTCAAGATTATGATTTCTTAATGATACTTTTGCTTTTAACATCTTTAATCACCTTTATTGTATTTGATGATTAAATTATACATTATAACGCATAAGAATCATGTCATAATAAAATTGTTCAATTATGTAAAAATTAAGCTAAACTACTATTATAATTTGTTTTTTATTGAAACTGCAAGATTTTTCAGTAAATCCATTGATAATTCTTCTATTCTTACTGTATGCTTGATGTTATTGTCATTAAGCGATGAAAGGACAATTTCTTTATCAAGATTCATCTGTTTGGTAAGTGAATTCACAAGAGTTTTTCTTCTTTGTGAAAATCCGCATTTTACAATTTCAAAAAATAGTTTTTCTGTTTCAGCGGGAAGTTTTTTATCATTATTGATATCAATTCTGATTACTGCAGAGTCAACGTTAGGAGCAGGCATAAAGCTTCCTCTTGAAACATCAAACAGTTTTTTTACGCTGCCGTGATAATTTACACCGACAGTAATCGCTCCTGATTCTCTTGTACCTACTTTTGCACATAAACGCTGTGCTGCTTCCTTTTGTACCATAACAGTAATAGAATCTATAGGAAGGTTATTTTCAAGCATCATCATAATTATCGGTGAAGTTATATAGTAAGGTAAATTGGCACAGACAGCTACTTTCATTCCTTCGAATTCTTCTTTGATAAGAGAATGCAAATCGCATTTCATTACATCCTTATTAATAATTTTGATATTATCAAATTCTTCAAGAGTTTCATCAAGAATAGGAAGCAAACGACTGTCAATTTCAACTGCAACTACTTTTTTTGCACGTTTTGCAAGTTCAGCAGTAAGAGTCCCGAAACCTGTACCGATTTCAATGATACCATATTCAGAATTAGCGTTACCCATTTCAGCAATTTTTGGACATACATCAGGATTTATAAGAAAATTCTGTCCAAGTCCCTTCGAAAAATTAAATCCATGCTTTTCAAGTATTTCTTTTACTACGCCTATATTTGTTAAATTCTTCATTTATTATCTGACCTCGTGTTTTACTTTATCATTGAATTCCATTTGTTTTGCATCATTCATCTTTTCCAATGAATTTACAAGATAATCAGCCGATCTGAATGTTTTTTGAAAATTATTATCTTTAAAATGGAATGTGAGATCAACGTAATCATTGTCAATTCTGATATCAAGTGCTTCAAATTGTCTGCCACGATATTTGTTCATACCATAGTTTATATAAGCATTGATTTCACTTTGCGTTAATTCGCCGTTATATACATTGACTTTCACTTTCACACACTCCTTAATTTCTCTATTATCTTTTCAGCACATTTCATGCCGTCAACTGCAGCTGAAACAATACCGCCTGCATATCCTGCGCCTTCACCGCATGGATATAGTCCGTTTAATGAAACAGATTCTAAATTCTCATTACGTTCAATTCGTACAGGAGATGAACTTCTACTTTCAATACCAGTAATAACAGCATCATCGCTGTCAAAACCCTGAATTTTTTTGCCAAATTCCTTTATCCCTGCTTTAAGCGATTCGCAAATATAATCAGGTAGGTATTCTTCAGGTTTTGCGAATTTATATCCAGGTTTATAGCTTGGCTTAACTTTGCCAATTCTCGATGGAGGTGTATCATTTATAAAATCCTTTACAGTAGTGACAGGAGCGTAATAATTGCTTCCACCCGCTATAAAAGCTTTATTCTCGGTTTCACGCTGGAGGTGCATACCTGCAAGCGGATGATCACTCTTAAAATCATCTGGAGAAACTCCTACAAGTAAGGCACTGTTTGAATTATCTTCATTTCTACTGTAATAACTCATTCCGTTGACAACAAGCCTGTCTTTTTCTGAAGCAGCCGCAACAACAACTCCACCGGGGCACATACAGAATGTATAGACACTTCTGCCGTTTTCAAGATGTACTGCCAATTTATAATCAGCTGTCCCTAATGCAGTATTATCAGCACTATCACCATACATAGATTTATTTATGTCTGTTCTGAGATGTTCAATTCTTACGCCCATAGAAAAATTTTTCTGACTTAATACAATCTTTTTTTCATAAAGCAATTCGAAAATGTCACGGGCACTGTGTCCAATTGCAAGAATCAAATTATCAGTTTCGATACATTTTTTCTCTGAATTTTGTATATAGTGAACTTTTGAAATATTGTTGTTGCAAATTTCAAAATCTGTCATTTTACAGTTGAATTTTACTTCACCGCCGAGTGAAATAATATACTCTCGTATTTTTTTAACAACAATTCTTAGCTTATCTGTGCCGATATGTGGTTTGGAAAGATAAGTTATTTCTTCAGGTGCACCAAATCTGACAAGTGTTTCAAGAACATATTTAATCCTATTATCATTAATGCCTGTTGTTAATTTTCCATCTGAGAATGCACCTGCACCGCCCTCGCCAAACTGGACATTGCATTCATCGTCAAGTTTTCCTGTTTTCCAGAAGTCATCTACAGCTGCCTGTCTTTCATCAACGTTGCCGCCTCTTTCAAGTATGATAGGTCTTGCACCACTTTGAGCGAGAACTAATCCTGCAAAGATACCTGCCGGGCCGAAACCTACAATTACGGGATGTTTAACAACATTCTGAATCCTTTTAATTTCATAATTATACTTTTCAATATGAACAGAGTTTTTGACTTTTTTAAGTATAATCTGCTCGTTATATGTATGTATATCTACTGAAATTACAAAATGAACATTGTTTTTCTTTCTTGCATCAACAGATTTCTTTGATAACTTTATATCATTTATTTGTTTTGAATTTAATTTATATTTTGAAATTATAAACTGCTTCAGATTATTGAAATCAAATTCAAGAGGTATATCTATATTATTAATTCTTACCATTTTTACCTCCGAATGATTCTGCTATTTTTCTTGCAGCATATATTGCTGACGACCATGCCCATGTCAGATTATAACCTCCGCATAATCCGTCAACATCAAGAATTTCACCTGCAAAGTATATATTTTTCATAACTGTTGATTGTAAATTACTATCGACAGATTCACCTGATATTCCACCATATGTTACCTGAGCGTTTTTCCAGTCGCTTTGATCGGTAACAGAAAATGCGAGTGATTTAATAAGTGATGCTATTTTCTTTATATCCTGATTTGTTATTGAGTATATTTTGTCAGTTTGTTTTTTTTCTGCTTTTTTTATAATATATGCTGCAATATTCTTATTGAAAAGACCTATCAGATAGTGTTCAAGTGTGTTATCTTTGTTTATCTTTCTGAGTTCATAAAGAATATCTGTAATATCAGAATAATTCTTATCAGGACATAAATCGAGTGATATCTTTAGATGATTACCGTATATAGCGTATAAATATGAAAGATTAAAAATACATATACCCGAAAGAGAACATTCATTAAACTGAATTTCTCCTTTTTCAGAAGCAATTTTTTTGCCGTCTGAATATGCAGAAGCAATACCTTTGATGCGAACTCCTTTAAGACCTTTCAATTCATCATTTTTTACATTTAGCGGAGCGATTGCTGGATATAGCGGTGTTATTTTATGCCCAAGCTGTTTTAATAGCTTCAGCATATTTCCATCAGTACCGAAAGCAGTATTTCCAGCACATCCACCTGCTGTAATTAAAAGCTTATTTGCTATGATATAGGTGTTTTCATTGTATACTTTAAATTTATTCTTGTATTTTTCGATTTTCTGAGCATTAAAATCACAGATTTCAGTTACATTGTATTCTGATAATTTATTGCGTAATACAGTCAATACAGATGTTGCTGTATTACTGTATGGATACATTCTTCCCATATCATCGTTAACGCAATAAAGTCCTAAAGATTTGAAAAAATCGTCTGTATGAGGTGTGCTTTCAATTATATCCATATAGTTTTTTACAGAACCATGATAGTATTCATTTGATATATTAATATTTCCTAAGTTGCATCTGCCGTTGCCTGTTGCAAGAATTTTTTTACCTGTTCTTGAAAGACGTTCAGCAATAGTAACATTCAACTGAGGATTAATTTGTTTTAATGTAATAGCAGCGGCTAATCCTGATGCGCCTCCGCCTATTATAAGAACATCTGTATTTATAATTTCATGCATTTTATCACACCATAACTTTTTTAAGTCAACACCACACAGATTTTATGTTAAGCTCTTGTGTGAGCTATGTGCAGTATTGCATTAATTATATCATATATTTTATTTGTTTTCAAGCATTATTATTAGAAAAAAGCTCTGTATTCTGAATGAAACACAGAGCTCATATTATAGTTTGTACTGAAGCATGTTGTAATAAGCAGAAACTTTTTAGCAATTAGAGCAGATTTAATGGAATTATTTCAGCCATTTTATTATATGCGAGTTCGCTTGGGTGTAGATGATCGCCGCTATCATATTTAAGTTTAAATGCACGCTTGTCATTTTTAGAATCACATAATGCTTTGTCAAAGTCAATGCAGAAATCAAATTCATTTGATGTTCTGATCCAGTCATTGAATGCATTTTTCAAATCTTCTCTGAAATCTGCATATGTTCTCCAGTTTAAAATAGGCAGCAATGTACCGACCATTACTTTCAGATTGTTTTCTTGGGCAATTCTGATATAATTTCTTATACCATCTATAAGCTCATCAACTGTTGGCAAATCGCTCATTGGACGGAATGGATTCACATCTCTTCCGACAGGATGAATTATGTCGTTAATTCCATGCTGAATAATAACAGTTTCAGCTGATGTTGTTATTATTTCATTCGGGAATCTTATATCTCCCTTTAATCCGTATGAATCATAGGTAATATTATCATATTGACGAAGTATTCTTGTACCGCTTGCTGCTCTTCTTATAACAGATATATTATTAATTCCCTCTTCTTTTAACCTGAGGGTAAGGTAATCAGGCCATGATTGAGCTGTGATTGAATCTCCAAAACATACTACAGATTTATTATTCTTATCTGTAAGAACATCAACATCTGTCAAGAAATAAAAGCAATTCGTGTTTCTTGTTGTATTAAGTGGCAAATTCTCAGATTCCGTTACATCGCCAATTGAATAATATCCTTTTGAAAGCGGTCCTGTTATTATAACTCCTGAACGCATTTCTGTAAAATCTTCCATATACATTGTAACAGAAATGAATTCTCCTCTTTTTATCTCTATTTCAATTTCATCACTTTTAATATTTGTTCCCTCTTTTATTGTTACGCTTTTACCGCCATTGAATGTGACAGTTTTTATAGTATTAATATCAATATTTCTTCCACCGTCACTCTTGGCAACAGTTACTTTTGTAATAGTTACTGATTCTGTTCCACAGAAATTTGATAATCCAATCTTTAACTTTTCAGTGTTAAAAGGAATGTATAATGGATATCGGAGTGATAGATTCTTAGCGTAATTCTCAGGTTTTCTGTCAGTGATAGAAGTTGCGTTTCCCCATGCGGCAACCCATTTTTTATTATTCATAGAAAATATTCCCTCTCATTATATATGATACAAAGAAAAAGGACATAAACTTTCGATTATGTCCTTATAATTATCTATTAAAATTACTTGATCATGCTTGCAACTTCGTCAGCAAAGTTATCAGCTTTCTTTTCGATACCTTCGCCTCTTTCGAATCTTACAAACTGTGAAATTGTAATTGGTGAACCAACTTCCTTAGCAACTGAATCAAGATATTCTGTAATTGTCATCTTGTTTTCCTTTACGAAAGCCTGTTCGAGAAGACAATTTTCTTCATAGTACTTGCCAAGCTTACCTTCAACAATCTTAAGCTTAACCTGTTCAGGCTTACCAGCCATCTTAGGATCTTCAGCCATCTGTGAAAGCATAATCTTCTTTTCTTCTTCAAGTGCAGCTGCAGGTACATCATCTCTCTTAAGGTATGGAGGATTCATAGCTGCAACCTGAAGTGCACAGTCAAGACCTGCTGTAAGAACTGCAGGAACTGCACCGGCTTCTGTTGAAAGGTTTACCATTGTTCCGATTTTACCGCCACCATGAACGTAAGGAACAAGAATACCTTCAAGTCTTGCAAAACGACGAATCTGCATATTCTCACGGATACTGATGAAGAGTTCTGAAAGTGTTTCAGCAACTGTCATTGTACCGCCTGAAATTGTCATAGCGTTAAGTGCATCGAGGTCAGCTGGATTCTGTTCGATGATTGTCATTGCAACATCATTAACGAATGCCTTAAACTTTTCGTTGTTAGCAGCAAAGTCTGTTTCGATATTTACTTCTACAACAGCACCAACTGTATTATCCTTGTTTGTAAGAGCCATTACAATACCTTCAGCTGCAACTCTGTCAGCCTTCTTAGCCTGTGTTGCAAGACCTTTTTCACGGAGATATGTGATAGCTTTTTCAACGTCACCGTCTGATTCAACGAGAGCGTTCTTACAATCCATCATACCAACGCCTGTTGACTTCATAAGTTCTTTAATTTCCTGAACGGATACCTTACCCATTGTAATTTCCTCCAAATATTTTTATTGAAAAACCCGAACTTTCATTCGGGTTTAATTTTTTATGATTATTCAGCGTCTGTTGTTTCTTCAGCAGCTTCTTCCTGCTCTACAACAGCAGCAGCGTCATCACCCTGTCTGCCTTCGATAATTGCGTTAGCAATTGTACCAGCGATAAGCTTAACAGCTCTGATAGCGTCATCGTTACCTGGAATAACGTAATCAACTTCGTCTGGATCGCAGTTTGTATCTACGATAGCAACGATCGGGATGTTGAGCTTCTTAGCTTCAGCAACAGCAATCTTTTCTTTTCTTGGGTCAACGATAAAGAGAGCGCCAGGAAGCTTATCCATTGTCTTGATACCGCCGAGGAACTTTTCGAGCTTCTCAATTTCAAGGTTAAGCTTTACAACTTCTTTCTTAGGGAGAAGAGCGAATGTACCATCTTCTTCCATAGCGTGAAGCTGTTCGAGTCTCTTGATTCTTGTCTGGATTGTCTTGAAGTTTGTCATCATACCGCCGAGCCAACGTGCATTAACGTAGTGTGCACCAGCACGGATAGCTTCTTCCTTAACTGAATCGCCAGCCTGCTTCTTTGTACCTACGAAAAGTACATTTTCACCCTGTGCAGCGATGTCACGGATAAACATATAAGCTTCTTCAAGTTTCTTTACAGTTTTCTGAAGATCGATGATATAAATACCATTTCTCTCTGTGAAAATGTAAGGTGCCATTTTTGGATTCCATCTTCTTGTCTGGTGACCAAAGTGAACACCAGCTTCAAGAAGCTGCTTCATTGATACTACTCCCATTGTGTAGTCCTCCTTAATTGGTTTTTAATAATTTCCTCCGCCGACTTAACTTGTAAGCGACCTTGCTTAATGCAAGGCACCGAGCCACAAAAGTACAAGCGTGCGAATTGCTTTAATATTATATCATATTCTGTTATAATTTTCAAGTGATATTTGCTCTAATTTTTCAACAAACTTTCAATGATACTCTTTCTTGGTTTTGTTGTATATGACGATGATGTGCTTTCTCTCATTACAAGAACAACATCTTTTCCTATTATTTTTATATTGCTACATGGTATCATCAGGTCGTTTTCTCGACCTAATAATCCGAATAGTCTTTCTTTTCCGTATATAATAAGATATTGTATTTCAAATGTATCTGTACTAAGCTCAACATCATCTATGAATCCGAGTTTTTCACCGTTTTCTATATCTATTACTTCTTTATACTTTAAATCCTCAAGGCTGCATTTCATAAATAAAATCTCCACGCATTTTTAATAATTATATGCGTGGAGATTCTGAAATAATCAACCAAAGAAGTAAAATACAGGTTCTTCATTTCCACCGGCAGCTTTGTATGCGTAATATGAAAGAATATTGCTTGCGTCTATGGCATCTATTGTATTGTTTTTGTCTACATCAGCAAGTGATTTTTGTTTTGAATCAAATGTTGTTGTTTTTGATGTTGAAATATTGGCATATTCAGTCAGGACAAGTGATGCATCCACCGAATCAACTGTATCATCGTTATTTATATCGCCGTATGACATTAATTCTATAAATCTAAAACCATTTTCTTTTGCGTATTTCTCTGCAGCAGTATCAGCATATCCATATATTGTTGCATCAATTCGTGTATAATCAGGATAATAATAAGTATATCCTAATGCGTGTTCTCCTATTGATGTAACTGATTCAGGTATAATAATTCTTCTGATTGAGTACATGTTAAGTGCTGCTGTTGATTCAATTTCTTCAACACCCTCTTGTATAGTCAGTGTTTCAAGACTATGGCATCCATGAAGTGTATGGTCAACAACTTTTTTTAAACTTCCCGGAATGGATATCTCTGTAATTGATATGCATAATTGAAATGCACAAGTGCCAAGTTTAGTCAGATTTGAACCAAGTTTTATTTCTTTCAGACTATGACATGTTGTGAATGCATATTCGTCAATAACTTCAAGACTGTTGGGAAAATTTATAGTTTCAAGATTTTTACATTTCGAAAAGGCTTTATAATTGATTTTAGTTATAGTTTCAGGGAGTTGAACGTTGATAATGTCCATATTTTCTTCAAAAGCACATTTGCCAATCTGAGTAACCTTTTTATTATCAATTGTCTGTGGTATATTTACATTAGCTGAATTTCCATTATATCCTATAATTGTAATCTCATGATTGTCGTCAATTATGTATTTAAAATCACCATAAGCAAGATTTTCAGCATATGTATATGTATTTGTCTCTGAACTGTAAGTAAATGCATTTATTGATATAACAGCACCAATAAGAGCAGATATTAACCTTATTTTCATAAATATAAACCTTCCCATATCTAAGATTTATCAGAATCTGAAATCACGTTTACCATTTTTTATATTTTCAAGATTGTTTTTTGCTATTTCTTTAACCTTAGGATTTGATACATTTTCCATTTCACGAATTATTAAATCTTCTCCAATAGTTTTGGTATCTGGAGCAGCATAGTCTTCAAGATATTCCTGTAATGTCATAAGTGCATTCGGATGACAGCAGTTTTGTATCTGACCTGTCTTGCAGAGTGACATAAATCTGTCGCCTGTTCTTCCCTCTCTGTAACAAGCTGTGCAGAATGATGGAATATAACCAAGTTCCATAAGCCATTTTACAACTTCATCAAGTGAACGCTGGTCTGATACATCAAATTGTTCTGTATCGTGTGGTCTTTCTTCTGCGGAATAACCTGCATAACCGCCAACAGAAGTTCTTGAACCGCCTGAAATCTGTGATACACCTAAAGCGAGGGCTTTATTTCTGCATTCTTCATTTTCTCTTGTTGAAATAATCATACCTGTATATGGTACTGCGATTCTGATACATGCAATAATTTTTGCAAATGTATCGTCATCAATACTGTTATCAAAAACATTCGGGTCAATGTCAGAAGCTCTTTTAACTCTCGGGACACTGATTGTGTGAGGACCAACACCATGTACTGCTTCAAGATGTTCTGCGTGCATTAAAAGTCCTGCAAATTCATATTTATAGAGATCAAGTCCGAAAAGTACACCAAGTCCGACATCATCAATACCGCCTTCCATTGCTCTGTCCATTGCTTCTGTATGGTAATTATAATTATGCTTAGGACCTGCCGGATGAAGCTTTTCATAGGTTTCCTTATGGTATGTTTCCTGGAAAAGAATATATGTACCGATACCTGCATCTTTAAGCTTGCGGTAGTTTTCAACTGTTGTAGCCGCAATATTTACGTTTACTCTTCTGATTTCGCCGTTTTTATGCTTGATTGAATAGATAGTCTTTATACAATCAAGAATGTATTCAATAGGATTATTAACAGGGTCTTCACCTGATTCGATTGCAAGACGTTTATGTCCCATATCCTGAAGAGCAATAACTTCCTGTCTTACTTCGTCCTGTGTAAGTTTTTTTCGTGGAATTTCCTTATTCTGAATGTGATAAGGACAGTATACACACTTATTTACGCAGTAATTTGAAAGATAAAGAGGAGCAAACATTACTATTCTGTTTCCATAGAATGCCTGTTTTATCTCTTTTGCGAGATTATACATTTTCTCAATCATTTCTTTGTTTTCACACGCAAGAAGAACACTTGCTTCACGATGTGAAAGACCTGAGCATTCTACACCTCTTTCAGTTTTGCGAGGCTTTGCTTTTTCAAGTATCTGCTCTATAAGCTCAATGTTATTCTTGTTTTTTTCTGCATAATCAAGAGTGTCAAGTATCTCCTGATGATTGATAAATTCTTCTGCATTTAATGATTTCGGGTTAAACATAAATATCAGCCTTTCTATTTTTTTGATATGGCAGCTTTGACTGATACTCCATCTATCTGACCGAGTTTTCCTGTCAATCTGCTGATTTCGTCGGGAGTTCCGTCTACTGAAAGTGCAATAACGGATATATTGCGTTCTCTGTATGGGAGTCCCATTCTTCCTATGATAATTGCGCTGTTTTCATGCAGAACCGTATTAACAGACTGAGCCGAATCAGGTTCATCGATAACAATTGCAATTACCGCAATTCTTTTTTCCATTTTTCCTCCTGACAGCTCATTATTATTGTTGAGTTGTATTGATGTTTTTGTTTTTATCAGACCGAGAGTAAGGCTAACTGCCCTGCTTTCCGAAAGAAAAAGGAATAATTGTAATGTCGGCTGAAAAATAAATCTTTCAGTCCACATTCATATAATAAAGTATATCACCTGAGGAAATCTTTGTCAAGAAATTATTAAATAGAAATATGTTGACATATATATATATTTATATTAAAATATCATTATGAGGGGTGGTGTTTATGGCAGCTTATATTGATATTTATAAAAATTCGAAATACTGCGGATATACTGATATATCACAAATAGATGAATACCTGTCTGAATATGAACAAAATGCGGCTGAATTACTTAAGGAACTTGATTGGGATGAAGTTGTGCTTTATGCAATTTACAGCTATTCTGAAGATAATTCTTTTATTTCAGCTGATTTTATGCAGTTGAGGTTATCTTACAGCAGATATCTTGAACTTGCGTCAAAAATATCTGACAGGTGTCGGTTGTTTTTTAAATCAAATATGTTTATGTAAAGGAGATTATATGAAGCTTAATAAATTATTTTCGATTATTCTGGCGTGTGGTGTAATTGTTTCATCAGCTTTTAATATGAGTGGGTACAGTTCGTTTAATGTTTATGCAGAAACAGAAAACACTACCGATACTTCAACATCTGAGCCTGATAATACTGAACAGCCTGAAGATGAGAATAAATACAAATTAATAGTAGATAACTGCAAAAATATATATAATACAGTAACTGAATTTGAAATTTATGAGGGTGCTTTAAAATTATTGCTTAATTCTGAAAAGGGTTATCATATATCTGAAATTATAATTGATGGTATTCCACTTCCTAAAGAGGAGGTTTATGAAGCAGATGATATAGGATTAATTTATATACCATTTAATGAAGAAAAGGAAACGAAAATTGAAATTATTTTTTCTGAAAATAATGATTGTGAGATTACATTTTTAAATTATGAAGGTGAAAAAGTAAAATCAATGATTATTCCTTATGGTGAAGCGCTTGATTATTCTGCTGTTGATACTTCCGATACATCATCTTTTTATAAAGTTATAGATGCATATACTCAGATTCGATTTTACGATTGGGATTGTAATCTTGAAAATGCAAGAGATGATATGAAAATTACTGCTTTATATCAGAAAGCAAGTATGGCTATCAAATCACTTCCTACTAAAACAAAGTATTCTTTTAAATCCGAAGATATAGACCTTACAGGATTATCTGTAATTCTTACAGTGGATACACAGCTTGCTGAGTTTGACGAAAAAGGAAATAGAAAGATAAAGACTGAAGAACTGGATGTTGCAGAAATATGCTACGCAAACTTTAAAACTGCCGGAGAAGCTTTCAAGGGTAAAGATGAAAGCGAAATAATTATTTATGCTCCGAAAAATGAAAAACCGTTGGCTTCGTATAAGGCAACATTTTCAACTCCGTTTATTTTAGGCGACGTTGATGAAAATGGAAGTGTTGATTCTTCTGACGCTTCAAATGTGCTTGCATATTACGCAGCAATAGCTACTGCAAATACTTCTGTTGTTATGACAGATGTTCAAAAAAGCAAGGCAGACGTTGACAAGAATAAATTGATAAATGCTGCTGATGCTTCATATGTTCTGAGTTATTATGCTCTTACATCAGTCGGAGCTGAACCAACTTGGGATGATGTTATTAATACTAAAAAGTGAAAATAACGCTGAATGGCTGCCGTTTTAATATTTCGGCAGCCATTTTTAAAAAAATATAAAGTTTTTAAAAATTTTTCGTCTTTTTTGCTTTTTAAAATCACTATTATATAGAAGCTGTTATAACTGTCTTTTAATAATTTGCAAAGGAAGTGATAAAAAATTATGGATGTTGGGGAAATATCTGCTGGCAGAAAGCAATTTTCCGAAGTATCTGAAAAGGTTAATGTAAATAATCTCATTATCAGGTGTCGAACTGATAAAAACAGTCTTGAGATTCTTTATAATTTATTTAAGAAAGGCGTATTTGCAATAGCATTAAGTATTGTAAATGATTATCAGCTTGCTGAGGACTGTGTCGCGGAAACGTTTATACGTCTTACTCAAGTAAAA
The DNA here is from genome assembly GCA_017523285.1 of Ruminococcus sp. Classification (GTDB taxonomy): domain Bacteria; phylum Bacillota; class Clostridia; order Oscillospirales; family Ruminococcaceae; genus Ruminococcus. The sequence goes on from JAFWWU010000080.1 coordinate 26,722, forward strand.
AGATTTTCAGAGAAAAGCGGCGACGGAAAAGGCTTTATTTATAAAATAGCCAGAAATGTTGCATTGGAACAATACCGTAAATTTCAGAAAAGCTCTGTTAATATGGTAATTCAGAGCTATGGAGAAGCCGACGATAAGATTGATGATTGTATTTTCATTAATCAGCTTATGAAGCATCTCAACGACAAGCAAAAACAGGTTGTCATTATGCATTGCTACAATGAACTTACCTTTAAGGAGATTGCAAAAATTATTAAATCTCCTGAAACTACTGTCAAATCGAGATATAAAAAGGCACTTCAGATATTAAAAAAGAAAGCAGGTGTTAAAATTGATTGAATTTGAAAAACAATTACGAGAAAAGCTCGACAGGCTTTCCGATTCTGTTGATTGTTTTGATAAAATTGCTGAAAAAGCATATTCCGAATCGGATAATGCGGATTTCTATGAAGATGATTTTTCGGTATCAGGTGTTGAAAATGTAACATATACATCAAAAAAACGTTTCAGATTTGCTTATGTAATAGCTGTTATGCTTGTTATATCTGTTATTGTATGCATTCCTACTTTAAAACTGACCAATTTGTTTGGTTCTGATACAAAATCGTATAAAGAGCGTTATAATGAATTACTTGAAGAGCTGGAATATGAGCTCAATGAATATACCTACATATATAATGATTATAATATGGAGGATTTTAATCATCTATCATTATTTATTAATCCATTATATAATTATCAGTACGATATTGATAATACAGATAATCGATATGTGCGAGTTTATACAAAGCTTTTGACAAATGATGTAATTAAAACAACTGATCTTGGTTTATATAACAGGTTTTACAGGACAAATCAGATTTATCTTGTTGAATATGAGGATTATTATGATGAAAATAATATAATAAGTATTATTGATTCAGATGCTAAATTTAATCATGATGATATAGAAGAATGTATGAATCAGAATATTCATGAATTTGATTTATATATAAATGAAGTTAATCATGATTTTCTTGATATCATAAATATGAATTTTTTATCTGATGATAAAGATACAATATCCCTTATGTTCAAGGAAAACACAGTAACAGCTTCTTCATTTGTCTATAAATCCTTTTATAAGCTTAATGGAAAGATATATCCTATGCTTACAGATACATTATTATTGAATCTGAGTAATAATTACAGCTATAGCTATGAGATAAGATGTTCATATATAGAGAATGATGGGAAAATTTGTGATTTTGATACATCATGGCTGGTAAATCAATGGAATAAGATAGGTTGTAAGTATAATAACAGAGTAAGTAAGCTTAAAGAAAACGATAATTTTATTAAGTTCAGCGAAAAAGGTATGAATTTAAAATCAGACGGATATATATGCGAATATCTGCCTACTACTCTTGCAAAAAATACATTCTATTATCTAAAAAATGATGAAGAAATTGCAAGTGAATATGTTATACCTTATTTTGCATGTCAATTCAGTGCCTATGGCTTTGAAAGCGATAGCTTTTCCGGATTAATAAAATCAAGCATGTCGGAGGATATGGTTTCATCACAAATAGAAGTGAAGTATCTTTTGATTTTAAAACATTCAAATGAAATATTTATATTTAATCTTGAAAACCAAGCATTTATTATGAATGATATTATTAATGATGATTCTGAGAAATCCGAAGTTATTTCAGATTAAAACATAAAATAGAACAAAAGCAAGATATATAATAAATTGACGAATAATGTCGTCTGAATCAAATCAGGCGACATTATTTTTTTTGAGCTGTATTGACGAAATCTGAATTAAGTGGTATTATTAAATATATAATAGGAATATAATTATTAAAAATATATGGTGAGGTGTAATATGATAATTGTTAAAGAATACAGAGGTCATATCAGAAACTGGGAAGAGCTTTGCGAAAAGCTCGATATTTCAACAACTCTTACAAGGGAAGAACGTGAAAACGAAATACTTGTAAAAGGCTATGCAAAATGGGGGTATGATATCGGCAACTATATGCATGGTATGTTTGCTTTTGCTCTTTTTGATGAAGAAAAACAAGAGTTATTCTGCCTCAGAGATCATTTCGGTACAAAGCCTTTCTACTATTATGAAACAGCAGACGGAAAACTCTTATATGGAACATTTATCCGTGATATTATAAATCAGGAAGGCTTTGTTAAAGAGCTTAATCCTGATATGCTTCAGATTTATATGAGCCTTACTTATGTGGGCGGCGAAGATACATTCTTCAAAGGCTTGAAGAAGCTTATGCCGGGATATTATCTTATCAATAAAGACGGCAAGACAACTATAACACGTTATTGGAAGCCTGAATTTAAGCCTGATAACTCAAAATCGCTCGACGAGTGGGCTGATGAAATTCATTCAACAGTCGCACAGATGATGTCAGAAGTTAAAACAGCAGATGAAACAGCTGAATCGTTCTTATCAGGCGGTGTTGATTCATCATATGTTCTTGCTATGTCTGATGTTAAACATACAAATTCATGCGGATATGATGATGAACGTTTTGATGAGTCTTTTCTTGCTAAGAAAACAGCTGATATACTTGGACGTGAGAATACAAAATGTCTTGTAACTCCGGAAGATTATTTTGATATTGTTCCTTATGTAATGTATAATATGGAACAGCCGCTTGGTGATGCTTCTGCTATCGCATTTGCTATTGCGTGCAGAGAAACAGCAAAAAACACAAAGCTTTGCTATTCAGGTGAAGGTGCGGATGAATTCTTCGGCGGTTATAATATGTATCGCAATGCTGAGCGTTATGGCGATAATCTTAAAACCTTCTATGTCGGAAACACAAATATTATGAAAGAGGATGAGAAAAAGAAAATCCTTAAATACTATAATGAAGATGTGCTTCCTATTAACATTGTTAAGAATACCTATAAGGAAATTGAAGGATATGACCCTCTTACAAAAATGCAGAATATAGATATTCAGGTTTGGCTTGAGGGCGACATTTACTTTAATGTTGATAAAATGGGTGCAGCCTTTGACCTTGAAATCCGTATGCCTCTTACTGACAGACGAGTATTCGATATTGCTTCAAGAATGCCATCAGAATTTAAGGTGAATGAGGAACAGAATAAGGTTGCTTTCAGAACAGCCGCTTCAAAGGTTCTTCCTGAGGATATAGCATTCCGTAAAAAGCTTGGATTTATTGTTCCTATTCGTATATGGCTTGCTGACAGCAAATACAATGCTGATGTAAGACGTCTGCTAAATAGCGATATTGCAGATAAGTTCTTTAATTTAAATGAAATTAATGCTATTTTTGAAGATTATATTTCAGGTAATTCAGATAACTGGAGAAAAATCTGGACTATTTACACATTCCTTGTATGGTATGAAGAATACTTCGTTAAAAGATGATTATAAAATTGAAACGCCGACTGATTCAGTCGGCGTTATTTTGTATTTATTTTTCATTGTAGTGTATTTCATTTTCTGAATTTATGCCATTGAAAAAATCATCAAGATTTTTTAAGGTTATTTCAGCAATATTTTTTAATGCTTCATCAGTAAGAAATGCCTGATGTGATGTTATTATTACATTTGGCAACGAAACAAGTCTGGCGAGTATGTCATCATCAATAATTTCACTTGAGAAATCCTCAAAGAAAAGTTCGGTTTCTTCTTCGTAAACATCAAGTCCTGCACCTGCAACTTTTTGTGTTTTCAGTGCGTTCAGAAGTGCTTCGCTTTCTATAAGACCTCCTCGTGAGGTATTGATTATATAAACGCCGTCTTTCATCATACTGAATGCTTCTGCATTTAGCATATATTCTGTACTTTTTATCAATGGGCAATGTAGTGAAATTACGTCGCTTTCCTTGTATAGAGTGTCAAGGTCGACATAAGTGAAATCAGGATTATCGATTTTATTTGGGTCATAGGCAATTACATTCATTCCGAAGCCTTTGCATATCTTTATAAAAATTTGTCCGATTTTTCCTGTGCCTATTACTCCGACAGTTTTACCGTTAAGGTCAAAGCCTGTAAGTCCGTTCAATGAGAAATTAAAATCTCTTGTTCTGTTATATGCTTTATGAATCTTTCTGTTCAAAGAAAGAAAAAGAGCCATAGAATGTTCTGCAACAGCATAGGGCGAATATACTGGAACTCGCATTATCGTTATTTTATCATGTGCAGCTTTCATATTCACATTATTATAGCCTGAACATCTAAGAGCTATAACTTTTACTCCGAATTCATAAAGCTGATTTATAGTTTTACTGTTTAATGTATCATTGACAAATGCAATAACTCCGTCATACCCTTTAGCGAGGCGCGTTGTTAAATAGGTAAGTTTTTCGCTGTAATAATCAATTTCGTATTCTGTATTAAGCTTATCAAACCATTCCAAATCGTATGGTTTCATATCAAAAAATGCAATTTTTTTCATAATCTGCTCCTTACATCATTTTGATTATTGTATGTAAAATAGAGCAGATAATACGATTAAATTATGATTTATCAGACCATATTTTATATTTTTCTTCAAGCCATTTGATTAATTCCTCAAAGCCTTGTTCAGTAAATTCAAATTCCTGTTCATTTTCAATTTCAGCTTTTGCAGAGCATAATCTCCCCTGCCATGTAAGGCATTTAAGTTGCTCTCCGTTTTCTATTTTATATGTAAAATTACCTTTGCTTCCTGAATAATTATTACCGCTTTTAAAATAATAAAATCTGGGAATATCAAAGATTTCAGATGCACTTGTTCCCATTTTGTTCCTCCAATACATTTATAACTTTATCAAGACTTTCAGCGTCACATAATACCATTTTGTTTACTGTTTCATCTGCGGGAGATAAATCAGGTACCATTATTATCTTACATCCTGCATTATAAGCTGATTTTATTCCATTAGGTGAATCTTCGAGCGCCAGACATTCATCGGCTGTCAGGTTAAGTTTTTCAACAGCTTTTATGTATATATCCGGATCGGGTTTGCCGTTTTTTATCATATCACCGCATATTATTTCATCAAAATAATCGAATACTTTTGCTTTTTTAAGATAAATTGTCGCTCTTTCTAAGTCTGTTGCAGTTGCGACAGCAATTTTGTAATTATGTTCTTTAAGATAATCAAGAAGCTTAAAAAGTCCTTTTTTTATTTCAAAACCATTTTTATCAATATAATCATTCATTAATGATATACGTCTTGCTCGTATAGATTCAAAATCAAAATTATCACCGAATATTGATTTAAGATGTGGGATAGCATATTTTCGAGAAAGGCTTCGTATTCCGAGTACATGTTCTTGCTTCATATCAAATCCGTGTTCATTGGCTGCCTGACACCAGAATTTAACAAGGAGCTTTTCTGTATCAAACATACGACCATCCATATCAAAGATAATCCCTTTTATCATAATATTTTATTCTCCGATTCAAGTATAGTATATTTATTATACTACATCATTATAAATCTATTGTCAAGATTTAAAACAGATATTTTTTGTTTATTTTGCAAAATAAATTGTAAATTTTCATCTTTTCTATTTACCTTTTGTCGAAAATATGGTACAATAATTATAAGAAATATTATTTGTTGGAGGTTTTTAGCTTGATTTATGTTACAGGTGATATGCATGGCGATATCACGCGTTTTAAAGACCCTGAAATTAAAAAAATAAAAAAAGGTGATACACTTATAGTACGCGGTGATTTCGGTTTTATTTGGGATAATTCCAAAAAAGAAAAATCAATACTGAAAAAACTTGCGGAAAAGGATTTTACAATTGCTTTTATTGATGGTTGTCATGAAAATTTTGACCTCCTTGAGCGATATGATGTAGTTGAATGGAATGGCGGAAAAGCTCATATAATTGAACATAATATTATACATCTTATGCGTGGACAGGTATATAATATAGAGGATAAAAATATTTTCACATTCGGCGGCGGTCACAGTCAGGATTTTGAGTACAGACGTGACAGTTCAAACTGGTGGGAGCAGGAACAGCCAACTCACACAGAAATTCTTGAAGCAATTGAAAATTTGGAGAAATATTCGAATAGTGTTGATTACATAATTACTCATGAGCCGCCCGCTTCCTTAAAGGATTGCCTTGGAGTTGATGTTTTTCAGCGTCTTGAAGTGCATACATTTTTTGAAGATATCATTAAAGTATGTTATTATCAGAAATGGTTTTTCGGAAAATGTCATATCGACAAACATATACCTATTAAATTCTATGCTGTATTCGATCAGGTCTATCAGTTGAAGTAGGTGATGTTAATGAAAAAAATACTAAGTTTTGCAAAATCAGAAATAGTTCTTGTTATTTCATTTTTTCTTGCAGTTGTTTCTGTCTTTTTCGTTCCTCCGAGTTTAAAGTATCTTGATTATATTAATCTATCAGTATTGATAATACTTTTCTGCCTTATGTTGACAGTTGCTGGACTGAGAAATATTGGTTTTTTTAAAAAGTTATCAAGACTTATGATGAAAAAAGCAGGTAATGCCAGAAAACTTGGATTGATTATGATGAATATCTGCTTTTTTTCGTCTATGCTTATTACAAATGACGTTGCACTTATAACATTTGTTCCATTAACGATAATTATTTATGAAAAATCAAAGAATCATAAAGATTTGATTCTGATATGTGTTATCGAAACTATTGCTGCTAACCTCGGAAGTGCAATGACTCCTGTTGGAAATCCACATAATCTTTATATCTATACGCATTATAATCTTGGAATCAAACCATTTTTTACGACAATGTTTCCTTATGTATCTATCAGCTATGTTTTGCTTTTTGCGCTCTGTTTTGCTTTAAGTAAAGAAGAAATTGTTCTTGGAGATAAAAAAGCTGATAAAAAGCTTTCGCATGTTAGTCTTATAATCTATTTTATCCTTTTTGTTGTTTCTATATTGACAGTTTTAAAAATAATTCCTGATATTATATGTCTTGCAATTACATTAATTGTTGTTTTAACAGTAAACAGGAAATTGCTTTTAAAGGTTGATTACTCGTTATTATTTACATTTATTTTCTTTTTTATATTTGTAGGCAATGCAGGCTGTATTGAAGCAATAAGAAATTTTATATCCGAAATAGTTATTGGGCGTGAAATAATTGTTGCTGCATTCTTAAGTCAGGGATTGAGTAATGTGCCTGCAACTGTTATGCTTGCCGGATTTACAGATAATGCTATTGACTTATTAAAGGGTGTAACTCTTGGCGGACTTGGAACACCTATTGCTTCTATGGCAAGTCTTATAACATATAAATTTTATGTTAAAGCTAAAAACTCTGAAACAGGAAGGTATATGAAGTATTTTCTATTGTTGAATTTTGCATTTATGTTTATTCTTATGATATTTGCTTTGAATACATAATATTAAGGGTATCGGGTTTCCGATACCTTTATCTTTTTGCACAATAAAATATAAGAAATATTGTCAAAATGTAGAATGTTGTTACCATCTATTGACAATAAAAGTAAAAAAAGTTAAAATAAAACATATAAGTAACTTTATATTATCTCTAACAAGAAAGGATGTCTTTAAAATGGGAAAATTTGTTATTAACAAGACAAAAACAGGATTTACTTATGCTTTAAAAGCAACAAATGGTCAGACTATTGCAATTGGCGGTGAGGTTTATAATACTCTTGACAGCGTTAAGAATAGCTGTGCTTCAGTTGCAAAAAATGCACCTGTTGCTAATATTGAGGATCAGACAGTTGAGAATTTTGAAACAGCAAAATGTCCGAAATTCGAGATATACACTGATAAAGCAGGTGAATTCCGTTTTAGATTAAAAGCTACAAACGGTCAGGTAATCGCTGCAAGTGAAGGATATACAAAGAAAGACAGCTGTGAAAACGGTATTGCTTCTGTTCAGAAGAATGTTATTGATGCTGAGGTTGTTCTTCCTGAATAAACTGAATCCATGTTAAAAAAGCAGAGTGAAAAACACTCTGCTTTTTCGTATTTATTTGATTTCTTCAACTCGTACATTAGAAATATATACTGTTGCTGTTGAACCTCTGTGACCAAGATTGAATTCAAGTCGTCCGTTAGGATCATCTCTTTCTGTCATATCAAATTCATATTCGTATGTTTTCTTTTCAGTTGAAAGTGTAAGAGTTGTATCCTGTAAGTATCTTATCCAGCCTGCTGTCGGAGCAGAAACACATACAACTATATCTCTTTCTTCATCAGCGTATGCATCAAATGTTACGCGATATTTCTTGCCTTTAATCATTGGTAATTCAGGCTGTACAAGCTGTACTGAATAATCTACAGTTCCCTCGGCTTCTGAACTGATAATCATTGTATTATCCTTGATTTCGGCTTTTCCTACTCCGCCTTCAAATAAAAGGAATTTCCAGTTAATATCATCTTCAAGTTCTTCCTGTTCAGCAAAATTGCCGTTGTAGATATAGTTTCCATCTTCAAGTGGCTCTCTGTAATTTACTTCAGGCTTTGTAACATTCATATCGTATTCTGGTTTCTGATATACACGAACATAATCAATTTCGAATTCAGCTTTGTCAAAATCAGTTGTTTCGTCTGGATTGCCTGGCCATGTACCGCCAACAGCAAGATTCATCTGAACAAAGAATGGCTGATTGAATGGTGCAGGATATGGTTTTTCTTCTTCATCCTTTACAGCTGTAAACCAGTCGTTTACAGTATGATAAAGATTACCGTCAATATAAAATCTCATTTCACCAGGTTCCCATTCAACTGAGAATTCATGGAAGTCTTCTGAAAATGAACCGCTTTCTAGATTATATATCCCCTGCTGTTCCGCATGAGGTTCGCCGTAGTGAATTGTTCCGTAGGCAGTTTTTGTATTACTGCAGAGAACTTCCATAATGTCAATTTCGCCACATTTTGGCCACTGTCCATAGAAGCCTTCATCCTTAGGCATCATCCAGATTGCAGGCCATAATCCCTGTCCTTCTGGAACTTTAGCACGAGCCACAACTTTTCCGTATGTAAAGTCTTTTTTATTCTGTGATGTAACCTTACCTGATGTGTAATAATCAGAGCCATCTTTTTCAGTTTTTATAGCTTTGATTATCAAAGAACCGTCACGAACAAAAACATTATCTGTTGATGTTGTGTATTCCTGAAGTTCTTCATTTGTCCAGCCAGGTTCATGTGGTTCATAGTTCCATATTGTTTCATCAAGAGCATTACCATTAAACTCATCATTCCAGAGAAGATCGTATCCATCAAGCTGAGGAATTTCATTTGTTGAACTATCTGTTGTTGAGTCTGTAACTGAACTGCTTTCAGTCTTTGATGATACTTCTGCCTTTGAAGAAGATGACGATGTATCTTCCTTTGAAGTGCAGGCAGTTAGCATTGTAAATGCTGAAATTAATGCACATATACGTTTGATTTTCATATTTTACCCCCTGAATATATATTTTAGTTTGTTTTTGTGTATATCTGTATTATATATTATTTTTCAGATATATAATATTAATTTCAAGATGTTTATAGTAATTTTTCATCCATAACGTTAAGAACAATATGGATAATGGGGCATTTTTAATGCAAATATGGTAATATGATGATTTGAGTTCAAGCACTTTTTCTTGATAGTTTTTTGAAAATAAACTGCGATAATGCTGTTATTATAATGATTCCGAGTGCAAGAGCTGATGCGAGTTTTAATGTACTAATTGCTTTTTCGATAAATCCGTCATAATTATTCTCGAATGCATAAGACATTGTATAGTATAGTGAACCTCCGGGGATAAGTGGAATAAGTGATGTTGTAACGAGTGGTGTGGCAGGTGTTTTAAGTATTCTTGCCATTATTTCAGAATAAAGCGATACAATTGCTGCTACGATAAAATAATTTATTGTTTCGCTTTCAATAAAATTGCTTATAAGCAGAAATAAACTCCAAGATATCAGCCCTCCAAAAGCTACTGTAACAAGCTTTTTACCTTTTAAATTAAAAAGAATACCAAAGCATAGGGTACTTATAAATGAAATAATAATCTGAATCAGTTCCATATATTACATTCCTCCCATCAGAAAAGCTACGGAAAAATATCCCGCTGCTATCGCAAGTGCGATAATGCATGCTTCAATTGTGCGGAGTAATCCTGCTATACTATCACCAACAAATAAATCCTTTAATGCTGTTGTAAGACCTGTTCCCGGAATTAACGTCATAATGTTGCCTATAATTATCTTATCTACTGAATTTACAAAGTTGATATGAACGCTGAAAAACGCAAGAGATGTCGCTATAAATGCTGATATAAATTTTACAAATATTTTATTTTTTATACTCTTTTCAGTAATTAATAAAACAAGCCTCAGAATCGCACCAATTATAAATGATATTAATGCTTCAATAATTGTTCCGTTGAAAAATAAAGTAAATCCGCCTGATATTATAGAAAATGATATAAATTCAAGCCATATTGGATATAATCTTATTTTTGAAATATCTTCAAGCTCTTTTTTTATTTCTTCTGTTTCAAGTTTGGATTTGCAGATTTTTCTTGATAATTCATTAAGTTTATGAAGTCTTTCGTAATCGGTTTTGACTTCGGTTATTCTGCGTGTCTGCGTATAAATTTGCTCATCATTGCTTATGATTGTAACTACCATACTTGATGTAATTATGAATACGTCTGTTCTTTTGATATCATACACGCTGAAAATGCGTTTAAGGCTGTCCTCTACTCTATGCACTTCACCACCGCATATAAGCATTTGTTCGCCTATATCAAGAACACATTCAAGAAGTTTTTCCATATCTTCACCATCCTTTATGTTATTGTAACATATATTTTTGCTAAAGTAAATTATAAAAGCAGCATAATTAGTGCTGCTTTTATAATTAATCTGATTTATTCAATTACAACCTTTTGCAATACAATTTCATCTTGATCAAGATCAGTTCCGTCTTTAGTATAATCCCAGACTTCCAATGCAATTCTTGTAATATTATTTTCGGGAGTTTCAACGTTTATATGCACTTCACCGCTATTATCTGTTTCAAATGTACCAAGTGAAATCTGTATCCATTTTCCTTTTGTACCGTCATCTTTAATATAATCAGGATCCCAGTAACCCCAGCCCAAATTGAGTTCTGTACCATTATCAGCAGATAGGATAAATGTTATCGCTTTGTTACTAAGTCCGTTGCATATACGCCATTTACCTGCCTCTTCTTTTGTAAAATCGACAGATATCTTAGGTTTATTATCAGTGCCTGCTGAAATCTTTTTCTTTAATTCGCATAAATCAAAAACATCAACACTAACATCATTGTTAATATCCGCATTATCAGCTGAAATATGTGTTATATTTTTTTGAATAAGATGAGCGGAAAGAACATTAATATCTGTATTATCAAGCAAGCCGTTTTCATCAGCATCGCCGCAGAGTTCATAATTTAATACCTGAATAGTTTTATTGCCCGAATAAGTGCATGATTCGGGTTCAGCTTTATTTCTGAAAACTTCTGTTGTGCAATTCCATTCTTTAAATATATAACAGTCAGCAGTATCAAGATATACGGTATTATCATAAATTTTGTTGTTTTGTCCCCAACCGTCAACAAGTACAGAGGCATCAAATGCATATAATAATTTTTCACAACCATTTCTGTAACCTATATTATTTCGGATAATTGCATTGTTTCCTTTTATTTCTATAAAGCTGTTTCCGCCATTTTCGCCTTTTATACCTGTACCGTCAAATGTGCAATTTTCAACTAATGTGCCAATTGTATATTCCTTTATATCAATATGGTCTGCCGCAATATTCGGACCGAATTTGCAGTTTCTGACAGTATTGTAATGACAATCATAGCCGTAATCAGTAGTTTTATATGAGCTTCCGATATATACACCTTCACCGTATTTTGCATTTATTGTACCAGCATCGTGAACATAACAATTTTCTACAATACAATATGAACTATTATCTCTTAGATGTATAGCTTCACTGCCTGTATCGAAAACTTCACAACCTGAAATTATACTGTAATTTGAATTATCAAGCATTATTCCTTTTTGACCATTTGAAACACGGATATCTTTTATTATCCAGTTATCTCCTGTAATATAAAGAACATTTTTATTCTCTTGCGTAGTACCGCATAGCATTGCGGGATTTTCAGGATTTTCGCTTCTTAATATAATCGGATTTTCATGTGTTCCCTCTCCGTAAGAATAAAATGCAGCCCATTCGCCTAACCATTTATCATTCTGATATGTACCTTCGGCAAGTATTAATTCATCACCTGCTTTTGCGTTTTCAAGAGCATCAATAAGTTCTTCAGTATTTGTAATATATATCTTATTATTATCTGCTGAAGAAAATATCGGTATAGATGAAATGGCAAGTCCTGCTGATAGGATTGAAGCTGTTAACTTTATTAGAATTTTCATTTTTTTACCCTCCTTGATAATAATATCAGATTTGTTATATATCCACTTTTGGAGCATTAAAGCGTCTGCAATATCAAAGTGAATACTATTATAGTATAATTATAACATATATTTATACAATTTCAAGTGCTTTTTGTTATATTTTAATATTGTTTATCTTATTGCTAAATATCAGGATGAAATTATATTTGATATTTTCACCATACAATATAACTAAAGAAAAGGAGAAAACACATACACAATAAACAAAATATATAAATGAAATCATAATTATATTAAGCACTATTGACAGAATATGTATAATGTGTTATAATAAAATATAAAGTTTTCAAGGTAAACTGACTAAATAAACTATATCATCAATATTTATTCTGAAAGGCAGTAGATTAAGCTATGGATAAACAAGATTTATTAGTAT
>JAFWWU010000081.1 GCA_017523285.1 Ruminococcus sp.
CCATGCGATGTATCATAAACAGCACCAAGAGGATGTGCCATGGAATGAACGATACCAAGACCTACGTTTGAAAATCCCATGCCTGCGATATACTGACCGAGTGCCATTCCTTCTCTTCCTTCAGGAGTGTTTTCTACTGCACCACGAAGTGATGATGCAATAATTTCAATTGCTTTGAGATGGAACATATCTGTCATTGTCCATGCTGCCTTAGTAGTGAAGCCTTCAATTGCGTGTGTGAGTGCATCCATACCTGTTGCTGCAGTGAGTCCCTTTGGCATTGTTGACATCATATCAGGGTCAACAAATGCGACAACAGGAATATCATGTGTATCTACGCAAACCATTTTGCGGTTCTTTTCTTCGTCAGTGATAACATAATTGATTGTTACTTCTGCGGCAGTGCCTGCTGTTGTAGGAACTGCAAGAATAGGAACGCATGGATTTTTTGTAGGAGCGACGCCCTCAAGACTTCTTACATCAGCAAATTCAGGATTAGTGATGATAATGCCGATAGCCTTAGCTGTATCCATTGCTGAACCGCCGCCGACAGCGATAATGCAGTCTGCATCTGAATTTTTGAATGCCTCTACGCCGTCCTGTACATTCTTGATGGAAGGATTAGGCTTGATTTCAGAAAACACTGCATAGGTTATGCTGTTTGCGTCTAAAATGTCTGTTACTTTAGCAGTTACACCGAATTTGATGAGGTCAGGGTCTGAGCATACAAATGCTTTCTTGAAACCTCTGCCCTGAAATTCAGTAACAATGTCAGCAATAGCGCCTGCGCCGTGATAAGATGTGCCGTTTAATACAATTCTTTGTGCCATAATGATAATACTTCCTTTCAAAATTATGTTGGTTATATTATATCATTACTTTAATCAAATGTCAATGAAATTTGTGTGAATTTTATTATATATTTCAATGTTGTATTAAGTAAGTATTTATACTTGTTCTTTATAATATTGTTTATATTCTGCTTCTGAGAAATACCAAATCAAAGCTATCCACAACATTATCGGAATTTACATCATAGATATAATTCTTATTGCCGATTGAACGCCCTATGAGATAATCCGTCAAAAGCTCGGCATCTTTATAATCTGTTATTCCGTCTTTATTTATATCACCTTGCAGATTTCTTACGATAACATCAATAACTCTGCAAATATCAACAGTTCTCTGAGTACCTCTTTCAGAAGTGATTTTTACTGAATACAGTCCTGTATCAGCATTTGAAGCATTTTCAATTGTATAAGATTTATAATCCGCTCCGAGTATTTTTTCATCATCCTTATACCATTCATACGAAGCGTTTTCAAGAGAACATTCAGTATTGATAGTAAATGATACACCCTCATTAAGATATACGCTTCTGTCTGTCGAATACACATAGAATGTATTTGTTACATTATAACTGGCTGTCAGTTCTCCGACGTTTACCCATTCATTTGCACTGTCCTGTATTGATACTCTGACAGAAGAAAGGGAAGTATTCGGATAAATATCCATAACAGTTCCAAACGGAATCTTAAATTCAACATAATTGCCTGAACGCTTACATTCACAGCCGTCATACGAGCCGTTATTAAAATAGACAAAACCGTTTGAAGCGTAATAAATCCAGTAGAATTTATCATTTTCATCACCATTTTTAATCTGCAGATTGTATACAGGTGCCTGTGCATTCTGAATTATCTCTGCCATAATGTACAGATATTTGTCATCATTTGAAATGTAAAGCTTATTGTTTCCGACTTCTGCCGCAAGCAGATTATCGTTCCATTCCGAGCTTCCTGAACGCACACCATCAAGCATTACAATGTTATTCACTGTATACATATCGCCTGCGGAAACAGGGGAGTCTGAATTTTTCTGATAAATTGTGTTATCAGTAAGAGCAGCAGTATTATTTGTAGCAGTTACTTCAAAGCTGCCAAGATAATTTGCGCCGAGTGAAGCGTTCCATACATCATTATTTGCAAAACGAACAGAGCGTTTATATCCATCTGCAATTCCTTGATTTCCGACTGAAAATCTTATATAAGCGTTCCATTTTCCGACTTCAAGATTTCCTGGGATTTTAATTTCAAGCATTTCATCTGATACTGTGCAAGATTGCCATTGCCTTGTGTCAATGTTAACTTCTGTGAGTGTATATTCTCCGTCTTTTTCAAGAATTATTTCCGCTTTCTGAGGACGTATAGGATTTGCAAAGCCTGTATTTTCTACACTGAAATCAAGCTTTAAAATATTTCCCTGTTCAACGCTTTCGCTTAAATCTGAATTGCGCAGTACAAATCTGTAACCTAAGTGGTCACGTATGAATTTGAATACAGTTTCTCCGTAATATGCGGAATTATCGACATTATCATTGTCGTACTGCTGATTGAATTTATAATCCTTGTAAAGATTATAGATGTTTGAATTTATATAGCTCAGATGTGTCTTATACATTTCTGGAATTGCATTTTCGGGGAGATAAGTATCATATTTCTGAGCCCATTCAAGATTTCCTGAAAATTCTCCGCCGAAATATGTGGCTGTTGTCTGATTTGCTATCCATGTGGTTTCTTTTTCACGATTCGAATATGTACCGAGGTCGGAATCAGAACCCATATATCCGTCGTTGAATATTCCTATTCTTGCGGCGTCGCTTCCTTTTTCGGATACCCAGCTGTCGATTTCAGACATTTCGATACTTGCCCATTTAGCAAATATATTCGGTGTTCTTACAGTGATCGGAATATCATCAGGTACCATTTCAAGCATTGCATCAACAAGCTGTGCCTTATATTCAAGAGAGGTATATTTGCCGCTGTGCTGTTCACCCCATGCACCTACAAAGCCTGTTTCAACAAACATTAGTATATCTTTATATTCTTCAAGAATTCCACTTTTCTTAATCTGAATGATATGCTTTTTTACCTGTTCAAAGGTCGCAGGCTCAGGATTTGACTTTCCATTTTCATCATATCTGAAACGCAATGCGATGGTGCATCCGTTTTTACGGCAATTTTCAAAAGTTCCTCTGAGTCCGTTAAAAAATGTATCATCAAGGTCGTAGTCAATTCCTTCGGTGTATGTACCATCCTCAGCTGTTGTGCCGTTTATACCCGATGAAAATGCACCGATATTTATAAACATAAGAACAAGATTCCCTGATGGATTTTTAACAGGAGTATCTCCCGGTTTACAGGTATACCACAATGTACTTGTATAGCCTGCACCAGGATTATTTATTGTTTCAGTTGTTTCTGTATAGTTAATTCCTGAATCAACAAGAATATCATTTTCTTCTGCAACAGGTTTAACAGGCAATATTGTTGTAAAAGAGCATAACGCCGCAGTCAATGCAGATATAATTCTTTTATTTTTCATAATTCTTTCCTTTAATGATAGTGTAATATTTTATAAATTATAACATATTTCATATAAAATTTCAAGAATTATAATAAATTTTATTCATTCATTTTGTGATGTTAGAATTAATATTGTTCATAATTGAAAAATAGAGCTATATATAACAACAGGCATATGCATCAGAATTTGCATATGCCTGTTGTTTATTCCAGATAATCAGCGTTTACTTACGATATAATTATTTATATTGATAGGGAATCAGAATTCTTATTTTATATTTCTTCCTCTTTTTTTGAAATCCCTATCAATTTCTTCACGCCAGTCTGTTGAAAGTTCTTCAGATTGACGCATACTGCAAACAGCTTTTGAAACTGATTTAAAAAGAATTTTAGTACCTTCTTTGTCAGCATTGTAGTTTACAGCACGATTACTATCAATTCCATATTTTGCTGCGGTTTCTACTGCATCGATATTTGCGCCGATAAAGAGAAATTCCCAGCCATATTTTTCTTTCTGTCGCTGAATCATCTGTTTAACACGTTCACTTGTATATTTATGACTTGAGTTCTCCATTCCGTCTGTCGTAATGATGAACATTGTATGTGCCGGAACATCTTCAGGACGTGCATATTTATGAACATTGCCAATGTGATGGATTGCGCCTCCAAGAGCGTCGATAAGAGCCGTGCAGCCTCGGACAGTATACTCATTATCAGTCATAGGTCTGATCTCAGAGAGTTTTAGTCTGTCATGAAGAACTTCGCTGTAATCATCAAAAAGAACAGTAGATACATAGCATTCTCCATCTTCTTTACGCTGTTTTTGAATCATTGCATTAAATCCACCGATAGTATCAGATTCAAGACCTGACATAGAACCGCTTCTGTCGAGAATGAATACCAATTCTGTAATATTATTTTTTCTTTCCATAATCAAAACTCCTTTATATTTATAGATATGATAAAAATGAAATGTGGTTGTAAGGTTTTCTTTACCTTACAACCACATTATAACTTATTATTAAACAGAAATGGTCGCTTGATGGTAGACTTTTTATCAGCATCCAAGCAGCATCTGATCAAATTCAAATAAAGCTTCGTTGATTTCAAAAACATCATATATTTCTTTTTGAATGAAATAACGGATAATCTTGTCAAATACAAAGCTTTGTGACAATGTAAGTCCGGCAGAAGCAAGTAAATCCTGTGTTTCTTCAAGATTCAGTCTGAGAGCTATCGCAAAAGCAATAGCAGTCTGTTTTGATGGTTTATAAGTATTGGGATTACATTTAATTTTGGAAAAAGTCTTTTTATCAACATTTGCTTTTTTGTAGCATTCAACGTCTGTCATACCACGTTTATCTATTAAGTCAAAGAGCTTATATGCAAAGGATTTATCCATTGTTTTTATATATTCATGAAGCGATTCACTTTTAACATTGCTGCAATCCGTTTTAGAAATGCTCGCCATTTTTCGGAATGGTTTACAGCGTTTTTCAATGACTTCTTCATCATAAGAAATCGGTAATTCTGCTCGTTTTACTTCTTCGAAAGATTCTTCATCTGATTCATATATATAATCATCATTTATTGCCTCGCTGATATCTGAAAACACTTTTTTACTGAATTCATAAGATGTGCGGTCAAACACACATATATATACAAGCAGTTCATGTTCGAACAGAAACTCAGTTATTATCTGTATAGCAAATTTAAGCACCTGATTTTTCGGGAATCCGTGGGTACCTGATGAAATCAAAGGAAATGCTATCGATTTACAGCCATTTGATATAGCCAGTTTCAGCGATTCTATGTAACAGGATCTGAGATAATCACATTCACCTGAATTTCCCCCCTTCCATTCAGGGCCTATTGTGTGAATGATATATCGTGCTTCAAGATTATATCCTTTTGTTATTTTTGCAGTTCCAATGCTAAGCGGTGCAATTTCAGCACATTCTGAATCAAGCTGATAACCTGCGGCTTTATGTATTGCAAGATCAACACCGCTGTAACCAATCATTTTTTCGTTTGTGGTATTTACAATAGCATCAACCTGCATTTTAGTAATGTCCTGTCTGATAATCTGAAGCGGCATATAAATCCTCCTTTTTAATTGTATAATATGATTCATATTTCAGAGTATGTGATTTTCACGCATTTTTGTTATAAAGTATAGTGGCTGCAAATGCTATCAGGTCAATGTCTTTCAGATATGTACCTGATATGTCAGAATTATCGGGAAATACGATAAAATACAGTGCTTTACAAATAATCTGAAGCATCTATGATTCTGAAAATGTGAAAGTAATATATTTTGTAATATTTGAAGTATTCTTTATTCGTGATGTTATTGATTAAATTATATCATTCGTATATTTGTTTGTCAATTATAATTGCCTTTATAACATAAATATACTGTATATCAATTACATCAGTTGATTTTAAGTAGCGTTAATGCTATAATAAATAAGCTTATTACCTACATTTTTTTGCAGATAATTCTTTTTTATTGTTTCAAAAAAATTTTTTTAAAAATGTGTTACACTTTTGAATTTTCAAGCGAGTATATACTATGAAAGGCAAAAAATGAATTTATTTTTCACCTGAGGTTATCAAAATTCAATATAAGGGGTAAAAATATGACAGATAAGGAATATCTTGAATTATACCGAAACTCCCCTACAACAGCTCAGAATATGCTTTTTGAAGAATATGTCGGATATGTGTATTCGATAGTATTCAACAAACTGAGAAGCTGTGCGGGGCATGAGGATATTGAAGAATGTGTCGGAGATGTATTCTTTTCGGTATATCAGAA
>JAFWWU010000082.1 GCA_017523285.1 Ruminococcus sp.
AACAATCTTTCAAGTCGTCGTGTGCTGTAATCTCCTGTGGCATATAGTTCAAATATCATTCTCACCATTTCTGCTTCCTGTTTGTTGATAACCAAGCGACAGTCTACTTTATCGTAGCCGAAGATGCGGTTGTTGCCCAGAACATTTCCTCGCTCGATAGAGCGTTTGTGGCCCCAGCGTACACGTTCTGAGAGTTTGCGAACTTCATCGGCGGCGATACTCGACATTATTGTCAGACGCATTTCACTATCTGTATCAATAGTGCAGATGTTATCATTCTGAAAAAATACACCTACTCCTGCACGAAGCAAGTCACGGGTATAGGTAAGACTGTCGATAGTGTTTCGAGCGAATCGGCTGACCTCCTTGGTCAGGATGAGATCAAATCTACCATTTTTTCCATCTTCAATCATGCGCATGAAGGAAGTTCGATTTTCAGCGCTTTCACCTCTAACTCTATCTACATAGCCTTCAACGTAATTCCAGTTTGTATTACTTTGGATTAGTTCAGTGAAATATAGAATCTGACTTTCTATGGAATTTTCTTGTTCTTCCTTTGTGGTGGATACTCTGGCATAGAACGTTACGTTTATCGGGAGATCAAAAATGGTAATGCGTTCTTGTTTCATTCGGTTTGCAGCCGAGTAAATATCCATTTGTTATTCCTCCTTATTTTTTTATCATACCACAGCGCTTTGAATTATGTCAATAGAAATACTTTCCGTTTTAAGCGGTAAGTTTTTCAATCAAAGCAACCATTCGGTTGTACTTACTACGCTCGATTTCTCCCTCATTCAATAAGATTTTTGTCCATGCAATCAGTGTCTGTTTCTTACGTGCCAGTGCGGCAGCGGAATCTGTTTTCATGAAATCAACTCCTTTACTATTAGTTTGGATGATTTCAGTTTGTTTAATACAGGTTGATTCTGTATTATTTTTATCTGATTGCATGGGTTGATAAGCGAGTGAGCCCTTGGTAGGTGTAGTTATAATATTCTGATGCATTGAACCTCCGTTTCTGCTGCCGTTGAAATTAAAATAGCAACTGTTGATGGTCAATTCTTCATCTTTTAATTGCATTGCTGCAACTTAATAATACATATTTTCATTGTAAAATGGAATCATCATACTCAACGACAATTTGTCGTCGAGTTTGTGCATGACCAATAAATACGGTTATTATCTCAGTATTTCTTCTCCCCTGATTGCTTTCTCAACTTTTTTTCAGAAGAAGCTCAGTGTACTTCTTGTGATTTTCAATCGTAAGTCTTGATGCAATCGCATCGTTCATCTGCTTGTCCTGTGAATTCTTGATATTTTCTACAGTGTTATTCATATTGTTATCCTCCTGAAATTCATACTGCTGTCAGCATGACTGACTTCAGCTTTTATTTTTGGGGTAGGGCGTACTTCACGCCCTACCGTTTGATTTAAGTTGGGATTATCTGTAACCATTGCCCTAAATCAGGGCGGTGGTTTTGCTTTCGATGGGGTCGTGTTTCGGAGCTGTTGACAAACCCATATTTTTATAAAATCGGCAACGTAATTACGTCGTTTGCAAGGCATATTTTTTCTGAAAACCGACTTTGTCAACAGCTCCGTTTCGTTACCCCGTCTCCCTTTCCTGACAAGGATCTCGTGAAACACGATACCCTTTTATGGAGTCACGTTTTGTTACTCCATAACTCACGCAAGGAAGGAACGCTTCGTTCCGTCCTTTGCAAAGGGGTGCGTGAAACACGCATACCATGCATTTATTAAGATTCATACATCCAGCTGTCGTCGGGAAGCGGAGCCTCTCGATGTTCAGGTCTTTCGAGATTTTTCTCTGCAATCCCGAAGTTATCACGCTGTATCAGTTCCTCCAGATTCAGCTTGCCTTTGGTACGACGAACATTCCGAACAGCCTCTTTTCTGTACTCTTTCAGAATCTTTTCGGGAATGTCAGTCAGATTTGAAAGTATCATGATAATCATTTATACCTCCACTGCATATCGGAACAGCCCTTTTGATATTTTTGTAAAGCCCTCATCCGATGCCTCAGCAATGCATTCTGCAAGCTCAGGCACAAGAAGATTTTGCTTGTCCTTAAGCTCACGGCTTGCAAGATAAAGCCTAAGTGCATCTTCTATCAGAGCCGATCTGTTCTCAGCTTTTCCGCTTTTGATATAGGCATCGCACTCCAGCAAAAGTGATTTTGAAATACAGATGCCTGTTCTGATTTTTTGATCCAACCGCATCAACCTTTCTGATAGTCTATTGCTTTTTTAAAACTGATTGTACCATTTATTCTGCGTACTTCATCTACACACATCGCCCGAAGCTTGTCAATTACTTCGTCATCGACATCATTTGACGCAGCTGTTAAGTGCGTAATTGCTCCAAGCTCCACAGCAACCTTGAAGAGCAATCGGGCAAGTCTTTGCTCTGTTCCTGCAATCTCAGCCTTGACTATTCCGTTTAGTACAGGTGCAAGATAACCGATTGCTTCACCTGTGTTTACATCAAGATGCCCACAGTAAAAGCGGATTGCATCTTCAACAAATTCACTTTGTGAACGGCATGCTGTATCCTTGATGTGAGACTCCACAAGTTTTTTGGTCTTGGGATACAACCAGAATGCATATTTTTCTTTGTTCTCCATATTTCCTCCATTTACGTCGTAACACCTCACGACTTGCTTGTTTTTCCGTAGTTTTCGTGCTTATGTGAAACTGCAACACCATAATCGTAACACCTGCCGGTTTTACGACCCTGTTTGCGAACTTCCCACATTGTCCGTATCTTCGGCGAGCTTTGCTCGTCGATGTGATTGCGTCGGGGTGCTATAACCCCGACGCTTTAACCTGCAACATCGTAACAGCTTAGATTCAGACCGCTTTCATGGGACTGCTCATACCCTCAATCGAGACAGCTAACCATTCTTGCGATTTTCACCCATTTCACCCCGATAGTTATCGGGCTTCGCGACTCTCTGCTTATTCATTCGACGTGGGATACTCTGAACAGTTTGCAGACCGTTCAGTCCCGACAGTTATCTTATGATTTGCCACCATTTCTGCCAAGTCCGTTTTCAACTGCCATTCTGCGGTGCATTTCACGCAAATCCTTGCTCATTGGTACTCTCGGACTGATTGTCAGAAGTGTTTTCGGAAAGCTGAATGTGTATCCACCAAACTTATCTTCCGACACTTTCTGATACAGATTCGGATGACTTTCACAACGTTTTTTCAGTTTGTTAATCAGCTTCTGATTGTAGGTATACACTTCACAATCAGTTTCCGCTTCATTGAATGTGATAATCGTTTCTCTTTCATAATTCGTCAGCATAGAAACTCCTTTCATTATCAGCAGAGAAGAAAAGACCGCCTTAACATTGATTAGCATTTCTTTTCAAAAACTAATTGTCTTATATTCTTCTTTCTTCATTAATAAATAACTTTCATGTGTTAGCTTCTATTAGTCTTATTTGTATCCGTTTTACGATACAACCCTGTGTCATCACAACACCACCCATGTGCAAATTCATAAGTGTTGCATCTCTGCTTGTGGTTGTAATAGTTATGCTGCACTTTCAAAATATGCTTTTCCTGCAATGTCTTTACAGCCTTTGCAACAGAGCTTCGTGCTATATGACACTCGTTTACGATCTTACTGTAACTCGGAAAGCATTTTCCTGTGACAGAGTTTCTGCATTTGCATAAATAACACAGTACATAGAACTCTATCGGTGTAAGATTCAAATCGAACACATGATTCGGAACTTTGAAATACTTCATAAAAAACACATCCTTTAATGTATAATTAATTAATTTCAGTATAAACTTATTGGGGTGCAATCGTTTTTATTAGAATTAATATTTGCACCCTACAACATATTGACTTTTGGGGTGCATATTGCTATAATTAAAGAAATAAATGTACCCTACAAGGAGATTATTATTATGAGTGAATTTTTACAGATTCAAGAATTACTGCATCAGAAAGCTGATTTGCAGGCAAGAATCAATCTTATAGCGTATGACGGAACACCTGAAATCAAAGAGCGTGGAGAAGAAAAATATCTTTATATTCGTAAAAGAGTGGGAAGTCGTAATACATCTACTTATGTTGATGTTTATTCAGATACGCTCTATCAACTTTTGCTTAGAAATTCAAGAGAGCTTCGAGAGCTTCGTAAAGAATTACGAAAAGTTGATAAGAATCTTGCAGCATTGGGATACACAGAACCTGAATTGTCGACACGAGTTATGCAGAATATTGATTTTGCAAGAGTCAACATGAAAGCCAATATCTACGATCAAGCTGTACTTGAAGGAGTTGCAACATCATTTCCACAGACTGAGGATATTATTGAAGGTGGTATAGTTTCAGGTATGACTGCAACAGATATTCAGAAAATACTCAATCTTAAACACGCATGGGAATTTATTCTGGATAAGGATGTTGTTCAAAGCAAAAGTGATTATTATTTACTCTGCCATATTGCTAAACTTGTGAATGAAGGTTTCTTTCATGATGGCGGAAGGATAAGGGGAGTTCCTGTAACAATCGGAGGATGTTCATATATTCCACCACTTCCTGTTGAGTTTGACGTAAAAGAGCAGCTTGTTCTTATTACTGAAAATGCTGATAAAGATAAAGTGGATATTGGAATTGAGCTTTGTCTTTATTGTATGAAAGCTCAGATATTTATGGATGGTAATAAAAGAGCATCTGTTATTTTTGCAAATCACTATCTCATTGCAAATGGTCTTGGGTTTCTTGTTATTCCTGAAAAAAAAGTGCCTGAATTTAAGAAGTTACTTGTAAAGTTTTATGAGGGAGAAGATATTTCTGTTATTTCTTCCTTTATGAAGGAAAATTGTTGGAAAAATTTCTGAGTTTATTTAAACAGCGATTACATATGTAGTCGCTGTTTCTGCATTTAAGCAGATAGCACAGCACACAGAATTCAATTGGTGTAAGATTTAAATCGAACACATGATTCGGAACTTTGAAATATTTCATGAGTACCTCCTTTTTTTACTCCCACAACAGTACAGTTCCTTTTGTTTTTCCGAACAAAGTTTTCTTCGGACTGATACGCTCTGCCCCTCCAAGCTATCCTCGCATATTTTTTTCCCCCGAGTATCTCTCCTGCGTGAGATTCAATTTTCAAGCTGCTGTGTAGTGTCCGGACACCTTTACAGTACACAGTATACATCACAGTTTGACATTCGTCAATAGATGTAGAATAATAAACCTACTAAGTTCTATCTATCCTCTATTAATTGTAAACTTTTTGTGAATTTTAAGGAGCGGTTTATGTTTGAAATAGAAGCACATTACTATAACAGGAAGATTTATTTATCAGACGGAAGAGTATTTCCTCTCGGAGAAATACTTCTGAGGTGTTTTTTCTGCATCTTTTCCTGATATTGAAATGATTTATAAGGTGTGCAGTGGGCGGAGTATGCTATTGACCTGAGGCAGAAGGCACTTGATGAATAAATTGGGATTGAGGAATATACTGAACTTGTTAGGAAATGAAATAGGTGCGTAACGAAGCGAAACGTTACGCACCG
>JAFWWU010000083.1 GCA_017523285.1 Ruminococcus sp.
ACTCCGATTTTTACAAGTTCCTGAATATTATTGCATAATTTCTCTGCATTGCCGCCGGTATCAAGGTCAATAATAAGAGGCTTATCAGTTACAGCAAATATCTCTTTTATAGCTGATATTTTTTCTGATATATCCACAGATTCATTATCAGGCATTCCCTTGAATGCTGCATGACAGAAACCACTAAGCCACAATGCGTCGAACCCTTTTGCATTACCATTTTCATCGGGTAATTCAGTATTTTCTATAATCAATGCTTCTAAGCCATTTACAGTTTCAATTACTCTGAGAAAGTCTTTCTGCTTCAATAAGCTATGTAATTTTACAATTCTGTTCTTTACTGAGTTTTCTATCATTATTATTCCTCAATTCCATTACAAAAAAGCATTCTTTTAATCAGTGTGAATATAGTATCTGCTGAAACGTGAAAATACTCTGACAACAATGGCTTTTTCATATACTTTTCATAATCCTTTGAGCTTATACGTTTCAGATTACCTTCAAAATATTCATATCCATTAAGAAGACGATCAAGTTCCTTTATAGAATATCTGTAATATGGCTTATTCATTTTTACGGCACCCGAAAGCTCAGTGATTCTTGCAACAAATGACATACAATTATGCGATTTGTATATCCTGAAACCATGAATAACAGGCATAGTAAGCATAGAAAACAGATTAAACATCTGCATATTGTCATATTTGCATTTTTTAATAAACTCTTTCACATTTATGTAACAGTCATCATTTACCGGTAATCGGAATACTTTTACACGCACTTTGTTGTTTTTTCCAAAAGCGTAATAATCTCGATATTCATACATAAAGCCTGCATCAAGAGGAAGATAATGCCGTCTGCGTGAATAAGTAATAAATTCAGTCAGTTTATTATCAAAACAAACTGCAATATGCGTATAATCATATTTTGTAATTGTTTTTGCAAGCTTGCCAAGCCCTGTATGTGCTTTAATTAATACAATGTAAATATTCTTCATTTTTCATCTGCCTTTAATCTTTTGAAAAGCTGAATCTGGAGTCTTATCATTTCATAATACATCGGAATAAGTCCGACAAATATTATTATATCGGCTGCTTTTATACCAATTCCAAATAAACTGAAAATTTCATCTGAACCAATCACCATACTGAGTAATGCAATTAATGCATAAGTGATATGTGCCTCAATTGGTCCGAGTCTTGG
This sequence comes from Ruminococcus sp., assembly GCA_017523285.1. Classification (GTDB taxonomy): domain Bacteria; phylum Bacillota; class Clostridia; order Oscillospirales; family Ruminococcaceae; genus Ruminococcus. The sequence goes on from JAFWWU010000083.1 coordinate 1,204, forward strand.
AAATAAGAATTCATTGTAATAAATGATATAGTTCATTGCAGTTACGTTTACAATTCCATAAACCGGAGCCGCAAATGCCATAATCTCAATACTTGCATACGGAGAAAGCCCGAATGTAAGTATCAAAAAGGTTGAAAAGAGTACATCGGTTATCAAATCAAAATAAGCACCTGCTTTTGATGACATATTTCTTGTTCGTGCCACATAACCGTCTAAATCATCTGCTATAAGATGCAATGCGAGTCCTGCTAAAGTGCCGATGAAAAAGAATGGTGAAATATATGTAAGAAATGTTGATATAATAGCAAAAAGTCCTCCTAATGCACCTATAAGAGTAACCTGATTCGGTGTCATACTTTTGGGAATATGAGTACCGACATATTTATATAGAAATTTCTGAAAACCTGTTTCGAGTCTGCTCGGAATGATTTTTTTAACAGGATTCTTATATTTTTCTGACATAATTATCCTCCGAATTTAAACATATTTTTAAGGAACGATTTAATATAATAACCATAATCAATAAAATCATATATTCCGTCACGCCATCCTCTTATAAACAGCTTAACAAGAAGGACATGATAATGAAAATAATACATTCTCACACTCATTCTTGAAGGTTTAGCAACAACATGAAGATAGTCCCATTCCTCCGGATTATCTGTTATCAGCCTATCTCTGTACTGTTCTATAAGTTCAGACGACATTTCAGGGGTAAGTATAGAAATTGCCGTATGTTTTAATTTGTTTCGCTTTATCCATTTATAAAACAATGAAAAATCTTTGACAATAAAATCAAGATCAACTATAAACATTCCCATAATATTAATGCCTGTATCATTGAGTATCTGAATTGCTTTAGTATTACATGACATATCAGACAGCTTGTTGTAATCAGAAAGATATCTTTCGTCAATAGCTTCAAGTCCGACAAGGATATAATAAAAACCAATTTCTTTTAACTGTTTCATAAGCTCAGGATGAGATGAAACGAAATCAGCTCTGCCATAGCAAACATATTTTTTATTAATATTACGTTCTTTTATAAGCGTAATAAATTCATTCAGACGTTTTTCATTAAAAAGAAAATCATCATCTATTATATAAATATTATCACATTCTATGTTTTCTATTTCATCTACAACTGATTTTATATCCCTTACTGTATATGTACCGCAATTAATAGTTCCACGATAACAAAAACTACAATGATACGGACAGCTATATGATGTTCTAACATGTGCACAGGGTAATAATTCAAGATAACGATATCTGTCGGTATGTTTATAAAAATATGACCTGTCAGGCAACGGAAGTTTTTCTATTTCAAATGGAACAGCCTTGTTTTCTTTCCATTCTCCATGATTTTTATAACATATCCCATCAATCTCTTCTGAATTTATCCCGTTGATAATTTCTAAAATCTTATATATATCAAAAGTCGTCAGAATATAATCAATATAATCCGTATAAAACCTTTTATAGCTATGCTGAGCATGCAAACCTCCTATAAAAGTAATGCTGTTACAGATTTCTTTTGCCGCTTTGCAGTATTCCTTCATAAAGTTTTCCTGTCTTGTTCTTCCGCATACATAGACAAAATCAGGCTTCATACTTATCAGCTTTTCTTTCAAACTGATTTTTTCAACCTGTCCATCCCATATATCCGGCTCGTATCCCTCGTTTTTAAGCATAGCATAAATATATTCAAGTTCAAGCGGTTCATTGTCAATAACACCTGCAAAATTATATTTTGTCCGTGAAATTTCAGGATGCACAAGTAAAAATTTATTCTTCTTCAATTTATATCTCCTTACATTTCATAAGCTCATTATATGCGATTTTACCAACAAGTGTTTTAGGGAGCGATTCTACAAACACTATCTCTCTTGGCTGGGCATATCTTGATATATCCTTTTCCATAAGTTTTATAAGCTCATTCTTAATCTGTTCTTTATCAGGATTTTTATCATTCAGTTGTACATATGCTTTGACTTTCTGTCCCATAATTTCATCAGGAATTCCTACGACTGCACATAATAAAACTGACGGATGATTCTCTATAACATTTTCAATTATCTGCGGATATATATTATAACCGCCTGAGATAATCATTCGTTTCAGACGTTGTCTGAAATATACATAACCATCATCATCCATATATCCAAGATCCCCTGTATGAAGCCATATATAACCATCATCATGCTTTTTTAATGTTGTTGCTGTTTCATCAGGTTCATTCAGATATCCAAGCATTACAGTCGGGCCACGAAGTATAATCTCACCTATTTCACCTTTTTGCAATTCCATGCCACTCTCAGTATCGGCAATCTTATAAAATGTATCAGCATAAGGAAGTCCGACACTCTCAGTTTTATCCGAGTTTTCAGGTATAAGACAACTGCCTGTTACACATTCCGTAAGGCCATAACCTTCACGGACACCTGAAATGCATCCGCACTCCTTCAATAATCTGTTAAGCTTTTCTCTTGTAGCTGAAGATAAAGAATCTCCACCGGAAATAAGACATTTCAAAAAGGACAGATCTTTTCCATCAAATGATCTGCTTCGAATAAGGCTTTCATATATAGCAGGTACACCTGCAACAACATTAGGCTTATATTTAAATATAAGTTTATGAAATTCATCTGCTTTGAACTTAGGAAGAATAATTGCTGTACCTCCGAAATTCAGAACTGTATGTATACATACACCAAGCCCAAAGCCATGAAATACAGGCATTACTGACAATACGCTGTCTCCTTTTTCAAGACAGCCACAAGCATCTATACTCTGTAAAGCAAGTGCATTGAAATTCAGATTTGAAAGCATTATTCCCTTAGGTTTTCCTGTAGTTCCTCCGCTATATAAAATAACTGCACATTCATCTGCTTTTCCATTATAATGTCCCCCGCTTTTATTCGTTCTGCCAAGTGATATAAATTCCTGCCAATTCATTACTTTGTTTGAACTAACTGTTTTATGATGATTTGTCAGAGAATATGCTAATTTCATAAATGGTGGCATAAAATCTTTTACTGAAACAAAAACAGTATTTTCAACCGCTGTATTTTTTAGTATATTATCAAGCTTTTCAGAAATCAAATCAATAGCAATTACCAGTTTGCTTTTGCTTACATTAAGATAATGCATTATTTCATTTTCTGCTGACATCGGATGAATCATATTGGCAATAGCTCCGATTTTGTTTATTGCATAAAATGCTATTACAGCCTGAGGTATATTCGGAAGGCAAACAGATACAACATCTCCGCTTATTATCCCAAGTGATGAAAGTGAATCTGCACATAAATCGATTTCTTCAATCAAACGACGATATGTTATTTTTTTACCAAAGTATTCAAGTGCAATACAATCTATATACTCCTTGGCATTATCAGTCATGAACTGATACATCGAACATTCAGGATAATCAAGATGTCTGCTTCGATTCATTTATTTTACTCCATTCATCAAATAATGTTATATGTTTATTTTTTAAATCTGCTTTATCAGTTATAGATAGCATAAGCTCAAGTATACGATTATAAAGCATTTTATTGGCATCATAAAGCTCCATATCATTTACATAAAATGGTTTACCGAAAATCACAGTAAGATTTTTAGAAAAGAATTTATAATCACCTGTAATTGCATAAGGTATAATCGGTGCATTCGATTTCTTCGCCATTGATACCGCACCATATTTAAAAGGAAGAAGCATTTCATTAGTATAATTTCTCTTAGCTTCCGGTGAAACATTTATAATTCCACCATCCATAAGTACATCTACAGCCGCTATCAGTGCTGCTTTGTTTTCTTTTGAATGTAAATCTACGGGAATTGTTCCGACACCTTTGAAAATAAATCCGAATATGCCCTCATGAAGCTCTTTTTTTGCAAGTGTACGGACAATCCTTTTAGTACATATATCAATAAGTATCGGATCAAGAGCATGCTTGTGATTTCCGGCTACAACACATCTGCCATTGTCTGAAATATTTTCAGCCCCAATAATATCCGGGCGAAATATTATTTTAAAAATCGGTTTGAATATAAAACGGATCAATCTATATAAATAAGCCTTTTCTGTTTTCAAATTTATCACCTTGTTACTTAGAATCATCCAGCTTGTATATCTTTTCAATTAAATTATATATATTATAGCATTGATAATACATAAAATCAACAGGTTATTCAGAAATATGATTCAATATATGCAGGATTAGAATAACAGAATCCATGTGTATCGATAAATATAAAAGAAAAATGCAGCCGATATGACTGCATTTTTTCTATACTCTTATTCCTTAACAATAACAACTTCTGTTATTTCCTTATTATTTGCTGATATTTCTGCTGACGAACTCATACTTATATCAGGAACTCCATTTTGGTCAAACAAAACTCTTCTTATTCTTGTATGACGGCATGGGTCATAAAGCGGGTCAGAATTATATGTACCACAGCTTTTTGATGAATGCGACGCAGGTCTTGCATGATAAACAATGAGTGTATTACCATTTTCATCTACGACAAAGCTATTATGTCCGGGACCTGCTTCACCGTTCATATCAGATGAAGAAAGTACGGGTGATGTAAGCTTTTTCCAGCTTTCCTGCTTAATTAAGTCAGCATCAACATCTGCTTCAAGACGTCCGACACAATATTCTGAGCCTGTTCCCGATGCTGAAAAGAATACATATACTTTTTTATCTGTTTTAAGTACAGCCGCGCCTTCATTTACCCTGTTATTGACAAGTTCCCAGTTATATTCGGGCTTTGTCAGTAAAATTGGCTGAGAAATCAGCTTATAAGGCTCATCAGGATTGATTTCAGCCATAAAGAGTGAAGAATCTCCTTTTATTTCTGCCCATATTACATAATGCTTTCCGTTATGCTCAAAATATGTCATATCAAGCGAAAAGCTTCGGAAAGACTCAGTATCTCCGTATGCCGCCTGCATTTGTCCGCATTCTGTCCAGTTACCTGTATAAGGGTCACCGTCACATTTCAGTACATACGGACGTATTGCCCATATATCATCACTTCTGCCTGCGGCAAAAAACATATACCATACACCATTGATTTTATGCATTTCAGGTGCCCATATATGTTTTGCAAGAATTCCGCTTGTATGCGCTGTCCATATTGTTTTTTCCTGAGCTGTGGCAAGTCCTTCAACTGTATTGCTACGGCGAAGTATTATTCTGTCATATCCTTTATCGACACTTCCGTATGCAGGATACGAAGCTGTAAAATAATAGTATCCATCCCCACCGTCAACTATATATGGGTCTGCACGTTCTGAGATAAATGGATTATCATATAAATCTGCACTTGACTGTAAAGTACCTTTTATACGATATTCTCCTGATTTGTTTATATCTATATTATTTATATCGGACATACTCCAGCTTACAGGAAACTCTGCTGTACTTCCGTCACTGTATTCAGCAGTTACCGTATCTGGCATCACAGGAGTTTTCCCCTTTTCAGTACGGACTATTACATCTTTTACATCGGTATTGAATTTCTTTATCGAATCAGATGGAAAAGCATTTGTAAGAGCAGTATACTGGTCACTGTTTATAAGAATAACATATCCATGACGTGGAGTAAAATCAAAACTGTAATTATTTCTGTTGACATCTGTAAAATTAGTAAGGTCATTTGTTTTTTGCATTACATAATACCCGTCACCATAAGCATCAGACATCATAATCCATTCATTTGTTCCGATAATATTATATATATTCGGTCCTTCTACTCCGAGTCCGTCTGCTGAAATCTGCTTGATTTCATTATACGGCCCGTTTGCGTTTTCAGATGTTGCAAGATATAATTTTTTATTCGTTTCATTCTTATAATACATATAGAATTTGCCATTCTGATAGATAATATCAGAATCAATTGCATCATCGCCGTTTTTCGGTGCAAATAAAAGCTGTGGCTCTGTATCAAGCTTTTTTAGATCCTTGCTGTATGCGTAATACATTATAGTACGATTATCACGCCCGGGAACTCTTGCGGCAAAGTAGATCATATAAGATTCACGCTTTGGGTCATAAATTGCCTGCGGTGCCCAAGCTCTGTCTGCCCCCTGCATAAGAGGATATTTATTTGCTATTTCTATAAGCGTTTCATCAAACCAATGAACAAGGTCGGTAGAAACTGCGCTTATTATATTTCTGTTACTGCTCCAGCCAAGTGAAGATTTCATATCAGTTGCAAGCAGATGATATAATCCGTCCTCGCCTTTGAAAATATACGGATCTCGGATACATTCAGTTCCTACGCTTGATTTCCAGACAGATTTTCCGTTGTTGAGCGCCTTGAAATTATATCCGTCATAGCTTATGGCATACGAAAGTTGTTCCTGTTCGGGAGCATTACCGATAAAATACGCAAATAAATATGCTGTATCGGGTTTATTATACTCTATATCAACATAAGAATCTGTTTTGGTTTCAATGCTGAGTATGTAATCTGTAAAGGTTGAAATATCGCTTTCATCAACAAGAGAGTTATTATTAATATCAGCTATGTTATAAGTTACAGCATCAAATGAAGCAGTTATCCCCTTCTGCATCAGTATACGGTCAAAAACATCAAGTTCTGTATCACCGTTTATATCGCCTTTTATTAATGTATACTTATTATCAACAGGTCTGATATAGAATTTTTGTCCTTCGCCGCCCCAGTAATCCCACTGGTCGAGATTTGCACCATTCTCATAGCTTATATCATAAATATCAAATGCGGCATTTCCAGAACATTCGGCTGTAATATAATATGCATCATCTGTACGATGAAGAATAAAATGCTGTGACGGCAGATTTTTATATTCCTGAAGCGAAATATTATTCCCATTTGTTGAATCTCCGTTTTCAACTGTAAGAGAAAGCTTCGGATTATGTGCACTTACAATTTTACACATTCCCGAATCAAGAATAATAATCTTCCATTCCTGCGTTTCATCTGAAAGCTTTTCCCATTGACATACATTACCGTTTGCCTCTGCTGTAAGATACTTGCCGCTAAGCCGTACCATTATTGTGTAATCCGCACCGCTGATAATATCCTCGTAAGCATCAACATAGGGAATATGGGTCATTTCTTTCTTATACCCTAAAGCTTCGGTATTGAATAAGGAAATCTGCCCTGCAATCAGAACGCTTGCTGTAATAGCAGTCGTTTTCTTAAATAGCTTCATATCAAGTTACCTCTTTTATTCTGAATATATTTATTGATGCGATATTGCCTTAAATATCAAATAGATTCCGACAAGCAATGCCTGCCGAAATCTATTATCAGTTAAAATTATGAAAAAAGCTTTCTCATCGCTGTAAGATCGTATACATCTATAACTGAATCATTACACACATCAGCAGAAATAAAATCGTTAAGTGTACTATTTCCGAGTATATATCTGTTAAGCATTACTAAATCAGCGATATCAAATTTGCCGTCAGAGTTTACATCTCCGCTTATATTGCTTTCATTGCCGTAGATTTCAATTTCAGCCATATTACAGCAATATACATTATCCTTATTATAGCTGTTGGTCGGAGCTCCCTCAGGCACCTGATAACGTACATATCTTGCTCTTACAGGTTCAGACGGGAAAATATAATTCATACTGAACTGTGGTACACCGCTGATAGTATGAAGCTTTGTCCAGTTAATTCCGTCAACAGATGTCATGAACATAGCATCAGGACAACGATATTCATAGCCTGAACGTGGACAATAGCCGATTGCGTCAATGGTGTGAACACTGCCTAAATCAGCCTGAACCCAACCGTTTCCGACTCCGTCAAAATATGTTTTATTGTTACCGTCAAACACTTTATCTGCCGTATTCTGTGACTGATTCCATGAATCAGAACCTGTGACACTATCAGAAGCTATTTGTATCTTATTCAAGCCGCTGAGCTTTGAAGAATTACCATAAACTTCAATTTCAGCCATATTACAGCAATATGTATTATCTGAATTATATCCATTCGATGGCTTGCCGTCAGGAACCTGATAACGTACATATCTTCCTGATACATTTCCACTTATCTTTGCGTAATGCATTCCAAATGATGGTCTGCCTTTGATTGTATATACTGTTTTCCAGTTTGTTCCGTCATCCGAAACCATGAATTCTCCGTCAGCACATCTGTATTCATAACCAGAACGTGGACAATAGCCTACAGATGATATTTCATATTTCTCTCCAAGATCCATCTGTACCCAGCCATTTCCGAGTCCATCAAAATATGTTGATGTATTGCCGTCAAATACCTTTTCATAACTGTATGTAGCATCGCTCTTCCATGAATCGCTTCCGCTTACTGAAACAGGAGTAATTTTCTGTCCCATTTCTGTATTACCTTCAACACCATTAATAATGTATGTTGTTACAGAATTTGCAGGCATTGTTGCTTTTAATGTTTTATCTGAAATATTAACCTTTCCTGCATTTGCCCAGTTTTCAGATAAGCTTGTACGGACTGTATCCGCATAAGCACCGACTGTATCAAATTGAGTGAGGTCAAAAACTATATCCTCAGCATTACCTGCTGTATTGTATGCTACAAGAACAAGCTGGTCATTCTTTTCATCATATGCAGCCATTGTTGTTCCTGATGAATTGAGCATTGTCATCCCAGGACGTATATATCTTGTATACTGTCCGAATGCATAGTATTTTTTTGTAAGGATTATTGTATCTTTATCATGGTCAGCAACAGCAGTTCCCCAGAATCCTGTTGAAATATCAGGCATACCTGAATCTTTTTTTCCGTTGTAGCCTGCTTCACAAATATGTTTATCAATAACCTGCCACAAAATCCAAGCACTTGCGTTCAAATCATTGCAATCTGTTGTAATTCTCTGTGCAAGCCATAATGCAGCACTCATTTCACCTGCATTCACGCCTGCTGTACCGTTTCCGTCAACTTCACTCATCCATAGATTCTTACCCTCTGAAAGTGCAAGTTCTTTAAGCTGTGAACGTCTGCTTCCTCCATATGTATGAGTATCAATTCTGCTTATTGCATTTTTTGCCTGCTGAGAAAGTGCATTATATGCATTAATCTGAGTATCGATTGATGTTTCATCTGTTCCGCAGATGATTACATCGCCCATGCCTCTTGAAGCCATTGATTTCTGAAGTTCTGTTATTATTTTACTCTCGGATTCTCCGATGTCAAAATGACAGCCCTCCTGTTTGTAACTGTAAGCACCCCAGTAATTTGTATATGGTTCGTTCATAGCTTCAACGCTTTGAACATCAATTCCCCATACATCCTGATAATGCTTGCAGACCTCTGCAAGATATTCAGCAAATGCTGTATATGAATCATCTCTGAGATTGTTTTTTCCCGCATCCTTTGCGCCTGAAGTACAGCCGCTGTTTGTCATATAGTAAGGCGGAGAGTTTGAAAACATTTCAACAATTGCATCATCGCCTGCCGCTTCAACACAGCGTTTAAGAACATTCCGCTGATTTGCGTCTGCATTCCAGTTATATTCAACTTTTCCATTTTTATAAGTTGTATAACCCGGCATATTTGAGTCAGTTCTTGTGATATGGTCATGTGACGGATCATCACCTCCGCCGATATTAAAACGTGCGATATTAAGCCTTAAACCGTTATCGCCATAAAAAGCATCAGCTGCCTGCTGAGAAAGCGAATCGGAATATCCGATTCTGTTTGCCCACCAACAGAGTGAAGTTCCCCATCCTTCAAAAACTCCGTTATTGATTTCGTATTTATCAATCGGAGATATGACTACTGAGGTTGCGGCAAACGCCTTAGTTTTTGTTTCTGTGCCAAAGCCTATACCCTGAACAGCAATAGCCGCTGACATCAGAATGGATCCTGCTTTTGATAATAAGTTCATAAATACTTACCCCCATTTATATATATAATAAGTATTCTTCCATTACCCACGCCATATTATAATTTTAACATATAAAAGCAACATTTTCAAGTATTTTTTGGATTATTTTCTGCTGTTAGTATATGACTGTAAATTATACTGCTATTTTTACAAAAGCAAACAAAAAAGAGCAACACTACTTTTTGCAATGTTGCCCTGTTATTACTCCATTAACTGCTTATTGACTTAATCCATTGAGAGTGAAAACTTCACTATTATTCTGAAAATTCACTATTATCGTTCTGCTTTTCAGCCTTACGTTTTTCTTCTGATTTAGTAAGAGTTTCAGATACCTCAAGTGATGTGCCGCAACGTGAACAATGCTCACCTCGATATTTGCTGTACTCACCACAATGCGGACAACAAAAATCAGATTATTTGTCAATACGTATATTGCTATTCACCACGAATTGCTTAATAGATAGTAATAACATATATTACCAAACAATAAAAGTAACCGCAGTCACTTTTTTGAGTATAACTGCGGTTAAATAAGGTAATCTATCCTTTTATTGAAACAATAAGCTTTGCTCTGTCGTGGATTCCTGTTTTGTCATAAATTGAAGAAATGTAATTCTTTACTGTTCCTTCTGATATATAAAGGGCTTCGGCAATCTGTTTATTTGTAAGTCCTTGTGCAAGAAGCGAGCATATTTCTTTTTCACGCTCAGTAATACTGTCAGGAAGAGTTTCATTCTTTGCAGATAAACTCATTATAGATGCAAGACGATTCATCACTCTGCAATCTATAACATTTCTGCCGCCCATAATCTGCTCTATTGCACCAATAATAGCATCTTTTCCGCTGTCCTTAAGTAAATACCCGTCAGCTCCACCCGAAATTGCCTGAGTTATATTCTTATCATCATAAAAAGTAGTAAGAACAAGAATTCTTATATGCGGATATTCTGATTTTATCCTGCCGATAAGTTCAATTCCGCCCATGCCTTTCATATTAAGGTCAACAAGTGCGATTGAACATTCACTTTCAGCAAGAATTGAAAGAGCTTCATTTCCGTCATGTGCTGTTCCGATAACATCCATATCATTTAAGGTAAGGATAATTTCAAGACTTTCAAGAAGCAATGTTTCATCATCAACAAGCAATATCTTTAATTTATTCATTCTTACCTCCTTCAAAAGGCAATATAATTTCAGTTCTGAAACCATTTTCGTTCACAAATGAAGCTGTTCCGCCACAGCGCTCAGCATAGGAAAGAAGCTTTTTCAATCCGAAACCCTCTTTCATTCTTTTTTCAGCATTCTCAGCAGAAAAATCGCTTTTTCCGTTATCTTTTACTGTAAGCTTTATATGAGTACTGTCAGCTGTTATATGCAGAAAGAAAACATCTGCATTTCCATGCTTTACTCCGTTGGAAAGAAGCTCTTTGAATGCTCCTGTCAGGAATTCTGTATGTTCACGAGGAATATAAAGCTCATCATTCATCTGTGGATAATCAGTATGGATTTTTCTCATTGTATCCATTACAAATTCATCGGCAGCATTATTTATTCCGCTTATAAAATCACTCAGAGAAATACTTGATGTATCAGTATCAAGCAGACGAACTGCCTGACGTATCGAATCAAGCCCTGTGCCGATACGTTCTTTTGCTGTAAGAATCTTTTCATGTGCTTTTTCAGGAAATTTTTCAAACAGTATATCTGCCGCTTCAAGCGTCATAATTGCGGCTGTGATTGAATGTCCGACACTGTTATGAATACTTCGGCTTATATTTTCACGTTCCTCAAGGCGTGCATTCTTATCTACAAGAAAATTCTTTATCACAAGCTCCTGATTAAGCTTTTTCGTATACAATTCCCCGAGTGCAGTTGCACTTACAGCCGATGAAACACTGTTTCTTGTATTATAAAACATTTGAATAATGTATTCGAATAGTGCAAACAGTATAGCAATTACTGTAATAGCTATAACTCTGAAAATAATCAGTGGTATTTCTTTTTCACCTGTAATCATCGCAAATATCAGATAACTCAGAGGCGGTAATATAATCTGTGTAAAGCGATTTATCCGACATTCATACATTATAAGAAATGCGGGGATATTACCTGAAAAAACAGAATATAGCAAAGTAAGAACAAGCATTGAAGCTGATATGACATGATTATTTCTTTCTGAAAGACTTCTTAATGTTATCGTAATCATTATAAGTCCGAAAATGAGAAATGTTACTGTTATATTAAATGTTGTAAATAGCGTTACAGCCGAAAGTATTATAACAAGTATAACTGAAAAGATATATGTATCTTTTGTATGCATAAAATCACCAATATGATTATAACATAATGGTATTGTTTTTTCAATATGCAATTATAAAATCTCCCTTGATAAACCATAGTCATTGGAATTAAGCACAGCGCAATTCTCCTCGGATAATTGATAGCATTTATTGTGAGGTTCATGATAATATCATACTAAATTCTGAGCAACTAATTGTTTTTTTCTACTTAATTCACATTGAAATATGCCATCAAAAAATGTTATAATATATATATTCAAAAAATTATGGAGGACAACAAATTGAAAAAATCAAAAAGAATAGCCGCATTATCGGCGGCGATGTTTATGTGTTCAGGTGTTTTATCGGATATGCCACAGGGATTATTTGATATCACAAAGGCATCTGCGGCTCAAAGCGTAGTAATCAATGAAACTACATTTCCTGACGCTATATTCCGCAATTACATAAAAACAAAATTTGACAAAGACGGTAATGGTACTCTTAACGAAAATGAATTACTTGCAACTGTATTTATTGAAGTTACAGAAATGGGAATCAGCAGCCTTAAGGGACTTGAAAAGCTTGAATATGTACAGGATATCAAATGTGAACGAAATAATCTCACATCTATCGATTTAAGTGGTAATCCGCAATTATCAAATATACGATGTTCTGAAAATAAGCTTACAAATCTTGATGTATCAAAAAACTCTTGGCTGTTTTATCTTGAATGCTATGACAATCAGATTACTTCGCTTGATGTAAGTGCAAATCCTAATCTTGGTTCTATTTTATGTGGAAATAATAAAATAAGCGAACTCAATTTAAGCAATAATCCAAAACTTAATGTACTCTCTTGCGGCGACAATAATCTCAAATCTCTTGATGTAAGTAATAATCCAAATATCACACAATTAACCTTTAACGGCCAGATACAATCCATCGACCTCAGCAAAAATACTGCATTGGAATTCTTAACCTGTTATAAAGGGCAGTTAAAAGATATCAATATTAATTCTTGTGTAAAATTAAGAGAATTATATATTGCTGAATGTCAGCTTACATCAATCGATGTAAGCAACAATATATTGCTTGAAGATATATCCTTATTTGACAATCAGTTATCATCAATTGATGTAAGCAAGAATGTAAATCTTGAAACACTTTCAATTCATAACAATAAATTAACAAGTCTTGATGTAAGCAATAATCCTAAGCTTTGCGTATTGCATTGTTACAATAATATAATTGAAAGCATCAATTTAGGTAATACAAGCGCAATGGGAAATCTTTACTGCGATAACAACAGACTTAAAACTCTTGATGTAAGCAAGCTGACAAGTATGACATGGCTTAAATGCGATAACAACCAGCTTACAAGCATTGATATAAGCAATAGCCCTAAAAATATTATCCTTGATTGCGAAAACAATCAATTACCGATAGATATAGTTGACGGAAAAATAGATTTATCGTTACTTCCTGCAGGTTTTGACAGTTCTAAGGTAATTGAAATGAACAATGGCAGAATTGAAAAAGATGCAATCTTAATTGAAAATCCTGCAAGAGATGTAACATATACTTATGATTGCGGAAACGAAAAAACAGCAGTTTTTACACTTGCCAACAACAGTGTTATAGACGTAATTATTAATGAAGAAAACTTTCCTGATGAAAAATTCCGTCAATATGTATCTGATGAATTTGATAAGGATGCAAACAAAATCCTCTCGATTGAAGAAATAAAAAACGCAAAGAATATTAATCTATATTTTGATAGAATATCAGATTTAACGGGACTTGATTATTTTGTTGAAGCAACAGAATTATGTGTTACCGGAAATAATATAACAACTCTTGATGTAAGCAGACTCACAGCATTAAAATATCTCAGATGTGACGGACTTAAGCTTGAAACTCTTGATGTAAGCAAAAATACAGAACTTGAAAGATTAGAATGCGAAAATAATAATCTAACTTCAATTGATTTAAGCAATAATAAAAAGCTTAAATACTTGTCCTGTCAAGGCAATAAACTTTCAAGTCTTGATGTAAGCGATAATACTTTACTTACTGAGCTTGAATGCGGTTCAAATGAGATTACAGCTCTTGACATTAGTAAACTTACATTACTGACCGAATTATATTGCAATGATAATCAGATTTCATCACTTGATATAAGTAACAATCTTTTATTAACAAAACTATACTGCAATATGAATCAGATTGAAACCCTTGACATTACTAAACATACCGCACTTACTGAATTATATTGCAATTCAAATTTGCTTACCTCACTTGATATAAGTAAGAATTTATTATTGACAAAACTATACTGCGGAAATAATCAGCTTAAAACCCTTGATGTTACAAAGCATACTGCATTAACAGAGTTATCATGTGCTTCTGCACAGCTTTCATCACTTGATGTAAGCAAAAATACATTATTAACAAAATTATATTGCAGCGATAATCAACTTACTGAACTCAATCTTACTGCCAACAACTCACTGATTGAATTGAATTGCAGCAAAAATACTATTACAACACTTGATTTAAGCAATAAAAAAGCTCTGAACAAAGTGACTTGCACAGAATGCGGTCTTAAAAGTATTAAACTTAATGGATGTACAGCTTTAGAGCATCTCTCAATAAGTAAAAATCAGCTGACAGAAATTGATATAACCAATAATCTGTTATTAGTAAATTTCTATTGCGATTATAATCAGCTTACTACTCTTGATGTAAGCAAAAATACAGCATTAGAATATTTTGGCTTTTCAAACAATGAGATTAAATCCATTGATGTAAGTAATAATACAGCTTTAATTTATCTAAGCTTTGCTAAGGGTAAGCTTGAAACGCTTATATTAGGAAATAATCCTAATCTTAAACAAGTCAGCGGAAACTATAATCCTATGACAAGTATAGATATTTCGGGTTGTCCGAATATAGGCTCTCCCACCAGTCACAATATGCTTGTTATCGGTCAGGGATATGAAATTGAACTGACAGATGATAATAAATTTGACCTTTCAGCTCTTCCCGCAGGATTTGAGATTTCTAAGGCATACAACTGGAAAAACTGTACGCTTGAAGGAACTGTTATTACTGTTGAAAATCCTAAAAAGCCTGTTTGTTACAGCTATGACGGCGGCACTGAATTATGGGGATATTTTGAGCTTACTCCAAAGGTAAAACTGCTCGGTGACGTTAATCTCGACGAAGCAATTGACGCAATTGATGCATCACTTATTCTTGCAGAATATGCATTAACTTCAACCGGTGGAAAGCAATCATTTACAGCTGAACAGATTAAAGCTGCTGACGTAAACAAAGACGGTGCAATAAATTCAAGTGATGCTTCAATCGTTCTTGCATATTACAGTCATATATCTACAGGTGGAAAGCTTACAATAGAAGAATACATTGCTGATATGAAAAAATAAACACAGAAAATAAAACAGGCATATTGCTTATCCGCATATGCCTGTTTTATTTATAATAATCTTAATCGCTGTTAAAAGTCGGGCAAATGAATTGTTAATGATGGTGGTGATGATGATGACATGTGGATACATTATAATCTACATGACAATGCTCTTCGTGACAGCCCTCGTCCTTGCCTTCAAGCTCAAGCGTTACATGTGAAACCCCATGTTCCTTAAGTTCATCCCTGATTTTATGCTTTATGCTATGGGGCTCTTCTTCTGTTACAATATGCATTGTCGCATAATTGTTGTAACCATCCATGCTCCAGATGTGAATATGATGTACGTCCATAACGCCTTCAATTTCTGATATGTGTTCTCTGATTTCATCAACCATAATGCCGTGTGGCGCTTTTTCAAGAAATAAATCCAGAACTTTCTTAAGATTTTTTATTGCGTTTATAAGAATAAACAACGCAACAATAATTGACATTACAGGGTCAATAACTGAAATATCAGTAAAACGCATAACTACTGCACCAATGAGAACAACACACCATCCAAGAACATCCTCCAGCATATGCAGGTTGACAGCCTTCTGATTAAGGGAATCTCCTTCTCGGGTAGAATAAGCTGCAATGAAATTTACAACTACACCGATTACAGCAAAAATTATCATACCATTATAATTGATTTCTACAGGATTAATAATTCGCTTTATTGCATTAATAACAACCATTACCGAACCTGAAAGCAGAATTAAAGTAGTAATAACACTGCCGATTACGGAATATCTTGCATAACCGTAAGTATAAGTTGTATCGGGCTGTTTTTTGCTTTTTTTCTCCAAAAAATATGAAACACCAATACTGGCTGCATCTCCGATATCATGAATAGAATCAGAAATGATAGCTACACTATTTGTTATTGTACCACCTATAAACTCCAGAATTGAAAATGACAGATTCAATATAAACGCAATTAGAATATTCTTTTCAGTTTTCATTGATTAATCTCCTTCCAAGGTATCTCTTTGTATGTTTTTTATACTCATCATACTCTGCACCAAAAGTAATGTGCATATATTCTTCCTCTTGTAATATCTGTATGTGAAGCATCGCTGCTGCAAATATAGAAATGACAATAAGTGGAATATTAAAAAACATAAGGCATAAAGATAAATATAATAAATCAAATCCCACAAATGCCGGATTTCTGCTGAAATTATATATACCTGATGTAACAAGTGCAGTTTTTTCTTCAGGAATTCCTACTCTCCAGCTGTTTTTCATTATATTTACAGCTGATGCAAAAAATAAAATTGCAATAACTCCTATCACAATTCCGATAATTCTTATTTCGGAATGAAGATAGTCTTTAACAAGAAAAATACTGCATACCTCGCCAATAACTGCCGATATAGTTGTAACACTCAGAATCCTTTCGATAAGCAGAACTTTCTTAGGTTTATTCCCTTTTCCCATCTGATTGGTTTTAATAGATTGTCTTTTCTGAATTATTATTTTTGCAAAGTAAAATGAATAGAATACAATCAATATCAAAACAGCAATTATCTGAAAAATCATATAATGTTTACCTCAATTATTCTAACGGACAGGTAATATGAAAAATCTCTTCGCAGATACGATGTACATAATCTGCTACCTGTGTATCAGCAAGCTTGTAATAAATCTCCTTGCCGTCACGTCTGCTGACTATAAGACCTGTATTTTTAAGGGTTCTAAGATGATGTGAAACAGCAGGATCGCTCATTTCCATCGCAGCAGCTATATTACTTACACATTCTTCACAGTGACACAAAAACCATAGAATACGAAGTCTTGTACCATCGCTTATCTGCTTGAAAATATCAGCAACCATTCTGCAGTCATCAATAGTCGGCAGATTTTCGAGAATATGCTCTTCGTTACTACTGTGATTATGCGGCAAAACTTTTCTTTCCATTTTATTATCTCCTCATTTTAATTTTTACATTTAAGCAAATGTTTAATCGTTAAGAACATTTTAACACACGTTAAAATGTTTGTCAAGCATTTTTCAAAAATTCTTTCTGAAAAACCTCATAGATATACTGTATAATACAAAAACGCTGTATAGGAATTTTCATTCCTATACAGCGTTTTAATACTATTTAAATACGTTTTATGAATATCCTTCTTTAAGCTTCAGGATATTCACTTTGTATCCGAATTAAATATAAAATGAATCTATAAGGTTAAGTGAGTATTTTAAAATTGCAAGTGCATCCTGTGCATTAATACCGTTACCCTTGTTCTGTACGTCAGCATTAGCCTTGCCACGTACTGAAATTGTGTACTTTGAACTATTGAGAATGTAGCATTTAAGAAGAACAGCATCAGCAATATCTACAGAGTTATCTGTGTTTACATCACCAAGCATCGTAGGCTTTACACCGCCTGTTGAATATGTTGTAGTAGGTGTTGGATCAGGGTTCTCGGTTGCACCAGATGCTTCATCCTGCATGAATGATACTACCCATGCAAGAGGTGCATTCCATTCAGATGCAACACTGTTTGTTGACCATGCTTCAAGTGCGTCAACATAGCATCTCTGTGATGGATTATCATAAAATCCAGGAACAAATCCTAATAAGCGGACATAATCATCCTGCAAGCCTGCATTAGGTCCACTTACAAGCACGCCATCGGGAGCTTTAGGGAAAGATCTGTCAAGCTCATATGACCAGTATCTGTGATGGGGATTTTCAACGCTGTATGTACCATAACCTGAAATAAACGAGAAGGAAAGCGGATTATTACCAAGCAGATAATCCATAGCCTGTGAAACACCGTTTATATACTTTATATCTTTTGTAAGGTCATAAGCATAAGCCATTATAATAGCGTTATTGATAACCATTCCGTTTGAGCCATATTCATAGCCGCCAATAATGATGCTCGGTGAAAGACTATTAGGGTCATTATATCCTGAACTATCATATAAATATGGAAGCCCATAACCCTGCCTATCTTCAACATAAATATACTCATCAGCTGCATAAATAATGCTATCATTTATTTTTTTATTTTCTTCAGAAGAAAGAAGTTCAGGATGAAGAGCAAGAGTGAGAGAACCTAATGAATCAGTTTCATCCCATCTGAACGAAGTAAAAGGACCATCTTTAGATAGACCGCCATAAATTCTTGCAGACACATTAAATGCAAATTTTGATTCAGAAAGCTCTTTTTTAAACTTTTCTGCAAGCTCTGTATTACCCATTTCAGAAGCAGATACGAAAAGCTCACATGCTGCCCAATATGCGTCATCTTTAACTTCAGCATCAGCATAAGGCTCAGCGCCCTTTGCATGCCACATAGGAGCATATTGTGATGTTTCATTGAGTTCTTCCTTAGGACATTCGCAATAAAGCGTTGGATGATGCGTTGCTGTGAAATCATATTCGTACCAATGCGTTTCATATGCTTCGTATGCTTCTACTGCAGTTTCAAGATATTTTTCTGCCTTTTCAGCATCGTATGGTGCCCATAATCTTGCTGCCTGTGCGGCACATGCTGCATAATTGAGTGTTGCGGCAAACGTAGGAGGTTTGATGATACGTTCTGTAATCAATTCCTCTTCATAGATATATGGTCTTAAAGCAAGCCCTGTCCATTTATGATCCTGAAGCTTATGATAGTAAAGTCCTGCATATTTTCCCCATGTAGGTTCATCTTCTTCGACTTTCATCTTTGCCATCCAGTCAAGCTCGTATGCGGTTTCATCAAGAATATCAGGAACAGCGTTTTCTGTTTCAGGAACAACAACTGTACCGGAACCATCAGCGAATTTCTCAACTCCGCTTTCATTGCGGATAGCCATTTCATACATATTCTGGAGTGTCCATACTGAAATACCGCCGCTTACCATCTGTTTGGAGTGGTCACCTGAACTATACCAGCCGCCGCTTGCATCAATTGTTGATGAAGCGTATGTTTGTGTTGCTTCAGTAGCATTTGCATAGCCATTAATCCACTTGGTCTGAACTGTGGCAACATCCGATTTATGACCGCCTTCATGTGCAAGTGTCTTTTTATCGCCTGATGTTATGTATGACTCTTCAATACTAATACCCGAACGATTCTGATAGAAATAGTTGAGTGAATTTGTAAGCATATTGTTTGAAGAATCCGAATAAATATCATCAGCAATGCGGAAATTGAATGATCTCCACTTCTCGTCTTTTATACGGAGATAGTATTCGCCGGGTGTTGTATAATCTGAAAAATCAAGCTTACATACATTATCGTCTGAATCTTTATCTGCGAAAACCTTGCTTGATGTGCCTGTGTATACAACTTTATCTGTTTCAGCGTCAACAAGCTCAAATTCATAAATATCTTTATCCAGAGTAAGCCTTGAAGCATGATAAAGTATATCGCCTGCATTATCGCCGAATGTTGCAACTTTTGCAAGGTTTGGATAATAGCCAAGTTGATTAACTGAGATATAGTTGAGCATAGTGCCGTTATCTGTCATTGTATCAGGATCTTTCATGCAAGACATATCACGACCTGTAGCATAAGGAATTTCGCTGCCGTAGGCTTCGTCACAGGTTTTGCATTCAATCGACATCTCTTCAAACCAGATTTCGTCACCGTCCTGAGCATTTCCTTCATAATCAGTTCCGTCAGCATATTGGAAAACCCATTCTGCAGCTTCAATATCCTTTGTAGGAATGAATGTACCTGAATATGTAGTGGATTTACTTGAAAGCTTAGCCGCCTTCCCCCACTGACCATCCATATGCTGTCCCATTATGAATTCATCACCATCAAGAACAAAATATTCCTCATCGCCTATGTAATTTGCAATCTTTGAGGTAAGCTCTAACCCTGATCGTTTAGATTTAGCAGTAAAGCTTACTTCATATTCATGTCCTTTTTTGAAATTAAGACTTCTGTGTCTGAACTGGAGATCCCATTTTTCGTGATCTTCGCCCACTGCATTCATAATTGTAACGTGGAATGCTCCTTCTTCAATTGCAAAATCCTGTTTGGCAGGACTGTTTTCAACTATGTGCCATGGCAAAGCCTTATAGTCAAATGATGTTTCACCAAGCAGCTGACCTGCTGAAACTGTTGACGGTATTATAGTTGTTGTTGCTGTTGTAAGCATTGCGGCTGCCATAAGGCTTGAGGCAAGCTTTTTTGATAACTTCCTGTTCATTCCGAACCCCTCCATGTTTTGAACATTAATTATGTATTGATAAACAGAACTTAAAGGCAGCGCATACTTTGAAGTTTTGTTTATAACTTTTATTATATCATCTTACACTGAATTTGTAAATAGTTTTTTATAATTTTGTTAAAACAAACGAATTAATAACATATCAAAATATTTATGCGGTGCTATATATTATTTAGTATATTATAAATTTATTTTTAGTAATAAGTATTTACAATCGCTGAAAATAATGATATAATATATTAAACAATTTATATCGGAAAACAAGGAGGTTTTCAAATGAAAAAAAGAATACTAAGCCTGTTATTATGCTCATTTATGCTTGTAAACATCACATCCTGCAACAAGAAAAAGAATTCAGATAATAATGATTCAAAGCCTGTTGCAACAACTACAACAGCTTTTTCTTCAACTGAACCCACAACAACAGTAACAACTGCTCCACCGCCTCTTTTACCACCTATGACTGAACCAATCGGATATTTCGATGGTTTTAAGGTTGATGGAGCAATACGAAATGTTTTTAACGGAACAGATAATACACTCCTCATTCAGTGTGATAATGACGGAATAAGTACATGTTATATTTTTGATCCGATTAAAGATGAAATAATAAGAAGTTTTGAGTTTGCCAGTGAATCTATTGAGTTATTGGGAATGATGAGCAATTGCACGATTGCTGCATACGAGAATAACACACTTGATAAAATCTATATGTACCCGAAAAACGCTGATAAACCAAATGAAATCACTCTTGATGAAGGTTATATTCCCTCTTTTAAACTGGATAATAAAAATGATTGCATTTATTGGTTCAATGCGGTAACAGAAGAGATCAAAAAAATAAACGAGTCTGGAAATATCAGTACACAGGTATACCGCAAAGATTTCCATTATATTTATAATTTACTTCCTGATGATTTATCATTTTATGCATGTCAGCCCTCAGAAGAAACAAAAAGCGGTATTGAAATAGGTATATATTCCATTACCGATAATCATTTGATTGCTCCGATAACTGAAAGCTATTATGAATCATACTTAACCAAAGATAACTATATAACAAGTTATTATGAATATAACGACCAGGATTGCGGCAGCAATTTAATTCTGCAAGTATCCGATATTAATAATAATTCTCCTGTAAAAGCCTATAAAATCGAATTAACCGAGTATGAAACCTATTCCATAAAATCGAACCCGAACAGCAATAATGTTATTCTTCTTTATAACAACTATAAAGAAGGCAGTAACTATACTGAATTATTGTTTTTTGATCCTGAAAACGGTACAATCGCAAACTCTGGAATCGTTTATCCTGATGAATTGATTTATATGAGTTATTGTTATTCCGAAAGTCTGGAACGCTGGATTGTTGCGACAAATCCTTATGAAGAAGGTCTGGTAGCTTCCTCCCTTCTTATGATGGAGCCCGCTTTACTTAAATATGACAGACAATTAGAATTAGCTGAACCTTATCAGATTGAAAAACAGGAAATTATCGAAATTGGCGATAACTTCAAGGAAATAAGAAAGGAAGCTGACAAAATAGAAAAAGATTTCGGCATAAGATTACTTATCGGTGATGAAGTAAAATCTTCTGAATCAGCTTCTCAATACATATTTACTTCAACAGAAAAATACAATGACGAATATTATATTCAGACTGAAATGGAAAATATGCGTGAACTCCGTAAAATCCTTGAAATGTATCCAGAAGATTTTTTCAGTCATTTTAAAGGTACAAATGGAAAATGTGGTCTGAGAATTTCAATTGTCAGCGAATTATCCTCTGATTCTCATGAACACTTTGTTGCATCCGGATTAGCTTATCCTAATGGTGGATGGTATGATATAGCTATATGCAGCAGCGCAATTTATGAAACAGATTCGGCACTTCATCATGAAATATGGCACTCAGTTGAAAACCTTATAGAGAAAAGGCACGGATATATTGATGCTACAGAGTGGGCGAAACTGAATCCTGATAATTTTGAATATTCAGATGACTTTGATGGCTTTGCAACGGGTGATTCATACGATATGGCAAATCCTACACTTGATAATACTTTTTATGAAAGCGAACCTCGTTATGACTTCCCTTATTTTATATATGATTACAGTATGATAACCCCTATGGAAGACCGTGCTACGCTTATTGAACGTCTGCTTTCCATGGAATTCAAAGATAATAATGATTATATGCAGCTGATTGATATAAATGAAATAAAAAAATATCATCATCTGAACGCAAAAATCAAATATCTTGAAGAATGGTCAAAACAGGAATTCGGATATGTTTATTGGGAAAAGATACATGAAAAATCACGCGATGTTCATTATTACAATTAACCAGTATTTCAACTTTTACAGAAATGAAAAAGCTGTTATGCCTATAACTTGGCATAACAGCTTTTATTTATTCTTCTGTTAGTTTACCAACTACAATCTGACGTTGCTTTCCGTCATCAGTACAGGTAACGATTGTTATTCTGTTGTCCCCGAAATCATCGAGAATCCATGTTTCAGTCGGCTCGACAATAAAGTTTTCAGTAACTTTATATGTAAATGCTGAGGTATTTCAAACACCACGCATTCTTTAAGAAGTTTTTGTTTTTCAATTTCTCGGGTTATCCTCTTCCAGCCGAATACCGCCAGAACAGAAACACCTATTAATGTCATTATAATGCCCGCTATAAACAGAACTCTTTTCTTTTTCTTTTTCATTTTCATATGCAACACCATATATATCTGTATTTCACATATTTCATTATACATAAAATTTTGAATGATGTCAAATATCAAATATAAAATCAACACCTCAACGCCTAAATATTAACAAAAAACACTTGAAAATACACAAAATTTATGGTACAATATACACATTAACATAGAAGGGATGTTGATGATAATGGTTTCTAAAAGAATAATTTCCGCTGTAATTGGGGTTATTACAGCTTGTTCTTCACTTATGCCATCCGCGCTTAATATATTTGCAGAAGATGGTCTTGCTCTTGAGCAAGGCGATATCAATTGCGATGCCACAATAGATTCACTTGATTTAAAACTTCTTGGTGATTATTTAACAGGAAGCGGAAGCCTTACTTCTCAACAAGGAGCTAGTGCAAATCTTAATAATGATGATTCTCTTGATGCTTTTGATATGGTAATGCTTCGCAGAAAAATCAAGGGCAGACAATATAACGGACTTCTTATCAATGAAGTATGCTCATCCGCAAAAAAATCTGTAACCGATGCTTCAGGGGCTTCTCCTGACTGGATTGAAATTTATAATAATTCAGATGAGGCTATTGATTTAAGCGGTGTCGGCGTATCAGACGGCGCAAAAAACAAATTCAAGTTTACATTCCCCTCAGATACAACTATCAAAGCAGACGGATATATTCTTATATATTGTGATGACGCTGTTACAGAAGCTGAGGGAGAATATCATGCCGCATTCAAGCTGAGTGCAACAGGAGAAACAGTTTATCTTACAGCTCCTGACGGAACTGAAATTGATATGGTCGAAGTCCCTGAGCTATCTTCTGATATAACCTATGGAAGATATAAAAACGGCTCTGCTACATTCAGATATCTCTCATATACTCCCGGAAAATCAAATAATGAAGCAACTGATATGAATCTTGTTGAAAAGCCTTTGTTCTCAGAGAAAGGTGGTTTCTATGATAACGAATTCCAGCTTGTTCTCAGCGATTCAAACGGAAATGAGATATACTATACAACTGACGGCAGTGATCCACGTACTTCTGATACTGCAAAACTATATAAAGACAGCATAAGAATCTATAATAATACAAATGAGCCGAATGTATACAGTGCTTTAAAGGATATTTCGATTACAGGATATACTCCTCCTACTCAAAATGTTGATAAGGGTATTGTTATAAGGGCAGCTTCTAAGAGATCCGATGGTAAATTCAGCGAAGTTGAACATAACAGCTATTTTGTGGGCAAGAATAAACCATATTACAATGAAATGAAAGTTGTATCTATGGTTACAGACAGTGATTATCTTTTTGATAAAGATAACGGTGCTTATATGATAGGCAATGAATACTATGAATGGCTCAACAGCCCTGAATATGAGGAATACGACCTTGCCTCTACGAAAAATCCTACAAATTATAACAAAGAAGGAAGAGAATCTGAATTCCCTGTTTCAATTCAGATAATTGAAAACGGAAAGGCTGTATACAGTGCAGATATCGGTGCTAAAATTTCAGGTAATTATACACGCTCTTACGGACAGAAAAGCTTACGTCTTGTTACACGAAGCGAATACGGTGATTCATCAATAAAATATCCGATTTTTGATGAACTTACAGATATAAACGATAAAGTTATTGAAAGATTTGATAAGGTAACTTTGTGGAATGGCGGTAATGATAACCAGTATCTCCATTTCAGAGATGCACTTAATCAGGAAATTGCAAAAGATCTGAATGTTGATACTATGGGAAGTGAACCATGTATCCTCTTTATTGATGGTGAGTTCTGGGGATTCTATATGCTTCGTGAAAGAGTAGACGCCGATTATCTTGAAGCACATTACGGACTTGATAAAGATGATGTTACTGTTATCAAAAACGGCCAACTTGATGACGGACTTGAAACTGAACTTGAAGAATTCAAACAGTTCTGCGTATGGGCTGTAAGTGCTAATATGGCCAATCCTCTTAACTACGAAAAATTCTGCAACACTGTTGATATACAGAGTTTTATGGACTATATGACTGTAGAAACATATATCAACAACAGTGACTGGGCAAGTACAGGTATAAATAACTGGCAGGCATGGCGTTCAAAGACAGTTCATAGCGATATTCCCGAAGCTAACGGAAAATGGCGTTTCGTTCTGTATGATACTGATATCTCAGATGGTCTGTATAACAGTGAAAAGAACATTGCAAACTATGATTCACTTGGCAATAACGGTCCAAAATCGCAGTATTATAACTTTCCTTTAATTCTGAAAAATCTGATCAGAAATAGTGAATTCCGTCAGCAATTCTATGATAACTATGTTGAAATTATCAATACAACATTTGATAAAACAAGAGTAAACGATATAATAACAGAGTATGTAAATGCATACGAAGCAGTAACAAATGATACTCTTAATCGTTTTGGTCTTGGTTGGGCAGCTAATAGTTATTCAAAGGAAGTTCAGCGTATAAAAGATTTCTTCAATCAACGTCCTGCTTATGCGAAGAAATATCTCGATAATTATTGTGATGAATCAAAGATTGATACAGAGAATAATCTGTCGGAAACACGCTTCTGGTCATACTACGGGAAAGGCGAATTCTCATCAGACCAGAAAGAAAACTCCTTTACAGTAAAGGTTGCACAGGCAGAAGATAAATCATGGAATATTCAGTCACAGGCAAAGAACATAGTTCTTGAACCGGGAAAAACTTATGAATTAACATTCAAGGCTTCATGTTCAACTCCTTGTGAGGTTTCTCTCGGATTCAATCATTCACTCAACGGTTCATATCCAAACTGCTGGAGCGATAAAGCAAAGCTGACATCACAGCTTCAGGAGTTCTCGTATACATTCACGGTTAAAGAAGAAGTCACTTACTTTGACTGGCAGCTATTTTTCAATTATGCATTGACTGCAGGTACATATAAGATTGTAAATCCAAGACTTGTTGAGGTAAAATAGCCGTAAAAATCTCCCGATGTTTATATACTTCGGGAGATTATTTTATATAATTATTGTAATTCTATTTCTATCCTATGTATAAATCATTATAGAACAAGAATAGTTGACATATTTTATCAAATATGATATAATTCAAATATGTTTATTATTAGGAGGATTGCAAATTATGAAAAAATCACTTTTAACAGCAATTATTACTTGTTTTATTCTTACATCATTTGTAGGATGTTCTGACAAATCTGACGGCAAGAAAAATGATAAATCATCTTCTAAAGCTGAAACTACTACCGTAGCAGAAGAAGAATCTGCCGCTGATGAATCAGAGGAAGAAGAAATAGCAGAAGATGAAGAAATCTCAGATGAAAAAATTGTAATTGAAGGAATGAGCGGAAAAAAGCTTTCTGAAATAGAAAATGAGGGATATAAAGTCAACGGTTATTCACAAAGCCCTGATGAAGTCGTTATATATCTTTCAAATAAAGAATATAAAGATGATAAATCCACTGAATTTTTAGAATCATTAAAAGGTAAAACTGTTAAGGAACTGATTGATAAATATGATATAAGTGTTTCATACTTCGGATTTGGCGATGAATACACATTCTCTTCATATTTTGGCTCACTTTCAGTTCAATATGATATTGAACACGGTAAAGAAGCAATCGATAATCATAAGGATGATGATTTCTTCGATTTAGAAGATGCTGAAGAAATCCAATCTGACGTACTTGAAAATATTGAGCTTTCCGATATTTCATTCAATTTAACTCTTGATGATGCTTCTTTCAAAAAGCTCAACGAAGTTGAAGATATTGATACAGATTATATCAAAAGTATTGCCGATGAGCTTATAGTAAACGAAATATATTATACATTCGAATAAATCCAATCAAATGAGCTGCTCCGATTATAATCAGAGCAGCTCATTTTTCTGTCATAAATTGCAATATTAAATTAATTCAGATCCATCAAGCTTTCCAACACCAGATGACATATATGTAGTTATTGTTTTTAACGATGCTGATTAAAAATATCTGTTTCATCATATTCTACTTCAATTTATATTCATCAAATTTCATTTCAGTCCAGCCATAAGAATCATATTCATTCATCTTTTCGATAAAAAGCTCTTTGCTGTAAGTGTATTCAGAACCATCCATACATACGAAATCGATCGGTCCGTCTGGATTATCTATTGAAGACTCTGAGGCATAACGTACTTTAAGGTCAAATACTCCGTCAGCATTTCTTGTAAAAGTACAAATAGAAGTATTTTCAAGTTCTTCATATTTATTGAATATAATTTCGCCGTCGCCATTGATTTTTGTTTCATCAGGAGCAAAATCGTAAAGATCAACTGAGTAATAATTATAATAATCATTCGTAATCTTATTATTATTTATACAGGCAATTGCTTTATTCTTTTCACTTATCATAACCTTATTGACTGATGATAAACACACCATATTATAGAAATATCCATCAAATTCCCCGTAATACAAATCCTGAATATTACTGATATTGGATTTTATTAGAATAAACAGTTCAGGCTTTGAATCACCTATAAAATCCATAAGCTTATAATCAAATTCTATATCATCAGGCCATGTATCTGCAAATTGCTCAAGTGTATGCTCGGCGGCTTTTTCCGGTGTTGTTTTTTCTGCTTTGGCTGTGTATTTATCAATTTTTATCTCTCTCCAACCATAAGAATCGTATTTATCCATAACTTGATTATATTCGTCTTCACTTATTGGTTGATTATCAAAAGTGAAACCATACTCTTCACTTGATGAATCATCTGCTATTTCTGTATCATAAAAGCCTATAAATTCATCACCTTCACATATTCGACAATGAGTAGAATCGTAATTCTTATATTGATTAAATATCTTTTCAGTATCTTCCGAAGTTAAAAGCACCTTTTCTTTATCAGGTTCAAAATCATAAAAACTTATATCATAGTATGATTCTTCTGAAACAAGTACAATAGCATTGTTTTCTTTACTTACCGCTAATTTCTGATAAGCACCTTCGTAACAGCTTTCATATTCAGATCCATTATATTTGTATACCATCAATTCTTCACTATTATCATAAACATCTGCACTTATAAACAACTCAGGAGTTGAATCACACGTAATATCTATATAATCGTATTTTAATTCAATCTGTTGCATATCATTTAATAAATAATTCAATGTTTCTTGTGCTGCTTCTTCAATTTCAGTCGAAACTTCCAAATCTAATTCAGATTCAAGCAACGATGATGACTTTGTAACATCTTCGGGTTTAACCTTGTTATTTCTGATAAATGCCGCACCGCCTGCAACAATTCCGAATACCGCCGCAACACTTACTACTGCTGAAATTATTTTTGTGATTTTTCTTTCCTTATAGATTTCTACATGAGATACTGTATTTTCATCATCTGTATTTCTTATAAAGTTCTTGTTATCCATAAATGTTTCACCCTTTGCTTCCTTGCATTTTTTATCTATAATCTTTTTAATTCTCTTTTTTGTTTCATCATCAAGCATATTGCTGTCCATAGCTAACTCCTCTATCTGTTCGAGGTCTGCATTGTCAAGTATATCAAATCCGATTTCTCTTTTATCTCTCATTAATATCCCTCCTTTAAGGTTATTCCCTGTGCTTCAAGAAGCTTTCTCATCTTCTTTATTGCACGTCCGCAGCGTACTCTTACTGCTGCTGAGGTTATTGAAAGCTTCTCTGCGATTTTTGCTGAGCTTTCATTGAAATAGAATTTCTGCAATACAATAGTTGAATCAGGTTCACCAAGACTTCTGATAACATCGAGAAGTGTCTTTCTCAGCTATGATTTTTCTGCATTTTCTTCAATATTTACATCATCTGCTATTTCGAAGACTTCATCTTCCATTGAAGTTGTTCTTCCGTTATGTAGTGTAATTGAACGGAATTTACTTACTGCTTTTCTTGCGGCGATTGTTCCTATAAATCCTTTTAAATCCCCATCAAAGCTTTTGTTTATTTCGTAATTCTGATATACCGAAAAGAATACATCTCCGACACATTCTTCAATATCCTCATGCCC